>JAGDMS010000438.1 GCA_017860575.1 Deltaproteobacteria bacterium | reverse complement strand
GTTATCAGGTTGGAGAGGGAGCGGCAGCGCACAAGTCGCGCACGGTCGGTAGAGTGAAACTCTTCATCGTTGACTGACGCTAAGTATCAGGTCAACTGCGGTGTGTGCCGCAGACCCGCCTCACCGAGGCGTGACGTTTCCCCCAGATATTGAACCAGTGGCGGAGCTAGTTCCTGGGCCAGAGAGGCGAAGGATATGTCTCGGAAACGGTTCACGCCGGAGCAGATTGTCGCGATCCTTCGGGAGGCGGGAAGAGGGACGGAGCGGCATCGCCGGCGTCCAGAGGATCCGCTCAACGTGCTGATTGTTTGTCACGTTAGCTGCATCTCCTGGTTTGGCCGCAATCCCAGACACATTACCGGCTATGAGGCCAAGTATGGTATCGGCGCCGCACTCCTGGGATTGAAATTCGGCATGGGCTTGACCCACGAGTTTTGGTTGTTCTTTGCCGTCACGGGTGGAGTCGTCGCTTTCAATGGGGAGGTGCCAACCCACGGCGCTTCCTATTTCAATTTCATGTTCAATTTTGGTGGTGGATTCGAGCTGAAAACGGACTCGGGCCGGACGGTCTTTTTTGGATACAAGTTGCATCACATATCCGACGCGGGAACGGCCTATGAGAACCCCGGGATCGATACTAACAGTTTCTATGTCGGGACCACGTGGCCGCATTGAAACGCTTGACAGTGTCCGGTCCGACAAGCACATTCAGGTAACACGCCGCGGCGTCACGCAGGCCGCAGGGCATCCCCCGCGCCGCCTCGAGTGCGGTTGATTCGCAGATCGTCAGCCGACAACGAAAGGGCTTTTCACGCACGAAGTCAAGAGGAGGTAGGAATGAATGCTAAACACTTGGTAGGCCTGTTCGTCAGCACGCTCGCTTGCGTACTGGCTGCAAGCACCGCACAGACGCAGACTCCACCAAAGATGAAGATGACTACCGATATCCCGGCTGGAATCGCCATGCCGGACACGGTGAAAACACGCTTGGGCACTCTGAGATTTTTCGATGGTTTCCCCGACGACGCGACAGTCGAAAAGCTCTACGACAACCTCGACTTCCAGCGCGCCGTGCAGGCGTACCTCCTGGGTCTGGCGCCGGTAAGTCAACTGGCCAACCGCAAAGGGATGGCAGAATTCGGACCGTTCAATTCAACGGTGCCGATTTTCGAGGACCGCATGGACTCGAAGTCCCTGTTCCTCACGCCCAACAACAACACGCCGTACACGTGGTTCTGGCTGGATCTGCGCGAAGGGCCGCTGGTGCTGGAGGTACCGCCGAAGGTGCTCGGGGCGATCGACGACATGTGGTACAACTTCGTCACCGATCTCGGCTTCAGCGGGCCCGACAAGGGAGAAGGTGGCAAGTACCTGATCCTGCCGCCGGGCTACC
Source organism: Deltaproteobacteria bacterium (assembly GCA_017860575.1). GTDB lineage: Bacteria > Desulfobacterota > Binatia > HRBIN30 > HRBIN30 > JAGDMS01. The sequence continues at coordinate 2,143 of JAGDMS010000438.1, read as the reverse complement.
AGGGAGAGGTGCTAGCCGGCTACTTCGTCGTGCGCCCAGCAACCTTCAGCGTCTGGGTTCCCTGGCGTTCATTCCTCGTCGATGGCGATCCCAAGCCAGGCGTGGATCTCGTGGAGAAGCACACGAAGATCTATCGTCTGAAGGACTCCGCCAATCCACCGTCCCTGAGGTTCGTGCACGTCTCCGGTAAGGCATTCAGCACGCTCGCGCCGGCGGACTACACGTTCTGGGAATATCTCAACCAGGTCGTGCAGGAAGAACCGACCGATATGCTCGATCCTGTCACTCTTGGCCTGTACGCATCGGTCGGCATCCAGAAGGGCAAGCCTTTCTCACCCGATGCGCGCATGAAGAAAATCCTGAGCGAGGCCGCAGTGGTTGGCGATGCCACCGCGCGCGCCATCAATGGTCGATTGCGGATCAAGGAGAGTTACTACTACCCGAACAGCGCGTGGCGCTCGGGCTTCTACGGCGGCTACAAGTTCGAGGAGGACGGCGCGCGAATCCTCGACGCCTATTCAGCGTTCTTCTTCTATGCCACCGGTGTGACGCCCGCGATGGACTCTAAGACCGTCGGTGAAGGTTCGCAGTACATGGCGGCGTTCGTGGACGCCGAGGGACATCCCTTCGACGGCAGCAAGAACTACAGGCTGCACCTACCACCCAACATCCCGGTCAAGCAGTTCTGGTCGGTGATCCTGTACGACAACCAGACGCGCTCGATGCTCCAGACCGACCAGAAGTGGCCGGCTGTCACCAGTCAGAACAAGGCGCTGTTGGTTAATCCGGACGGATCCGTGGATGTTTACTTCGGACCGAAGGCCCCGGCTGGCAAGGAAAACAACTGGGTGCAAACCATCCCCGGCAAGGGCTGGAGTACGCTTCTACGCCTCTATGGTCCGCTACAACCCTGGTTCGACAAGACGTGGCGGCCCGGTGAGATCGAGTTGGTCAAATAGAGCAGGAGAGTCACCATCTCACAACCGGTTGCAGCGGACGGCGCCATGCGACGCCGCTGAACCGGGTCGTTGGCGAAGGAGTACTAACTTGACTACACGAACTCTGAAGGACACCGCAGTGGACTTCTTGATGCAAATCGTTTCCGGCGATGTTCGTGGCGCATACGAACGGCATGTCGCCGACGGGTTTCGCCACCACAACCCGTATTTTGCCGGGGACGCCCAATCGCTCAGAGAGGGAATGGAAGAAGACGAAGCACGAAACCCGGGCAAGAAATTGGACGTGCAGGTTGCCTTGCAGGAGGGGAACTACGTAGCGGTGCATTCGAGACTCAGGCGTGGATCTGCAGAGCCTGACATCGCGGTCGTGCACATCTTTCGATTCGAGGATGGGCGCATTGTAGAACTCTGGGACATCGTCCAGGTCGCGCCGAAGCAGATCGCCAACGAGAACGGGATGTTCTGACCGCCTCGTCGCAGCTGATGCGCATTCCGTTGGTCGGCAAGAGACCCATTCGACCGCCGGCCAACTGTGCTGCCCGCGACGTATGCACACGAGGGACGAACCATGAAGACGATTGGACGATCCGCGTTGGTAATGTTGTTGGTCCTCACGTTGGCAGCGCTGGCTTCAGCGCAGGCACCCGTAACGGACAAAACTCCACCCCATCGAGGTGAGCGAATCATGCCCGAAGAACTTCTGAAGTCGCTGGTTGGCTCTTGGGAAGGCACGTGTCGCACCTGGTTCGAACCCGGCAAGCTTGCCGACGATTCAAGAATTACGGGCACAATCCGCCCGATGCTCGAAGGACGGTTTCTTCGTCACGAGTACGAGTCCACACTCCAGGGGCGGCCACGACACGGAGAGGAAACCATCGCATTCAATTCGGTGACGAAACGGTTCGAAACCTCGTGGGTCGATGATTTTCATATGAACTATGGAATCATGTTCTCCGAAGGCGACGCGACCGGCCGCGGTTTCGTTGTGACCGGAAAGTACGATGTCGGCCCGAACACCCCTCCCTGGGGCTGGAAAACCGTCTATGAAGTCATCGACAATGATCATCTCACGATCACGGCATACAACGTAACGCCGGATGGGCAGGAAGCGAAGGCCGTTGAGACGAAATACCGTCGCGCCAATCCGTGATTGGGGGAAGCGTCGCCTTACCCGGGATTGCTGG
>JAGDMS010000200.1 GCA_017860575.1 Deltaproteobacteria bacterium | reverse complement strand
TGCTGACGCACAAGAACAACGCGACCGCAACAATCTCAATCCCTCTCGCGGATTCCTTCCGACCCATAGGCCCCCCTTCCTGACGTCACTGCTTGCACTCACAGGTATTGACGCCAGAGGCACCGCCGGTGTGTGAGTTGCATGCTGCCTCACACCGGCAATCGGCAAGTTGCGGAGACTGGCACGTTACGGAACATCCGGCGATGAAGCCTTGCTGGCAGTTGGCGGGGGGACAGGAGCACGTGCTGGTCGCATTCTGCGCCTGCGCGGCGGATTCGAATGTACCGCTGCGCCACGCCATCGGAGCAGTGTAGAGACAGCACAGCGTCATTCCGAAGACCAGCACCGCGCCACCGCTGAATCGAGCCATACCGCCGACCTCCTTCACTCCGACTCAGTAGGGCTCGATACCGTAAAGGGCGACCAAGATCAAGATAACGGACTTGCGCGTGCAAAAAGCATTGGAGATGTCCGGAAGTATAAAGATTTAGAACGGGCGGAACGAACTGCCGAAGCCGTACCGACCTGCGGGATGCAATCTGAGCGAGTCCCTGGCATCATGTTCGAGGAGAGAGGCCGCCCACCATGGCATGGTACGAATGTCTCAGCGCAGAGGATCGGAGCTTTCTGCTCGTGGAAACTCCCCACGCGCATATGCACGTGGGCGGCGCAACGATGTTGGAATTGGGGGCGCTCGCGACGCCACAAGGCGGACTGGACATGGAGCAGGTGCGCCGCTACATCGCGGCCCATCTCCATCTCATGCCGCGCTACCGGCAGCGCCTGGCGTATGTGCCCGCCTTCGACCGACCGGTATGGGTCGACGATGACCATTTCAACCTGGCCTATCACGTGCGCCACGTGAGCGTGCCGCGGCCGGGGGATGACCGCCAGTTCAAGCGGCTGACGGGACAGATCATGTCGCAGCCGCTCGACCGCGGGCGGCCCCTCTGGGAGCTGTGGTTTGTCGAGGGGCTCAAAGGCGGCCGCTGGGGGCTGGTCATGAAGACCCACCACTGCATGGTTGACGGCGTCTCCGGCGTGAACCTGCTGTCAGTGTTGCTGCGCCCGAGTCGCGACGCGACCGTTCCGGATGCGCCCCGCTGGCGACCACGGCCGATTCCAGCGGGTGCCGAACTGCTACGCGATGAAATGCTCCGCCGGGCGACGCTGCCATTGCAGATCGGGCGCGGCCTGCTCGGAGTCCTCCGCGACCCGAAAGGCAGGGTCGCCGAGCTGACAGGCGCCGCGGCGGGGATGTGGAACGCGCTGCGCAAGGCCATCGATCTGCCGAGCGAGACACCGATCAACGGTCCAATTGGCCCCTACCGTCGCTGCGATTGGTTCACGCTCGAACTGGACCATGTCAAGACGATCAAGCGCCGGCTGGGCGGAACCGTCAACGATGTCATTGTCGCCGCCATCACCGGGGGCTGCCGTCGCTTCTTCGAACGGCGGGGCATCGCGCTGAGCGGCATGAACGTCCACGCGGTGGTCCCGGTGAACATACGCACCCCGGCCGAGCGCCAGCTGATGGGCAACCGTATCTCCGTCTGGGTGCTGGCGCTGCCCCTCCAGACGCGTGATCCCGTGGAACGGCTGCATGCGGTGAGCGCAGCGACCGCGCAGGCGAAAGCGTCACACGAAGCGGCGGGTTCCGAATTCATTTTCGAACTGGCTTCGGCGATTGCCCCGATCTTCCAACTGGGCATGCGGATGGCGGAACCGATTCACCCCTATAACCTCATTGTGTCCAACGTCATGGGTCCAGGCGAGCCGATGTATTTCGCCGGCGCACAAAGCATCGAGGGCTATCCGATGGTCCCGCTGTTCGAGAATCAGGGGGTGGCGATCGGCTCGTTCAGCAATGTGGGGAAGCTCTTTTTCGGATTCAACGCCGATTGGGAGCTGTTGCCGGATCTGCATGATTTGGTGGAGGCCATCAGGCTGGACTTCGCCGAATTGCATCAGGCGGCACGGCACGGAGCGTACACCTTGAAACAGGGTAAACGTCCGCCGCGGGGCAGCCGGCGGCCGCCCCGCGCCCGTCCCTAGTGCCAATCGCCGGGGTAATCACACCGGCAAAGCATCTGGTTTTTCTCGCCGCGTGTGCCATAAACTAACGGTAACCACACACAGGAGGAGATTCCCATGCGCTTGGGGTTCGCTCTACCGCAGCTTGGTCCGGCGGCTGGGCCGGATGCGCTTGTCGCCGTGGCGCAACGCGCCGAAGCGTTAGGGTACGACGATTTGTGGGTGCTCGATCGTGTGCTCTGGCCGATCGCGCCGCGTGCGCCGTATCCGGCGATGCCCGACGGTCACCTGCCGGATGGCTACAAGCGGGTGCTTGACCCGTTCGAGACCCTGACCTTCGTGGCGGCGCACACGAGCCGCATCGGACTTGGGACCAGCGTCCTGAATGCGCCGTACTACAATCCGGTGTTGTTGGCGCGCCAGCTGACATCGATCGATGTGCTGTCGAAGGGCCGGCTGCGCGTCGGCTTCGGGACGGGGTGGTCGCCCGACGAATACGAGGCCGTCGGCGTGCCGATCAATGAACGGGGCAAGCGGGCGAACGAGCTGGTGCAGGCACTGAAGGCCATTTGGACCACGGACCCGGTGTCGTTCGAGGGGCAATACTTCCGCATTGCCAAGTCGCACATCGCGTTGAAACCGGTGCAGAAACCGCACCCGCCGGTTTACTTCGCGGCGTATACGCCGGCTACCATGCGCCGTGTGGCGCGCATCGCCGACGGCTGGATGCCCGCCGGCATCCCGGTCGAAGGCATGCGGCAGATGTTCGCTTCGATTCGACAGATGGCTGCGGAAGCCGGCCGCGACCCCGGCGCGGTTACCATGATCGTGCGCGCCAATGTGATGTTCGCCGGCAAGCCGTTGGCGGCCGACCGTGGGATCTTCACCGGCACACCGGAACAGATCCAAGCCGATATCGTCGCGACACGAAAGCTCGGCGCCGCGGGATTGCTCTTCGACGTGCAGTTCTCGCCGGGGATCGCAACCACGAACGCCTACATTGATAAACTGGAACAGTTGTTGACGCTGGCGCAGGCGTAGTCGGCAGATTACTTACGTCCCTCGCGGCCGCCGCCCACCGCGTGCTCCGCGGCGATGAAGCCGAAGGTCATTGCGGGACCGATGGTGGCGCCCGCGCCCGGGTAGGTGCGGCCCATCACCGCCGCTGAGCAATTACCGGCGGCGTACAGACCCGGGATCGGGTCGTTCGCTTCCGTGAGCACGCGTGCGCGGGGGTCGGTGCGAACGCCGCCTTTGGTGCCCAGATCACCCGGATACACTTTGACCGCATAGAACGGCGGCTGCGCCAGCGGTCCCAAGGTCGGGTTGGGGCCGTCGGCGTTGACCGTATAGTAGCGGTCCTGCAGGCTGTCTCCGCGGTGGAAGTCGAGGTCATGGCCGGTGACGGCAAATTCTTTGACGCGGTTTGCCGTCGCCAGCAGGCCGGCGGGATCGACGCCGATCTTCCGGGCGAGGCCGTCGAGCGTGTCGGCCTTTTCAAAGAATGCACCCTCCAAGCCCTTGGGCAGCGACCGGTCGGAAACGGCGTAACCAGGGTTCATCGGACCGCACGGGTATTTTCTTCGATAGGTGCTATCGAATATCAGGTAGGCCGGGATCGCCGGGGCATCGGGGGTATTCGCACGCAACATGCTCTTGCCGGTGTCATTGTACGGCGCGGCTTCGTTCATGAACCGTTGGCCGCGCTTGTTGACGATGATGCTCGCCGGCAGGTTCTTCTCGAAAATCATCACCCACACCGGCGCGCTAGGGCACAGCGGATTGAGCATCGCCGGGCACCACCAGGAGTCGTCCATGAGATCGAGGCTGGCGCCGACCGCCGTAGCGAGAGTCACGCTGTCCCCCGTGTTGCTCTCGCAACCGGCAGACCACGCATCGCTGATCGGGGCGGGCTGGTAGCGAGCGCGCATCGCCGCATTGCGATCGAAGCCCCCCGTGGCGAGCAAGACGCCTTTCTTCGCCTGAATACGGAGCAACGTGCCGTCGCGTTCCACGCACGCGCCGGTCACCCGTCCGCCCTCGGTCAGCAACTCCCGGAGCGTGGTGTTCAGCCACAGCGGCACGGCGCGATCCATGAGCGAGAGGCGGAGGCGGCCGGCGAGCGCCCCACCCAGCGTGACGTTGGTGTTGCGCAGCCCCTGAAGCCGGGCACGCAGGTTGGTGTAGTATCGAACCAACGCGCGCAACATGAACCACGTGGCCGGCAACCCGCCGGCCAGCATCAAATGGCCGTCAGCGGCGCGCATGCTGAGGCGCCCGCCCAGGATCAGTCGCTCGGTCGGCATCCGACGCATGCGCCCAAACTCGGCGCCGAGTTGAAGGGCGTCAAACACCAACGGTTCACACGATCGGCCACCGGATTTTCCGCCGGGAACTTCCGGAAAGTAGTCAGGATAGGTCTTCACGCACTCGAAGCGGACGTGCGAGTTCTCCGCCAGCGTTGACATCATGCGCGGCGCAGTTTCGACATAGGCACGCAGTCGCTCGGTGCTCGAAGTGCCCGCGGTTACCGTCTCCAGATACTGCAGCCCCGCGTCGGTCGAGTCGCTGATGCCGTGCTGCGCCATCAGCGGGTTGTTGGGCACCCAGACGACACCACCGGAGATCGCCGTCGAGCCACCAAAGAGGACGGCCTTCTCCACAACCATCGTCGTGGCCCCCATGTCGTGCGCCCGCAGCGCGGCCGTCATGCCCGCGGCCCCTGAACCAATTACCAAGAAGTCTACGGATGCATCCCAGGATGTCATTCCGACTCCTCACCCCAGCGTGCCTGTTAACAGATGTTAACCTGCGGGTCTACGGCAAAGAAAGAGGGATAAGTCCAATTTCACGTACGCACCTGCGGCCGATGCGGCCAGGCTATGCGCCAGGTTGGTGACACCGTGGCCACCCGCAGGGACGTAGGGCGGACTCCAAGCCTGAACTGCTGCACCCTGCGTGTCGGCCGGCTGGAGGGCCGAAGGGGCACCGTCTGGCGACGACAAGTCGGCACGCTTCCAAGTCGCTCGGGCGCGACCACGGGCGCGCGCTGCCATTGTCAGCAGTGAACCGATGGTCACTCGGTGGTCTTCCGCGCAGTCACCCACGCACGCCATTGGTATGGCCGTGTGGTGGGACATTGCGGTGAGCAAACGCCCCGGATGTCGCCGGAAAAATGCGGGTCGTCGGTGCAGATCTTCGCGCGCAATGCGGCCTACGACACCTCTCTTTTCTTGAAATCGTGCGGGTAGGTCTTGGGGATCCGACAACGGGTATTCGCCGCACCCCGGGATCCGATCGACCGTAGAGGATTGGTGCGCGATCCGATGTCATATGGCTGGCTCGATACGGGAACGAAGCCCGCACGTGCGGCCGCGGCGGCCAATGCCTTCTTGGCAGGTTGCCGCTGGGCGTTCGAGTTGGTTGCCGCACGGTCCGCGCCCTCTGCGACAACGGTCTGCGCCCAACGGCGCAAGCGCAGACGGATAGCGTTGGCATCCAGCTGGAGAAAGTCGCACACGTTCTCGAATGCATAGACGTACTGTCGGTCCGCGCTCATGAACCACCTCTCGACCTCGGCGAACAGCCGGCGGCCGCGACGATTGGACTTGCACGCGTTTTTCTGGAAACAGCCGATGGCGTCCTCCAACACGGCCACGAGCAGACGGCGCTCGCCGGTATGGGCGGTGAAGGCCCTGAAATACTGGGTGGGCAGGATGATTTCAGGATTGAACGGCCCACTCGACTGTTCGGCGTGTAGGGTGGCAGATCCGTCCCTCATTCGCAGTTCTCCTTGGCCGCTCAGAGTCCTGACGTATCTCCTCATGCAGCTGGTGCCGGCTCCACGGGCGACACGCTGATAACCCGAGCTGAATGCGATTTTTGGATACTTGGAGAACGACACTATCGCGTGGGTACGCAAGGTGAAAGTTAGGATTTTCCCTAGGTGGACGAGGGCCTTCCCTAATGTGGGCGCGGGCAGGCAGGGTCGAAGCACACTGCTGGAGCGGAGAGGAGCGCTCCCGGCAGTGCAGGGGAGTCGGGGAATCCTGCGGTCAAAGCCGGCGGACAGCTAGACGAATCAGATGCCGTCGCCGTGGTCGCTGGTGCCAAGCAGCGCCACGCGGACGAGTTCCGCCAGGGAGTCGACACGCATCTTGCGCATAACCTGTGCACGATGGACCTCAACCGTTTTGGGGCTGAGCCCCAGTTCGGAGGCGATGACCTTGTTTGCCTTTCCGGCGACCACCAAATCCATTACCTGACGCTCACGTGGGGTGAGCTCAGCGATGCGTGCCTTGATCTCGGCCCGTTCCGACGATGCCTGCCGCCGCTGGATGTCCACTTCGACTGCGCGTCGAATACGGTCCAGGAGCAACTGAGGACTGAACGGTTTCTCGATGAAATCAAACGCACCGCACTTCAGTGCTTGGACCGCGACGGGCACCTCGGCGTGACCGGTGATCATGATGACAGGGATTTGAATGCCACGCGTGGTCAGAGCGCGCTGCAGGTCGAGACCACTCATGCCCGGCATGCGGATGTCGAGGATCACACAGCCCGGGGTGTCCGGTTCATAAAGCTCGAGGAACTGCTGCGCCCCGGAAAACGTGCTCGCCTTGAGACCGACGGATTCGATGAGCGCCTGCAATGCGTCCCGGATATCTTGGTCGTCATCGACAACGAATACCGTCGCATCTGTCTGCATCTACTCACCGGCGCCAACACAAATCTATATGCAAGCTGGAGAGCGGCGCAACAGGCCCGTGGCTGCGCCCGCTGTGTGCCCGACACGTTATGCCGGCGTCACGCAATCGCAGCGCGTGTCTCCACCGTCGCTGATGCCGGAAGCGTCCAACGCCGACGAAGAACTCTGACGGCAGAGGACACGACGAACCTGGTCGTATTATTTGCTACGCCCAAGTTTCCTCAAGTTGTCGACGACAGGGGTGCTGGCAGCTCAGGCGCCATCATCATCCCGCCGCGGTGTGGCTATTCGGCGTGCGATGACTGAGGCTAGCAATCACTGCGACGAGCTCGGCGGGCTCCACCGGCTTGGGTAAGTGCATCTGGAAACCCGCGGCCAAGACGTTCAACCGATCTTCTCTGCGCGCGTACGCGGTCAACGCGACCGCCGGGATGTCTCGGCTGCGCCGGCTCGTTGCCATCCGTACCTGTCGAATGAGCGCGAAGCCGTCTTCGTCCGGCATGCCAATATCGGACAACAGGATCTCGGCATCGAACTCCTGCAGGGCCGCTAGTGCCGCGCGGGCCGATGTAGCGGTGCGCACGTCAGCACCCGCTTGCTCCAGGACAACACGCAGGGTCTCGAGCGTATCGGGTTCATCGTCGACAAGCAGCACCCTGACATCCTGCAACGTTGCCATCCCCTCTGACTGCGGCACCGTACTGGGCAACTCGTGGTCACGATCGTCCGCCACCGGCTGCGGCAGCGCAAGCAACGGTAGCTCCACCACAAAGGTTGTCCCCCGTCCTTCACCGGGGCTCTCTGCCCGCACCATTCCGCCGTGCAACTCGACCAAATGGCGGACGATGGCCAATCCCAGGCCAAGGCCTCGATGTGTGCGCGTGCTGCTGCTGTCGGCTTGCCGAAAGCGTTCGAACACGTGTGGCAAGAATTCCGGATTGATTCCTAGGCCGGTGTCGCTGATGCGGACTTCGATCTGCGAGTCGATCCGACGCAGGCAGGCTTGTACCCGTCCGCCTTGCGGGGTGAACTTTATGGCGTTCGACAGCAGGTTCCAAATGACCTGTTGCAAGCGTACGGCGTCACCCGAGACCATACCGGCGTTGCGATCGAGCGCGATGTCGAGGGCGATGCCTTTGGCGTCGGCCGCCGGGCGGACCGACTCGACGGCGGCATCGACGACCGGCGCCACTTCGACGGGGCGCACCTCCAGACGGAGCTGGCCCGAGGCAATGCGTGAGACGTCCAGAAGATCCTCGATGAGTTGGGCTTGGGAGCGGGCCGCCCGATCGATCGCGTCCAAGGCACGACGCGTGGCGGCCTCATCCAGCCGGCCGCTGCGCAAGAGGTGGCCCCACGTCAGAATCGGGGTTAGCGGCGTGCGCAGTTCGTGCGAAACGATGGCGAGAAATTCGTCCTTCGCCCGGTTTGCGGCTTCGGCCTCCAGGCGGGCCTGCCGCTCACGTCGCAGCGCGGTGGTCACATCTTCCTCTGACCGCCGGCGCTCGCTGATGTCGCGGAGGATGCCGATGAACAGTCGGCGGTCGTTGACCAGCAACGCATTGATGGAAAGCTCCAGGGGAAAAGACGTGCCGTCGCGGCGCTGCCCGAGAACTTCGCGGCCACCCCCGATGATCGTTTTCTGCCCGACCTGCTGATATGTGCGCAGGGCGTCCGTAGGCTGCGGCCGGAAAGGTGCCGGCATGAGGGTCGTTACGTTGCGCCCGATCAATTCGTGCAGTGCGTAGCCGAACAACCGCTCGGTCGCAGGGTTCACCGACTCGATGATGCCGTGCTCGTCGGTGGTGAGAATGCCGTCCGCCGCGGCGTCAAACATGGCCTGGGCTCGGGCCGCACTGTCCCGGAGTGCGGCCTCGACATCGGCACGTTCACGCTCAGTGCGTGCCTGCCGCGCGGCCACAAGCGTGATCGGATACGAGGATACTGCAAAAAGACAAATGGTAACCAGGCCCGGTCGATCGAGGGTCGGCGGCTGTTGGGCAAAGACGACAAGGTAGACGATGCCGACCAGTGACAACACCATCGCGACACGAGAGGCCGACACGCCGCCGTAGTAGGCACTTGCGGTTACCGCCATCAGGAACAGCGCGATGACAATGCGCCCACCGAGCACTTCGTGCAATGCGATGGTGAACGCCATTGCCGGCACGACGCTGGCAGCCGCAATGAGATACGGCCGCACGGTTGACGTTGCGAGCCACCAACGTGGGGCAGGCAATGCGGTTGGTTCAGGCCGCGTCAACTGGTATGGGTGCTGCTGCTCGAGTACCGCCATCCCGGGGCGGTATCATAACAACAAATCTCCGATGAAGCTCCAGCAAACGACTCCGGTGATTCCAACATCGAGCTAGGGGAAACCCCGTACCGCCCCGGACCCGAATGGCGCGCCGGCTAGTTCGGCCCAAGGGACTCATACGAACGTCCGTATTCCGACCCATTATTCGCAAAACTGACCTTGGTCGTTCCAGCCGTTGGTAGATTTCCACCGGTCGCTCGGGCCGTTATGAGAGGGATTCTATCGAGCCATTTTTGGCGCATTTCGTGCTTGCAAAGATGGGAGCTTGC
>JAGDMS010000437.1 GCA_017860575.1 Deltaproteobacteria bacterium | reverse complement strand
TTGTACTCCGGGGCGACGTCGAACCATTCGTACTCGAGACGCAGCCCAGCGTTACCACTCGTCCAGCCCGCGCCAGCACCAATGAAGAAAGCGCTGCCGCTGTCGTCGTCCGCGAAGCGGTCGGAGAATGTCGGCGAGCTGTACCTGAAGTCCGTCGTCGAGTCCCAGTATGCGAAGCCGGGCTTGAGGAAGACCTCGAACTGATCGCCGATCGGCAGCGAGAACACGGCGGCTGCAACAAGGCTCTGGACTTCAACGCTCAGGCTGGCCGACTCGGCGCCGACAGTATCCCGAACCTCGGGGTTGCCGCCGTCGAGGAAGATTCCCTCTACGCTCAGCCAGGGAAAGAACCTGTAGCCACCAAACAACTTGAATCCGAAGTCGTCCTCGTCGAAATCGAAACTCGAGCCGTACATGTTGTCGACTTCGACGTTCATCTGGCCAATGCCCGCTCCCGCGTAGAACCCACGGTCCGCAGCGACCAACGGACTGGTCGCAAGGAAGATTCCCAAGAGCAGAATTGAACGTGGCAATCTCATACACATCACTCCTTTGACTGGCTGCGCTGACGGCGCAAACACGACGGCAACGGTACCGTATGGCATGATCGCCCTCAATGCGGAAAGCACCGACAATTATCGGTCTACGAGCGCAAGGCGCCGCGAGTCGCGGCCCAACGTGCCGAAGTAACGCGTTGCGGCGGTCCCACATCGTCGTGCTGCCTATTTTGCTGCTCGGCGGCGTCTGTGCTGGCAATGCGGCGGACCTTGAGAAGCCCCTCTGGGAACTCGGGATCGGAATGAGTGCATTGCACTTTCCGGATTACCGCGGTTCCGATGAGTCCGGGATCTTTGCCATCCCGTTTCCGTACGTGGTCTACCGAGGAAAGTTTTTCAAGTCGGACGAAGAGGGCGTACGGGGCGCCTTGTTCGACAGCGAGAGGGTTGAGCTCAACGTCAGTCTGGGCGCCTCGGTGCCGGTGAATAGCGACGATAATCGCGCCCGACAAGGCATGCCTGATCTGCAGCCGACCGTGGAGTTTGGGCCCTCGCTCAATTTCAACATCTGGCGCGCCGACGACAGGCGGCTCAGTTTGGACGTGCGTCTGCCAGTGCGCGTGGCGGTCACAGTGCTGGGCGGCATGGAGAACGTCGGTTGGGAGACGTCGCCGAGGATCGCGCTCGACGTCACCGACGTCGCTGGGCTCACAGGCTGGGATCTGGGGCTCCTTGCTGGACCGATATTTGGCACCGAGCGCAGGCACGATTACTTTTATTCCGTGAACCCGCGGTACGCGACACCCGACCGCCCGGCCTTCGATGCCAAGGCGGGCTATTCGGGGAGCCAATTCATTGTGAGTCTGTCGAAGCGCTTTTCGAGATTATGGTTGGGTGCATTTGCACGTTGGGACAATCTCGGTGGCGCCGTATTCGCAGACAGTCCGCTAGTTATGCGCGAGGAGTACTTCGCAGCAGGTTTGGGTATTGCGTGGATTCTTAAGGAATCCTCAGTCAGCGTTGTAGAGAAGGACTAATGGACGTATCAGCTGGCGAGTCGTTGCTGGCGTCGGTTGCCGCCAGATGGCCTCACGCCAGCGAAGCGTCGGCGGGCCAGGAGAAGGCCCCCGTCACTCCAGCGACCGGGCAATGCTACGGCCCACGTGATACGGACAGGACATGATCATTTTGTCCTTGCCAGCAAACTGGGCCACTGGTTCCGAAGTTGGCAGTTCAGGTCGTATATTTGCTTCTATCGCAAGCACGCCGTGCAATTCACAAGACTTCGGTTGTGCGCCAGCAGTTCGGAAGAACACATGTCCCCGCTGACTTCATCAATCTGAAGCTCCTCGGCTAGCGTCGGTGAGTGCATCACGAACGCGAGCGTCTTCTAGCAATTTCGTCAGTCGGTTCTTGTAGGCAATCCGGATGTGATTTCCATATGACTGGTTGTACTCGGCATCCACCACGTCCCGACCGGACTCTCTGAAATCAACCAGAGATGTGCCGCTGTCATCAACGACCTGGATTCGGACACCCCAGTCGAAATTGAATGCTGTCACCCAATTGGTATTGACGCTGACAAACCAACGGTCGAGCGTCAATAGAAGGAACCGCTTGGCCCCTCCGTTCTTGATTATCGTTGCCAGTTGGTCCGCCGATGGGCTCGATGCGAGGCCGGCCCCGACTGCTGTCCACCCGCGGGCACGAAATCCGTTGACAATGCGCTCCTCAAGCGCTGCAGCAAGGGTCTGGTCCTTGTTGCTCTTTTCTTCTGTCACGATCGGATAAACAGACATGTCCGCTGGGATGCCAAACGCCAGGTGCATACGGCCTATGTAGTTGGCCGGCTTTCCTTCGCGAACTTCCTCTCTCTCGTCAACGACGGACACCAGCACTGGGTGTCCAGCCATATATGACGGGTTGATGCTCTGTTCGGCAATTGGAACCGGAGTGACGCAGCCGCCGAGAATGAGGCTGCAGGCCAGCAGTGCGCCGAAATAGGCAATCCGATGCGGTCCATTTGTCCTTGCGGTTGATGCGCCGGTCTGTTGGTTCTGTGCGCAGTCCATATCCATGTCCCTGTGAAGTAACCTTGGCAGTCAGGTCGAACCAAATGGTCACCTTGAGACAAGAGTCGCTGCATCCGGGCCTCTACGTAGAATTCGTGCTTGCTAAGGTATTTTCTGCGTCGGCGCCGATCTGGAGGCCAGGTAGCCCATCGGCCTGTCTTGGCTCAACTATCTCTAGGCCGCCGTCGCCGGTTTCGAGAAGTGTCGCGCGTTCGGGCTAGCGCATCGAGCCGCGCAGTGCTCGATGATGAGTCCTTCCGAAACTATCTGGGCACGGCTCTGCTAAGGAACAGGCTCGAGGCCGATCATCGAAGCAACGGTGCGAATTTTGCGGCGCTGTCATGCGTCGCTCGGTGGTACGTGATTGACCTCCTCGATGTCACGGTTGGTGCCCTCAATCCTTGCCGCAGAGGTGTCAAGACTGTCTGGGGGAGTTGAGGAATCGGCTTGGGACACTAGTGGGACAGTCTCCTGCAATTCGCCACCATATTCGACAACAAACGACAACGTCATCGAATGCATAAGTGCTTGATTTGTTAATTGTCGCGCGTTGCCGTCGGTTGCTTGACCACGATTCCCAAGCTACTAACGTGGGTTCGATTCCCATCACCCGCTCCAATATCCCGCCAGGCTGAGGCCGCATCAGCCAAGTCCAGCCAGAGTAACTTCAGAAGGTCGCGCGGCGGTCGCCGGGCCCGACGTTGGCCGGCGCTGGCTGATGCTGGCGTGGTAGTCACGCGCGGGAGCGGCCGTTCGCGCTGCGGGCGAATTCCGGTCGTTGCTCGTATAAGTCGGCTCGCTCAGCCGCGGTCCACGAAAGATGGAAAACATTGCTTCTGCGTTGACACCCGGAGGCAGTCGCGATGAAGTAGCGAGCAATTCGTTCGACCAGCAATGCGCTGGTCAGCAAGCGAGGAGATTGAAAGTGAAGCAGGCGTTGGCTCGATTGTGTTTGAGCGCTTGCGCATTGGCCGCCGT
>JAGDMS010000436.1 GCA_017860575.1 Deltaproteobacteria bacterium | reverse complement strand
TGGGTACGCGGATCTCCGAGGAGACGCATCTCAAGCCTAAGCCGATGATCGAGATCGGCGGACGACCGATGCTATGGCACATCATGAAGCTTTACTCCGCTCATGGTGTGAACGAGTTTGTCATTTGCTGCGGTTACAAGGGCTACCTGATCAAGGAGTACTTTGCCAACTACTTCCTGCACATGTCGGACGTGACCTTCGACATGAGCACGAATGCGATGGAGGTCCACGAGCACAAGGCTGAGCCGTGGCGAGTCACATTGGCGGACACCGGTGACAACACTCAGACCGGCGGTCGTCTCAAGCGGGTTGCCCGTTTCGTCCGAGACGAGCCGTCGTTCTGTTTTACGTACGGCGACGGCTTGAGCAATGTCGACATCAAAGGGTTAATCGGATTCCACGAAAGTCACGGTAGGTTGGCGACGATCACGGCGGTGAGTCCGCCGGGTCGCTACGGTGCCATCGATAAGTCGGGACAATGCGTCACAGGGTTCGCCGAGAAACCTCGGGGTGATGGTGGACTGATCAATGGCGGATTCTTCGTGCTCTCGCCCAGGTGTCTAGACCTGATCGCGGGTGACGACACGGCGTGGGAGGGCGACCCCCTGCCAAGGCTGGCGTCGATGGGAGAACTAATGGCCTACGAGCACGGTGGGTTCTGGCAACCCATGGACACGCTGCGTGAGAAGAATCAGCTTGAGGCCTTGTGGGGAACGGGAAAGGCCCCCTGGAAGGTCTGGGTCTGATGCGCGGTGATGCGGACCAATCGTTCTGGCGTGACAAGCGCG
This sequence comes from Deltaproteobacteria bacterium, assembly GCA_017860575.1. GTDB lineage: Bacteria > Desulfobacterota > Binatia > HRBIN30 > HRBIN30 > JAGDMS01. The sequence goes on along the minus strand of JAGDMS010000436.1, from coordinate 2,766 downwards.
TTTTGCTTACCGGGCACACCGGGTTCAAAGGCAGTTGGCTAGCGCTCTGGCTCGAAAGCCTCGGGGCAAGAGTGACGGGAATCGCGTTGCCGCCGATCACAGAGCCGAACCTGTTTGATCTGGCAGGCATCGATGAGGTTACGGACAGTAACCTTCTCGACGTCCGCGATGCTGCCGGAATGGCCAAGGCCACCCGCAACGCGAATCCCGAAATCGTATTTCACCTTGCCGCCCAGCCGCTGGTTCGTGCCAGCTACAAAGAGCCACTCGAAACCCTTTCAACGAACATCCAGGGAACCGCCATCCTGCTTGACGCATTGCGGCACTTGACCGGGCCCCGCGTCGTCGTGGTCATTACCACCGACAAGGTTTACCAGAACCGAGAGCACTCCCGCCCGTATCGGGAGGACGACGCGTTGGGCGGTCACGATCCATACAGTGCCAGCAAGGCAGCCGCGGAACTGGTGGTGGCCAGCTATCGCGACTCTTTCCTCGCGGCCAAGGGCGTGGCGGTCGCCACGGCTCGTGCCGGAAACGTCATTGGCGGCGGCGACTGGTCGGCCGATCGTCTCATTCCGGACGCGATCCGGGCTTGGGAAGGGGGCGCGGCCCTGTTCGTCCGGCACCCTGCGGCCGTGCGCCCGTGGCAGCACGTGCTCGAACCCCTGTGGGGATATCTGAGGCTGGCGCAATGTCTGTGGCAGGACCCGGCGCTTGCTGGTCCTTACAACTTTGGTCCTCACACCGAAGAGTCTTCCACAGTACGCGAGGTCATCACGCGCGCGCGAAGCGCCTATGGCAAGGGCGAGATATCGTGGGGAGATGGCACGGACGGCCCCCACGAGGCGGGCTTGCTCGCGCTCGATATCGCCAAGGCCCGCAGCGCCGTCGGATTCAATCCTCGATGGACGCTGGACAACTCGATCCGCCACACACTCGACTGGTACCGGCGCCAGTCGGCGGGCGAATCTGCCAGGGCGCTGTGTCAGGCGGACATCGCTGATTTTGAGGCCACCCCGCAGTGGCCCCAATGACGTCCCGTTTCATGCCGGAATTGGCAGGCGAGCCGGATTTTCCGACTGCAAGGGTGAATCGTCGATGAATGACAAGAACGCAATCCGGCAGGAAATCCGCGGGCGCGTGGCGGAGTTTCACCAGGCGGCGCTGGCTGAGAAGCAACCCTTCCGGCCGGGCGTCGATTACGTACACTTCGCAGGGCGCGTTCACGACGCAGATGAAATCCAGACCATGGTCGAGGCATCGCTCGACTGCTGGCTCACGGCTGGGCGCTTTACCGAGGAGTTCGAGTCGGGCCTCGCCGAATTCCTCGGGGCCGAGACCGTGCTGACGGTCAATTCCGGTTCCTCGGCTAACCTTGTGGCTCTCTCGGCGTTGACGAGCCCGACGCTCAAGGATCGACGCATCAAGCCGGGCGACGAGGTGATCACCGTTGCCGCCGGATTTCCGACCACGGTCAACCCCATCATCCAGAACCGGGCGGTGCCCGTGTTCGTGGATGTCGAGCTTGGCACCTACACACCGACGCTTGCGTCCATCGAGGCCGCCATCGGCCCCCAGACGAAAGCCGTCATGATGGCGCACACGATGGGCGTGCCGTTCGAGCTGCGCGAATTGCGCGAGTTGTGTGATCGCCACGGGCTCTGGCTGATCGAGGACAATTGCGATGCGCTGGGCTCGCGTTACGATGGACAGAACACGGGAACGTTCGGCGACTTCGGCACGCTCAGCTTCTATCCGGCGCACCACATCACGATGGGCGAGGGCGGCGCGGTCATTACCAGTGACGATCAGCTTGCCCGCATTGCTCGCAGCTTCCGCGACTGGGGACGCGACTGCTATTGCGCCGGGGGCGAGAACAACACGTGCGGCAAGCGGTTCACCCAACAGTTCGGCACGCTGCCGTACGGCTACGACCACAAGTACGTCTACAGCCATATCGGCTACAACCTGAAGATCACGGACATGCAGGCCGCCGTGGGGTGTGCCCAGTTGCGCAAGCTGCCCGGCTTCATCACGGCGCGCCGTAGCAACCACGAGGCGCTCGCGCGCGGGCTCGAGCGTTTCGCCGACCGGCTCATCCTGCATGCGGAGCCGGCGAGTTCCGAGTCTTCGTGGTTTGGCTACGTCATCACTATCCGCCCGGATTCGAATCTCACCCGCCCGCGGATCGTCAGCGCGCTGGAGGCCGCTCGTATCGAGACTCGCAATCTTTTTTGCGGCAATCTCCTGCGCCACCCGGCATATCAGGACATCGATCATCGCGTGGTTGGTAAGTTGACCAACACCGACCTGATCACCAACAACACGTTCTTCATAGGTGTCTATCCTGGGCTGACCCCGGCTATGATCGAGCACGTTCTGGCGACTTTCGTCCAGGCACTGGACCGGTAGCGAGCCTGGCATGGCGCAGCCGGTTCGCTTCCACGCAACGGTCGAGCGACTGACGCGACATACCCCGGACGTTGTCACGTTCTGGCTACGATCGGACAAGCGGTTGCCCGCCTTCGCGCCAGGCCAGTTCATCCACCTGACCGTCGATCCGTACGAGCCGGCCGGCTTCTGGCCCGAGAGTCGTGTCTTCTCGGTGGCAAATGGCGTGGCGGACCGCCTCACGGTGGAACTGACCATCAGTCGTCAGGGTGGCTACACAAGCCGCATCCTGGACGGCCTGCAGCCCGGCGATCGGGTCTGGGCCAAGGGTCCTTACGGCGACTTCACCATCGGCGCTGCCGAGGGTGTTCGACG
>JAGDMS010000435.1 GCA_017860575.1 Deltaproteobacteria bacterium | reverse complement strand
TGTGTCAGCTATTTCGATGCCCACCGAAATCTACGCGCGGCAGCAGCGGCTGCGGGATCGTGAGACCGAGCGCCTTCGCGGTCTTCATGTTGGTGACCAGCTCGCAGTTGGACGACATTTCGAGTGCGTGTGAGAATCGCCGTGGGAGGAGACCCGCGCGCACGATCCGGCGCGGGTCTGCAGCAGAGGGGGAATAATGAAGTGTCATTTTGCCGGCTGCGCGATGAAGGCCAGCGTCGGATTATCGATGGCGTCGGCGATATTCGTTGCATCTCCGGCTATCGCGCAGACGGCTCAGCTGATTGTCACTGGAACACCGGGCAGCGACGGGTCGTACGCAGCCGTGACATACGACACAGCACCCAGCAATGTCAGCTGGACGACGCCCATCGTACAAGGGAATTTCTTCGTCTACGACGGAGTCGACTGTACCGCTCACACCCTCACGAAACCTGTCGCTGGTTCGGGTGCAGGCAAGGTCGCCTTACTCACGGGTAGCTACCCCTCCAGTTGTACGTACTACGACGATATCGTGCGTGAGCTGCAGGCAGATGGCGTAGTTGCGGTAGTGTTTGGCTTTGCGAACGGCTCCTGGCGCACGAGGATATTGCACGGCAACGCCACCGGATTGACGGTGCCTGTGCTGTACATGCAAGTGGACGAAGTTACGCAATCGATTCGCTCCGCCGTTCTGGGCGGGGCTACGGTCGGGGCGGCGTTCGTCGCCGTTCCAGGCATGGCGATGCAGGAGGTCGTCGACTGGTTTCTCCCGGGCCAGACCCGCCCGCTTTCCCTCGTACCTCTCGGCAGCCCGTCCACCGGGGCAAACTGGGCCCCGACGACGCTCGACCTCGACCGCACCACCGCGGGAATCCAGCAAAGCTTCACGTTTTCGGGGACCAGCGCGTGCGCGGGTGTCTCATACAACTGGAATGCCGCTACACCATTGCTGACGGGCACGGTGCCCGCAGGCAGCACTTACACTGGAACCTGCGCCAAGACATACCTCATTCGCGACACGGCGGGCTATCAGGACATCGGCCTCGTGACGCTATACATTGGGGTTCCATTCGTGCGAAACGACGTTGCCCACACGGTGCCGGGAGCGCCGGTTGCGATCGACGTGCTTGCCAATGATTACGGTGATCCATCGATCAAAGTTGCATCGCGAATCGATCTCGTTCCCTCGACAGTGGCAATCGATCAATCAGTGGACACCGCCCAAGGCACGTGGAGTGTCGTGGGCAGCGCCGTCACGTTTGTACCTGCGGACGGTTTCAATGGGTCCGCGTCGAATCAATACGTTGTCCGTGGCGCGAATGGCGGCTCATCCAACGTGGCAACGGTAACCGTGATCGTAGGGTTGGCGGCCCTTCCCGCCGCCGAGCGTGCGGTGCTGACCAATCTTTACGAATCGACCAACGGCGCGTCCTGGACCAACCATGGCAACTGGAACGGCGTGGTCGGCACTGAATGCACATGGTACGGAGTCACCTGCGATGCGGGTCAAACGACGGTCACGTCAATCAATCTCTCAAACAACAATCTTACGGGCACCCTACCCAACGACCTCAACAATTTGACGAAGCTGGCTTTTTTGTTCGTCTGGAGCAATCACCTGACCGGCGCGATTCCCGCGCTCACCGGGCTGACAAAGTTGCAGATCTTCAATGTCGAGAGCAACCAGCTGACCGGCCTGATCCCCTCGCTCACGGGCCTGTCGAACCTGCAGGGGTTCCTTGTTGGTGCCAACCAGCTGACCGGCCCCATCCCCTCGCTCACCGGCCTGACGAAGTTGACGTTGTTCTCTGCTGGTGCCAACCAGCTGACCGGCTCGATTCCCGCGCTTGCCGGTCTGACGAAGTTGGCACATTTCTCGGTCGGCGGTAACAAGCTGACCGGGTCGATTCCTTCGCTCACTGGTCTGACGAATTTGACCAGCTTCTATGTCTTTGGCAATCAGCTGACGGGGTCAATTCCCGCGCTCGATGGCCTGACGAAACTGACGGGATTCACGGTCGGCGACAACCGGTTGACAGGCAATATGCCGCCCGTTCCGTCTCCGAGCGCGTTGTCGGCGGGTGGGTCCGCCCTCTGCCCCAATTTTCTGAACCCCACGCCCGATGCTGCGTGGGATATCGCAACCGGCGTGACGCCCTGGTATGGCAGTTGCACTGCGGCGCCACCGGTGCTCGATGTCGATGCAAGTCTCAGCAATACGAAGTACGAAGCGCTCTCCGACGGCGTGTTGGTCATTCGATATCTGTTCGGCCTGACGGGAACTCCGCTGACGACCGGCGCGCTGGGCGCTACGGCGACCCGCTCGGACCCCACGGCGATTAAGGCCTACCTCGACGGCATGCGCACGGTGCTTGACGTTGACGGCAGCGGCACGGCCGACGCGCTGACGGACGGATTGCTGATCGTGCGCTACCTGTTCGGACTTCGCGGCGACGCTCTCATAGCCGGAGCGATTGATCCGCTGGCAACACGCAAGACGGACACGGACATCGAAGGCTACATCCAGAGCTTGATGCCGTAGGAGGCAAAGGGGACCGGCTGCCTTCGAGGCATTTGGAGGGCGGTGGCGACCGACCGCAAACGGTCGACGAGGCGGTCGAGCATTTTCCTCCTACCGGTCACTCCGCGACGCCAAAGAAGCGGGTGCCCGCGCATCTGCGATATGCATTGCCTGCAAGCCGCGCCGGCGCGGCCCTGACACGCGTGGCGCGGCGCCATGACTTGCAGACAAGTTGCGCAAAGGCGAAAGCTTGATGCAGATCAATCGCGGGGCGTTGTGTTCGCAATACCAGAGGCGTACAGATCACATGACGTGCGCCGGGGAAGGGCCGGGACCGCGCCGTATCCGGACACAGAGCTGCGTTGCGCCCAGCCAGGGCCCGCGTTAGAAATGCAGAGGCTCCTGCCAGGAACAGCAACCCGCGAAGTGGCGCCACGCGTCGTCTCCCGCAGCTTTTCCATTGGTAACAGCTCGGGGGTGACCGTCGCTGCTCGCGCTGCTTGGCACGCGGCAGCCGGACACGCCTGGGATCGCCCATGGTTTGCGTGTTGACCAGGATCCATCCGGCGCGCAGGAACCGCGCTGCTGATGCTGCGGGTGAACACCGTCCACAAAGGCACATCACGCCCCTCTCACAATCAACGGAGCGATCACGATGACCCGTTTCCCGCGAACCCTTCTGCTTCCATTGCTGGTCGCCGCCATCTCCGTCCACGCCGCGGGGCTGCCGGATACGGGCCAGGACACCTGTTACAACGACGCCGGAGCCGATGCGGCGAGCATCGCCAACGACGCCGGCAGCCATCCACGACAGGACTGCCGCTACGGGCGCGATCCGGCAGCGGCTGCCGGCGTGTTGACCAAGACCGGCGCGGGCGCCAAGGGCTTCGACTACACCAAGATCGCCAACAACGGCGCCACGCTCGCTGCCGACGCCACCCTGGGAGAAGGTTCCACCGACTGGGCATGCACCAAGGACAACATCACCGGCCTGACCTGGGAAGTCAAAGCCGCTCTCGGAAACAACCTGCGCTACG
>JAGDMS010000434.1 GCA_017860575.1 Deltaproteobacteria bacterium | reverse complement strand
GTTGCCGAGCTTCGGGAAGCTGTATATGCTCTGACCACTTTGAATGAAATTCAGGATTCTTGTTGTAAGGCGTCGAGCAGGCTGCATTTGCTCCACAGGACCGTGCGGCGGTCCTCGGCAAGTCCAATCCGGCCGAACGTTCCGGTGTCGCATTGGTGTCACGCCCGGTGGAGGGTCAACCAAGCCCGTGGCTTGGATTTCACGCGACTGCCTGGCAGCGAAAATGGTCCGACTCGGACACGGGGATGAGTACATGCGCGAAATAGATACGCTGGTGGCATCGTCCGCCGGTCGGGCAGGTGACACAGCTACCAGACTAGGCAACCCTTCCCGACGTCCGGGCGTGGCCTTCATGTTGCCAATTGCGGCACTGGCCTCAGCACCACGAGCGGGCGCAGACACGTAACGAGTGACCGCATCTGTATGAGCCGACCAGCCCAATCGAAGCACGACTCGGAGGAAGTCACTTTACTGACGAAAGCTTTGCGCGTGGGCGGTAAAACGGCACGGCCGTCCGGTGCGGGTCAATTGGTTCCGGCCAAGCGCAGGTTGGCTGCAGGACGGATCTGCTAAGGGTTTCAGGATGACCTACTTGTCACAAACAATTTACAGGGGGGGCGCTGTGGGAAGCACGAATGAATCGATCGGAGTCGCTTTCGTCAGGCAATCGTATGTCCGAAATCTCATACTGAAGTTGTCGATTGCCGCAGCCTTGGGAACACCAGCAGCGGCGTGGTCGCAGGCGAGCGGCGGTACCGGCCTGGAGGAGATCGTTGTCACGGCTACGAAGCGAAGCGAGAGCCTTCAGGACGTTCCGATGACCATCAATGTGCTGACGGCCTCGGACATCGCGGCCATGGGAGTTGTGCGGTCGTCGGATTTCCTGATGAGCATTCCCAATATCACGCTCCAGGAAGATCACACCGGCGAGACGTTCATCAACATCCGAGGCCAGACCTCAAGTCGAAATTCAGATCCGAACGTCGCAATCGTCGTCGACGGAGTGACGCTCACCAGCATGCGGGATTTCAACCAAGATCTGTTCGACGTCGAGCAGATCGAAGTGCTCAAGGGGCCGCAGAGCGCGCTCTACGGTCGCAATGCGGCAGCGGGGGCCATCGTCATCAACACCAAGGCGCCCACTGACGAACTGGAAGGTTCCGTGACCGCGGGCTACGGCAATTTCCGCTCCACCCGAATCGCGGCATCGGTCGGTGGTCCGATATCAGAGAACTGGAAGTTCCGGGCCGCTGTCGCACTTCGCGACACCGATGGGCCGTTCACCGATAAGGTTTCCGGAGAAAAGGTCGCACGGACCACACCCTCACAAGGACGCTTTCGGCTGCTCTATTCGCCCAGCGACAAGCTTTCAGTCGATTTGAAGCTCGGGCTTTCCACCACGCATGGCGGCTCCCTCTCGGCGGCGCAAGCACAGTTTGTTGGACTGCCGATTGGTAACTACCCAGCGACGGAACTCGATGCAAACTTCACGGACATTCCGTTTGTCACGAACGTGACAGGCCTTTTCGACGAGACCTATTACGATTTGACTGCGAAGGTCGACTACGACCTGGGTTTCGCGACGTTTACTTCGATAACCGCTGGCATGGATCTCGACACCTTCTGGGGCGGTGATACCCCTCCGTATATTCCGGATACGGGCGCTCCGGGCGCTGTGGTCTCGGGCTATACATACTTGGATCGGAGCCTATCGCAGGAATTCCGCCTAACTTCGCCAGATGACGTTCGCTTACGCTGGCAGGTTGGCTTATACGGCCTGCGCTATCTCCGCGACCAGTACAACGAGTTCAACGTCGATACTCTCGGAACGGTCCCCGCGACTCGAAACGAGATTGACGGGCCAGACGAGCCGCAGCCAACGGCCTCCTTCGGTCATCAGGACTACGAAACGCAGAACTACGCGGTCTTCGGTAGTGTTCAGTACGACATCCTGCCCGAACTGCACCTTAACGTCGCAGGGCGGTATGACCACGAGAAGCGTTCTGTGGCGGAGGTGGCGCCAGACACGATCAACCCGGTCACGGGCCAAAGCTACAACTTGTGCGTGCAGCTTACTGGTCGAGCGCTTGAGGACTGCAATGACGAAAGCACGTTCGAGCAGTTCGAGCCGAAGGTCATACTTTCATGGGACATTGCAGACAATGTCTCCACGTACGCGAGCTATGGCGAAGGCTTCAAAGCGGGCGGATTCAACCCGATTGGCGGGCGAGAGGCCATCATCGATGCGGCCGTTGCCAACGGACAGTCGCCGGATTCCGTCTACGTCGAAGACGCTTACGACAAGGAGGTGTCGACCTCGTATGAGGTCGGCGCGAAGCTCAGGCTCCTCGATGGCCGGCTCGAGCTGAATGCCGCCTACTTCGATACGGACATCTCCGGTGCCCAGCAGTACCAGTTCGTGCCGAGTGTCGGGTTGCAGACGACCATAAGTATCGATGAGGTGAACAGCAAGGGTTTCGATATCGACTTCAACGCGATGTTGCCGTACGACATTCAATTGTTCGGTGGCTATGGAAAGACCGACGCTGAGATCACGAAATTCGAGGCAAACCCGGCCTACGTTGGCAACGTCGCCCCAGGGTCTTTTGAATACACGATCAATCTTGGTGCGACAAATTACATCCGGATCGGAGATCGGTTCACGCTGACGCCGCGAATTGAATGGAACCGGTACGGTGCGATCTGGTGGGACGTGGCCAATACGCCTGGAACGCGCCGAGATCCGCTCGATCTGCTGAAAGCGAGGCTTTCATTGGCAACTGAAGACGGATGGACAGTGACTTTGTGGGGGGACAACCTGACTGATGAGCGCTACAACAAAATGATCGTGCCGATCCTGGCCAACTTCACGGTCAATTTTCAGGGGAACCCGCAAACATACGGCTTGGAAGTGTCAAAGCGTTTCTGATAGGAGGCGAGCGCTCCATGCCGAAGGTTAAATTGTTCGCGGCGATTCCCCGCAAGAAGGATATCAGTGCGCAGGAATTTCATGATCACTGGCGCCATCCGCACGGGACGCTGGCGAGACGGATCAGCACAATCCGTCGGTACGCCCAAAGCCACCATATCCCGTGCGACGAGTTGGAATCTGGACCGCCTCGTTTTGAAGGCGTTGCAGAGGTCTGGATGGACAACGTCGAGGATGCGCTGGCTTTGGCCAGCGAGCCCGTCTACGTAGCTGACATCGCTCCGGATGAACCGCTGTTTATCGACCTGCCAAATCTGAAGTTCCTGATCACGGAAGAAGACGTCGTGTTTTCAGGTCCCGATCGTCGTCAGACTGAGCATCCAGTGGGGGATGCTCACTGGTACGACGATGACCGGGCGGTAAACATTAAAGTTCTTCAGTTAATAGAGGCGCGCGATCGCACGGGCTGGGTGTCGGACACTGACCGCGAACTTGGCATAGCCATTGGCGCGCTGCGTCACGTCCGCTGCTATCCGTCGTCCGCCGTTTATGCCCAGGACGAGCCGGCCTTCTTTGGAGTGCGCGAGCTCTGGTGGCCGACGATCACGGCCTTCAGTCGAGGCGTCGAGTCGAACCG
>JAGDMS010000433.1 GCA_017860575.1 Deltaproteobacteria bacterium | reverse complement strand
GCCGGCACGGCTGATCGCAGGCATCTCAACATCATGGATGTTTTGCCACTGTGTTCGCCAGCGCACTGAACTGTGCCTGGCACGCGCCTATGCTGTTCGGGCCGAGTACGACATACCGAGTCATACCGGTTTGTTCGCGGACGTCTCGCAGTCATCCGCGCCACGCTTTTCCACTGTCATAAGGATTCCCCATGAATCGTTCGATGTTGATGCTAGCGCTGCTCGCCACGCTCAGTTTGGCCGCTTGCGACCGACCCACCGTCGTCAATGTTCCCGCTACGCCCGCCGCTGTACCCGGGCCCGCAGGCCCGCCAGGCGCTACCGGCAATACAGGCAGCAAGGGCGCCACCGGCAATACCGGCAACAAGGGCGAAACCGGCAAGTCCGGCGAGGGCGCCACGGTGATCGTGACGCCGCCCGCGCCTTCAGCGCCACCGAAATAAATCGACTCACTCATCACGTCGAGGAGAAGGCCATGAGCTTGGGAACTATCCTGTTGATCGTGCTGATCCTGATACTGATCGGCGTCATTCCGACCTGGCCGCACAGCCGAAGCTGGGGCTACGCGCCCAGTGGCGTGTTGGGATTGGTGGTGGTCATCATCATCGTACTGCTGTTGCTGGGGCGGATTTAACGGGTCGTTCTTTCTCTGGTGCTCGGGGCGGGTGCGACCGCGCTCGAGCGCCCCGCGAATGGGCATGGTCGTTTTGGCGCTCGCCGCCTGCGATGGAATGGCCGCGTTGCCGATCCCGGCCGGCCCTGGGCCACAGCCCACACTGCCCGTCACCCCAGCGGGTGTTGATTACGACCGTGAGTCCTTGATCATCAATCCGGCTGATGAGGGGTAGTCCTGCTACATCGAATAAGTCATTCGTATTTCAGGACTACCCTGTCACTCTTCCGTGCGAGCGACCCGAGAGCGTTCAAGATGAAAACAACTTCCGAAAGATTTGACGTAGCGATCATTGGCGCGGGCACTGCGGGACTGGCGGCGCTGCGCGAGGTGCGGCGCGCGACCGAGAACTTGGTACTGATCAACGACGGGCCGTTCGGCACCACCTGCGCGCGGGTCGGCTGCATGCCGTCCAAGGCGCTGATCGCGATCGCCAAGACCTTTCATCAGCGGAACTTCCTGGCTGCCGCCGGGATTGCCGGGACGGAATCGCTGAAAGCGGATCTGCCCGCCGTGCTGCGCCATGTGCGCAAGCTGCGCGACGCCTATGTCGGCGGCGTGCTGAAGATCACCGAAGAACTGGGCGAGCGGGTGATCGCGGGCCGGGCGCGGTTCGTCCAGCCCGATACCCTGGAGGTCGGCGACCGACAGTTGCGCGCCCGGCACATCATCATCGCTACCGGCTCGCGTCCGATCGTTCCTCAACCCTGGCAGGCGTTGGGCGAGCGAGTATTGACCAGCGATACCTTGTTCGAGCAGGAGACCCTGCCGGGCCGTATCGCGGTGGTCGGACTGGGCGCGCTGGGGGTAGAGATGGCTCAGGCGCTCGCCCGATTGGGGATCGCCGTGACCGGCTTCGATGCCGCCGCACGGGTGGCCGGTCTCAGTGACCCGGCGGTCAGCGCGCGTGCCTTCGACATTCTGTCCGGAGAATTCCCGCTGCATCTGGGTCAACCGGCCGAGTTGAACTGGGAGGGTGATGGCGCAATCCAGATTAGCGCCGGCTCGACCCGCGTGGTCGTGGACGCCGTCATTGCTTCGCTGGGGCGTCGCCACAACCTGGACGGGTTGGGACTGAAGGAGATGGGGGTCGCGCTCGACGAACGCGGCTTGCCGCCGTTTGATCCGGGTACGCTGCGCATTCCGGGCTTTGAGATATCCATCGCCGGCGACGTCAACGGGATGCGGCCGCTGCTACACGAGGCCGCCGACGAGGGTTACATCGCCGGCTACAACGCGCTACGCGACACGTCCGAGTGCTTCGTCCGGCGCGTTCCCCTGGGCATCGTGTTTTGCGATCCCAACATCGCCACGGTGGGGCAACGCTGCAAAGAGTTGGATCAAGATCAAGCGGTCGTCGGCGAAGTCGACCTGAAAGGCCAGGGCCGGCTCCGGATGGAGGGCGCCGACCGGGGCCTGATCCGGCTTTACGCCGACGCCCGGCGGGGCCACCTGCTCGGCGCCGAACTGTGCTGCCCGCACGGCGAGCACCTGGCCCATTTACTGGCCCTGGCGATCCAGCAGGGGCTCACGGTGCGGGAGTTGCTGCGCATGCCGTTCTATCACCCCGTGGTGGAAGAAGGTTTGCGCAGCGCGCTGCGTGATGCCGCCGGCAAGCTGTCCGATGACCCAACGCCCGACCTGGCCCATTGCGGTCGGCTGGGCGCTGAAGCACTCGAGTGAAGTCGTGCATTAAAAAGACACGACACTATGCGCGCTAGCATACAGAACCTCCGGCCCGAGGAGCGTACCGTGTCCACTATTGGGTGGTAAATCGCTCCAAGCCCGCGATTCGACCCATCAACCTATTAACCCATTAACCCACGCGAAGGGCCATCTTATGAACAACATCGTCTATATCGTTGGCGTAGTCGTCATCGTCGTCGCTCTCCTGTCGTTTTTCGGGCTGCGCTGAAGCGGACAAACCCACCCGTTCCGCAATTCATAGACACCGGCAAAAGCGGGGGCGACCATGCAACTCGGTAAACAGCAGGCCAGCGGCAACGTCGAGGATCGACGGGGAATGCGCGTGGTTGGAGGCGGGCTGGGCGTCGGCGGAATCGTGATTGCCCTCATCGCTTACTTCCTCGGCTTCGACCCCAGCACTGTGATGAACGTGGCCGAGCAGGCCGCCCCCCAGAGCGAAACGGAAGAGGCGCCCAAGGGCGCCCCCGCGGACGAGATGGGGCAGTTCGTCGCTAAGGTCCTCGGCAGCACCGAGAATGTCTGGGGCAAGCTCTTGCCGGAGTCGCAAAGCAGCCAGTACCGCCCCCCGACGCTGGTCCTCTATGACGGGGAGGTGCGCTCGACCTGCGGCATGGGGCAATCGGCCATGGGCCCCTTCTACTGTCCCGACGACGAGAAGCTCTACATCGACCTTGCGTTCTTCCGCGACCTGCAAACGCGCTTCCGCGCCCCGGGCGATTTCGCCCAGGCCTACGTGATCGCCCACGAGGTGGGCCACCACGTGCAGAAGCTCACCGGCACGCTCCAGAAAATGGAAGCGGCGCGCGGGCGCGTCTCCGAGGTCGAATTCAATCGGACTGCCGTGCGCAGGGAGTTGCAGGCCGACTGCTACGCGGGGGTGTGGGGACACCATGCGGGCGCCATGAATCAGTTGGAGTCTGGCGACATCGCCGAAGCGCTCAACGCCGCGACGGCGATCGGAGACGACCGCCTGCAGAAGCAGACCCAGGGCCGCGTCGTGCCCGAGTCGTTCACCCACGGTTCATCGGAGCAGCGCGTGCGCTGGTTCAAGCGCGGCATGGACTCGGGCCTCCCGAAGGACTGCGACCCGTTCTCGACCCGTTCGCTTTGAGGGTTCCCAAAAAAAACCACCGGATCCGATCCCTGCCAGGATAGGGAAATGACGACGAAGGAAACCTGGATCCTGA
>JAGDMS010000199.1 GCA_017860575.1 Deltaproteobacteria bacterium | reverse complement strand
CTTTCACCATCACGTTGGCAACCAGAACCGCCAAAACCGTCAGAGAGAAGTACCGCCTTCACCCGCGCCAGCAGACGCGAGCAAGGGCGACCGTAACCACGCTCCCAGCGGAACACCGTACTCTCGTCAACCTCGAGCCTCTTGGCCAGCCGCTTCCGTGAGAGCCCGTTCGCCCGCCGAGCCATGACCAGCCACTCTCCAAAGATGGCGGGAGCGGCCCACGGCACGTACCCCAAAAACTCGACTACCTGTGGCATCAGCTATGGCTTTGGGATGGCTGTGCCCGGTCCCTGCAAAGCAAGCGGCGGTCGAGGCGGAAATGCGCGGCGAATGGAGCCGAGTGGATACCTCGGGTCGTTCCCGACCGCGATCGCCGCGCAAAAACCCCTGCGCGCCTGTTAACACCGGCGATGCGCAGACTGGACGGACCGCGGTTGTGCCTCCGCATCTCCCGCCAGCCCCATTTCCGCCCTCTTCCTGGGGGATCAGCGCTTGTCAGTGTGCGTGGGGATCTGGCGACTTCTGAGCGATTACACGACGGTCACGGCAACGACCCCGATCTAGGCCGCACCCCGGACTGCTGCAAAAAGCACAACATCGCGTGCGCCATTTGAAGACCGGAACGTAATGACCGATGCCCCCCCCACAGCGTGCGCGAAAGATTCCCGTCTAGCCTCCGGCCACCCCGTTTCCCGCGCCGCGTGTTGATAGAGGACGAGCCAATCGCTGACTTGGAGTGCAGACCAGAACGCCGCAACCTCCCTTGATGTGACATGCTTCGATGAAGACGGCTTCTCTGCCAGGCCAGTATCCGGGTCGAGGAATATTGCAGTTGGCCGTGCAACCGCGTGAGCCGCCGCGAGGGCTGCATCCTGGTACTCCTGCCGTGAGTGCGCCGTGAACGGTTCCGGGAACACCTGAATGCGCGGCCCGTGGTCATGGGTAAGCTCGGAAATGCGACGGACGTTCCGAAAATGACAGAGGACGCGCGGATCGACCCCTATGTCGCCGAGCTCCGAATGGATGACGATGGGATTGTTGTCGGGCGTGAGGAACGCGATCTGGAGAATCGAACGTAGATGATAGACCGCGGCGAGGTGGAGCAACGATCCCCACTTCACCAGGTCCCGGTGATCTGCGTACCATTGATTCCTCATAGTGGTGGCTCCGTCCGCCTGACCACGTCCCTAGCGAACCACTCGAAGTCTACATCCCTTGCAGCGGAGCGGGTTCTATAGCGCACAAAGCCGCGCGGGGTAATGCCCGGTCTTCGCCTCGGTGCCGAACATTCGGCTCCAAGGTCCCCCCAGCGTGCCAATGCTGGCCACATGGCAAGACCGTTCAAATAGACACCCAACAGCAACGATCAGGAGCCAACATGGGCCTGGAGACGGGTCGGCTGGTGATCTCACCCTCGCGGGGGTAATCACTTCCCTACCGTTTATCGCCTTGAGTCTCCGCTCCATTCGCGCCGGCATAGCTGGTCAAGGAAGTCATCTTTAGCTGGTGAGACTTCCAGACATCAGCCCTCCGCCCGTTAGGGATATCCCTAGCTTGCCAGGGTTTTTCCCGCCCGATAGCCTTTCTTCCTAACGTCACCGCAAAACTCTTTTCGCGCAGGAGGTGCATGATCAGCCTCTACCTACCGGCGGGCTATACATCAGCGACACCACAGGAATGGGCTGACCTTCCCACTAACCGAAGGAAGGAAGGAGAGCCGGCTGAAAATTTGGTCTGATCGAATGAGTCGTGTTGTTCGAGTGGAGAGTGTCGCCGTTTACAAGGAGGACGGACCGATGCGGACCATTTGGACCCTACGACGGCCACGCCCATCAGCATCCCATCGGTGTTGAGGTTTGCGGCCCGCGCCGGGACATGGTTTTGAGCGCTGCTGGGTTCACGAGCACGTTGGATTCGTTTCCGGGAGAGGAGGGAATGCAATGGCAGGCGTCAGGAAGTCAACGCGCATTGGTATCGGGCTGGCCGTGGTTGTTGGGGTGGTGCTTCCTCTGCGAGGTTGGGCCCAAGTGACCAAAGGGAAGAAAGCGCCATCGGCGGGAGCGGTAGAGATCGAAGAGATCACCGTCACCGCGCAGAGGCGGGAAGAAAATATCCAAGAGACCCCGATCTCGGTCACGGCAATCACCGGCGCCTCGCTTCAAGAGAAGGGGGTGACAAACGTGGCCAACCTGACCGAGGCCGTGCCGAACCTGCATGTCACCACGTTTAGTGGCAGCAACTCGAGCTTCTCGATCGCCATGCGGGGTGTGAATCTGAACGACAACGAGATTGCGTATCAATCGGGAATCGGACTCTACGTCGACGGAGCCTACATTTCCAAAGTCATGGGCGCCAACCTGGACTTAGAAGACCTGGAGCGGGTCGAGGTCTTGCGCGGGCCGCAAGGCACCCTGTATGGCCGCAACACCATCGGCGGCGCGGTCAATATGGTCACTCGGAAGCCGACCGAGGAGCGGTCCATCATCGCCAGCACCGAGGTGGGGAACTACGATGCCTTCAAAGGGCACGTGACCCTCAACGTCCCGCTGATCGGCAAGAACGGCTTCTTGCAGTCGGACGCTATCGGCACCGTGAGCTTGAGACAGAATGCGACCTACAGTTTGCGTGACGGCTTCTTTCGCAATACGGGAACGGGCGGCAGCGAGTATGGCAACCTCAACCGCGTCACCACCATAACAGGCATACGCTGGCAGCCCATCAAGGACATCACCGTGGATTACACCGGCGAGTACCACCGGTACAACAACGCGTCGACGCTGTTCCAGGTAAGTTATATCTACCCGGGCTCTCCGGTCGATGGCGGACCGCTGGATCTTCACCCCTATCTGCATCCCAACCGGATTGATTCGCTTCCGACCAGCAGCCTCTGTCAGCCGGATCAGAACGGGAACCATTGCGGACAACCACAGCAGGATGTGGGTAATCACCGGATGCACATTCTCACCGGAGCCTGGGACCTCGGCGAGGTCGGACCGCTCGGCAGTGTGACCGTGAAGTCGATCTCATCCTATCGACTGTTGACGCTGGAGCAGAATCAGGACCTCTCCGGCAGCCCACTGGCTCTGGCGCAATTCCGACTTCACGATGACGTCGAGCATTGGAGCGAGGAGCTCCAATGGATTGGCACGGGGCCCCGCGTCCACTATGTGTTGGGCGCCTACTATTATGGGGAGAGCGCGACCCAATTGAATACGACATGGATCTTCGCGGGGTCGGTAAGCCTCTACTCGGTCAACGAGATCAAGACGGAATCGTACGCGCCCTACGGGCAAATCACCTGGACGCCTCCGATCCTTAACGACAAGCTCAGCGTCACGGCCGGCATCCGCTACACGCAGGAACAGGTCCACTTCGAGCGGACGTTTTACTGCCTCAACATCTTTGCTCAAGGTGCGGGCAATGTGTGCAACCTCGGCGTCCCCGGCTTGGAGGACTTTCACATTGCCGCTGGGAAAGCCTTTGGTGGATCCGATGCGATCTCGCCCTTGGGCGACATCTCGTACCAGTGGACGGAACAGCTGATGACTTACTTTCGCGTAAGCCGCGGCTTCAAGGGTGGCACATTCAGTGCCGGATCCAACGTTCCATCCTTGGCCAGCACGCCGGTGCAACCCGAAAAGCTGCTGGCATATGAAGCCGGCTTCAAGTCGCAGTGGTTCGACAACCGCCTGCGCGTGAATGCCGATGGGTTCTTCAGCGATTACACCGACATGCAGCTCACGGTGTTCCGATCCAGTCCGTTGACTGGCGTCCAAACTTCGCTGGAAAATGCCGGCAAGTCCGAGATTTGGGGGTCGGAAGTGGAGGTCACGGCCGTCCCGTTACGCGGCATCGAAGTGACCGGGAACTACAGCCTCACGCTTCCCAAATACACAGAGTTCATCGAGCAAGCGTACGATGCCAACAACCAGCCGATTTTCGGACAGACGGTCAACGTGGCGGACCAGCGAAGATTCTTTCTCACACCCAATCATACCTTTGCGGTGGGAGTGAGCTATACCGCCCCTCCGACCGACCACGGAACCTTTTCGGCCCATATCGACACGTACTGGCAGGATAACGTGTGGCTGGCGCCCAAAGACTTCCGTCACGACTCTCAAGGTAACTACGCACTGGTCAATGGGCGCGTGCAGCTCATTGGCGTTCCGTTGCAGAAGGGCAGTGTTGACTTGGCAGTATTTGGCCGCAACCTGTTCGACCGGAAATATCGGGTCTACGGCATCGACTTCGGCAGCTCACTTGGCTGGGCGGGCAACAATTACGGCGAGCCACGCACCTTTGGCCTGCAGCTCACGTACAACTTTACGGCATCCTGAACCACGTGTGATTGGATGAGCAAAGAGATCCATTCAGACTCTGTGAGCAGTTCTCGATCGGCAACAGCGTTCGTCCGGAACCAGTGCCCGGCGCGCGATTCCCGGATGAGGGAGACGCCATGGACGGGAACGACGCGATCCGACGTGTGATGGACGGCAGCGTCTGGGACGAGTTCTGCGAGCGGCTCAAGCGCGCCGGCCGACTCGTTATCGGCGCCGCCCCCGAAGATGCCTTCGAGCGCGCGGAGGGGCTGCGTTATGTCGGACGGATCGCGCGGCACGCCCTCCAAAATTTCATCGAGGAGAGCGATCCGGCGGCGCCCGTCGTCACGACCGGCTTGCCCAAGCTCGGGGGCGACAACCCGGACTACGTCTACGCGAAGGCGCCCCTGAGCGGCCGCTTCGAGTACCGGCTGCGCGGCAGCCGCGGCGACGCCAGCTATCTCGGCATCGGCACGTACTACGGGGAAATCGGCACGCCTGAGGGTTTGCAGTGCAGCGGCTACATTGCCGGCGGGAACCTCGAGACCGACGCCGAGGGGGCCTTCGAAATCCTGCTCTCGTGCGCGGAGAAGCCGGGCAACTGGTTGCCGATGCGGCCCGAGACCTCGCAGCTCATGATCCGGCAGCTGCTGCTCGACCGCCGCAACCAGCAGCCGGCGAGCTTCCACATCGAGCGGGTCGATGCGGGCGGCACGTCCGGACCGCTTGACCCGGCGCGCTACGCCGCACTGATCGGACGCGCGGGCGCCTACGTGGAGGGCGCCATCGCCCAGTTCCTCCAGTGGTCGCAAACGTTTGCGTCCCGTCCCAACCAGATTCGGGTGCTCGACGAGCACCTCGCGGCCGGGGCCCGCGGGGATCCCCGCACGCACTACTATGCGGGCTACTACGCGCTCGCGCGCGACGAGGCGCTGCTGATCCAATTGGAGCCACCACGGTGCGAGTACTGGAATCTCCAGCTTTGCAACCACTGGCTCGAGTCGTTGGACTACTGGCAGCACACGATTCACGTGAACCACCACACCGCCATCGCCCGCGCGGATGGCTCGGTGCGTCTGGTGGTTGCGCATCGCGATCCCCGGGTGCCCAACTGGCTCGACACCGCAGGCCACAGCCGCGGCTGCATCATCCTCCGCTGGGTGGGGACCACCGAACCTTATGACCCCGTGTGCCGGGTTGTGCGGCACACGGAAATACCGCGCGAGTAGGATGCCTATGAGCCAGAACACGATGGATAGACGCAGCAGGTGGCAACCCCGTCCGCGGCCCGACTGGGTCCGCCGCATCAATGAAGAGGGCCACATCTTCGATTTGAAGGCCGTCGTGCCGCTCGACGAGGACTCGCTCCTGAGCCATGCGATGCGGAATACCGGGCTCGACGACTTCGGGGATGAAGAGTGGCGTGAGCCGTTTCGGATCCTCTTGCGGTCGCTTGAGGAGGAGGCGGACCTCAATTTCATCGGTCGCATCTTCACCCGCTCGGATCTGCTCATTCACCTCGAAGGTCGTCTGCGCGTGACGGACTGGTACAAACGGCACCCCGAGGTGGACGACGAGGAAATCCGCGAGCCGGTCTTCGTCATCGGCCTCCCTCGCTCCGGCACGACGATCATGCAGGAGATCCTCGGAGCGGATCCAGGTTTCCGTACGGTCAGAATGTGGGAAGCCAAATTCCCCTGTCCGCCACCGGCGCCCGGCGATCCAACCCCCGACCCGCGCATCGCCAGGGCCGATGCCCTGACGACGTTCCAGGACCGCATCACGCCAGAGTGGGCGGGCATGCACAAGGTGGGTGGCGATCTCCCCGTGGAATGCATCGAGTTCATGTACTCCTCGTTCCTCTCGGATGCCTTTTCCGCCTCCTTCCAGGTGCCCACTTACTCAAACTATCTCGCCACAGTCGGAATCTCCTATGCCTTCAACTGGCACAAGCGGATACTGAAGCTGTTGCAGTCGACCTGGCGTCCCGAACGCTGGCTGCTCAAGGGACCGACCCACATCCCCTACCTACCGACGCTGTTCCAGACCTACCCCGACGCCAAGATCGTCCTCATGCTGCGCGATCCGGTGAAAGCCCTAGCGTCGGTCGTGGACGTCTGCGGGACGTTATTCTGGATGCGCAGCGACGACCCGTTCTCGGGCGACTCCTACGGGCACTTCCTCAGCGTCGATCCGGTGGTCGCAAACCTCGAGCGGATGATCGGCTGGCTCGAGGACGGTACCATCCCCCGCCACCATGTGCAGCCAGTGCGCTACCGGGACTTCTTTGCCGATCCGGATGCGGAGCTCATACGACTCTACAACGGCCTGGACATTCCGCTGCGGCCCGAGGCCGTGCGGGCCATGAAGGCGTACATCGCCAACAAGCCGAAAGACAAGTTCGGGGAGCACCACTACGAGACGGGTTCGGAAGCTATCGTCGCGGTCGAACGCGCGAAGTTCCAGCGCTTCCAGACGTACTTCGGGCTTCCGGACGAGGGTTAGCAAGGCAGCGCCTTGGGTCCGCACATTTGGCGGGGTTGCTAGTCGTTGGCGCGCGCTGGGAGCGTACGCTATTCCCCAGGTCGTCTTCGCCGTCTGAACTCAGCTACCGACTTCCCGCCCGCAAACACCCCACCTCCACACCCTCCAGGGATTTGCGCCGCGGGCCGGCGGTAGAGAGACACTAAGTCTTTCGTCAGCCCTGCCGCTCGGCTCAAGTCTGGCTGCTTCAGGCCCCGTCCATGTCCACCCACCCCGGGAGCCGTATTATCACGGCTCAGTAGGGAGGTCCGTGGACGCCAAGAACGCGCCCACCGCTCCATGGAAAACCCACAGAGCTTTTCCACAGCTACCACAGGCCATCCATCAACCTTGCGAACGAACGCGAAGTGACCGGGAGGCTCTGTCACCTGGCCTACGAGGCCTACATTAATCGAAAGATTATCTTACCTTGAGGCCAAGCGACTTCACGATGGTCGCCTCATCATCATCGGCACCAACAACGCCATATGTGGCCCAGACAAGGAAATTCCGATTTTGGAACTGCACCCACGAGAGATTGCGCTTCGGGTCCCGGTTGCTTTGTTCGACCCGGCTCAGAATAGCGTTGATCTCTTTGGTTGCCTTGGCCATTTCGGAATCGTGGAAGGCTGTTAACGCTCCCACTTCCCAGAGGCCTGTCAAAGTCTGAAATCCCGATGGGTTCCTGTAACAAACGACCCCATCAGCCGATTCGATCCACGAATATTTGGGCGGCTTCTTGGGGATTCGTCGCGCCTTGGCGGCCATCGTCAATTCTCCTTTCTTCTACAGAATATTTGCTGCTCGGGCACGGGTGCGTCCGCTGGATGTTGCTATGTCTTGAGGCGCAGTGCCTTGATGATGGTTGCATCATCATCATCCGGTCCGATGACGTCATATGACGCCCAGACAAGCAAATGCCGATTTTGGAATTCGATAAACGACGGACCGCGCGAAGGATCCCTGTTGTTTTTTTCCAGCGTGCTCAGGATGGCATTGATCTCCTTCGTTGCCCGTGCCAGGTCTTCATCGTGAAAGGTCGATAGCTCTGCCGCTTCCCACAGTTTTATTACAGTCTGGCCACCGCTTCCCTTGAAGCAACTGACCTTGTTGTCCTTTCTGACCCATGAATATTTGGGCTCGGGTGGTTTGGGTTTAGGTTTGGGCATATTCGATTCTCCTTTCGCCTTTTGCGCGTTTATTTCCCAGTTTGTTGATGTCGTACGCGATTCACTTTGCCTTAAGCCGCAGCGCTTTCACGATGGTCGCATCGTCGTCGTGGGGCCCGACAGCTCCATACCCTGACCAGACGAGGAAATGACGATTCTGGAACAGGATGAACGAGAGTTTTCGCTCGCGGTCTTTGTTCTTTTTTTCAACCGCCTTCAGGATCGCGTTGATCTGCTTCGTCGCCCTCGCCAATTCGGCGTCATGAAAGGCGGTCAATACCTGCGCTTCCCACAGGTTTGTCAGAGTCTGCTCCGCCTTGTCGTATGGGTAGCAAAGGATTCCGTATTCAGGGGACAGTATCCATGTGTATTTCGTGTCAACGCCTTGCTTTGGCCTCTTTTTGACAGCCATGCTTTAGGTCTCCTTTCTTCGCTCTGGAAAATTACGATACTCGCGGCGATTTATGTTTACAACCCGGTCCGAAGCTGGTGATCGGCGACGGGCACCTGGGGATCTGGGGGGCGTTGCGTAACGTGTACCCCCACGCCGCCGAACAGCGGTGTTGGAATCACAAGATCGTCAACGTGCTGGACAAGCTGCCCAAGAGCCAGCACGCCGTCGCGGCCAAGCTGCTCGGCGCCATCCCCCGCCGCCGCCCAAATTCCGTCAGCGTTAGCCCGCTGCGCTCCCAGCGCGCCAGCCGCGGACAGGGGAGGAGTGGATGGGCTGGACCGCCTATGGCATTCTGAACACCCGAAAATAGGGAACACCTTTTCTCGGAGAGGTCGCGGAGTGGTGCGAACAAAATGGCTGGCCACCGCTCAACTCGCTGGCCGTCAACCGCGACACACGTATGCCCGGCGAGGGCTACAACACCGCCCCGGGCTGCAGCTTGCTTAACTGGGCCGCCGAAGTTGAAAAATGCATCGCCTTCGAAGGGTACCCTGAGGCGGTGTAGGCGCGAATTCCACCAACCGGCTTCCGGATGGTTCGACGTCCGGATGGGTGGTGCCTGACGGCCCCCAAGCATGGCCTACTTTCCCAGAGCCACGGCCGGTTAATAGGCGCAAATTCGCGCGATCTCTGCCAGAACCACACTCTGGTTCGAGTGCGTCCTTGATCGTCAATTTGAGCGCCGATCTTCGGGGTTGACGGCGTGAACCTCAAGACAGCGGCGCCGCGTTGGCGGCGGTTTTCTGATCGCGTTGCCGGGAATGGGTTCGGCCATCGAGTTCGTAACAGGAACCACTAGAGCCGCTAGACAGAAGTACCGCCTTCACTCGCGCTAGCAGAAGCGCTCCGGGGCGACAACGGCCGCTCTCCCACCGAAACACCGTACTCTGATCTACCCGAAGGTACTTGGCCAGCCGCCCGCGCGAGAGCCCGTTCGCCCGCCGGGCCATGACCAGCCACTCTCCGAATGTCGCTGGAGCGGTCCACGGCGCATAGCCCAGGAAAGCGATGATGCGGGGCATGAGGTGGGGTTGCGGATGGCTGCGTCGCTGCTGCCGGTTGCAACGAAGGAAACCAAGGCTGCAAAGAGGACCGCCCACGACAACGCAATTTTCAAGCGTTTCTCGCTCGGTGTTGTAACGAATCGCGACGACTGGCTCTACGATCTTGATGAGACTCGCCTTACGCGCAAGGTCAGCTTGTTCATCGAGCGGTACGAGTCCGAACGCACCCGATGGGAGAAGGCCGGCCGTCCTGACGACACGGCTGCTTGGGTCAGCCGAGACATCAAGTCGACCTCGGAATTAGAGGCATACCTGCGGCGAGGCACCGCTCTCCGATTCGACTCGAAGCGTATTCGGAAAGCGGCTTACCGCCCCTTCGTTTCAATGTGGACATACTACGACCATGTGATTACACACCGGGTCTACCAACAGGACAGCATCTTCCCCATCGACAAGGAGGTGCCCAATCGGTGCATCGTGGTCTCCGACCCCAGCGCAATGAAACCATGGCTTGTGTCCGCAGTTGGTCGGCTACCGGATCTCCACTACGTTGGAGCAGCAGCTGGTGCCGTATGCCTTCCGCGTTGGGTGATCGAGCGCGAGAGCACCACGGACAACATTACCGACTGGGCTTTCGACCGGTTCAGGAAGCGCTACCAGCCCGGCCGTGACAAGAAGGACCGACCCATCACGAAGGAAGCGATCTTCCACTACGTGTACGGAGTGCTGCACGATCCGAGCTATCGCGAAAAGTACGCTCAGAACCTCAAACGTGAACTTCCACGCATCCCGTTCTACGGAGACTTCTGGCAGTGGGTCGATTGGGGCAACGCACTAATGGACCTGCACATCGGTTTCGAGCAGGTCGCGCCCTGGAAGCTGCTCCGCACCGATGTGCCCGACGACAAAGCGCGCAAGGCCGGTCTCGCACCGAAGGCGCTGCTCAAGGCGGACAAGGAGAGCGGACGCATTTTCATCGACTCCGAAACGAAACTCGCCGGTATCCCCCCGGAAGCGTGGGAGTATATGCTCGGGAATCGCTGCGCACTGGAATGGATTCTCGACCAATACAAGGAAAAGAAGCCGAAGGACCCGACCATCCGTGCGAAGTTCAACACCTACCGCTTCGCCGATTACAGGAAGAACGTGATCGATCTACTCGCTAGGGTCACGACGGTCTCGGTCGAGACTCAACGTATCGTGGCCAAAATGGAACGTACCTGCCGTTGACGCGATACAAGGCCAAGCCCCTGCCGGCACGCCCGACTTTGAGTTTAGGAAAGATGCTGCCAATCGAGCTGACCGACGACGATCTCTTCCCAGGAACACGCGCCGCATCTTACCGCGGGCTGGGTCAGCTCATCGTCGGCCACGGCGATAATCTCGTGGAGCAATCGTGCGAATTCGTGTGCGTGCAAATGGCAAGCGGCAGCGTGCACTGCCACTGCGAATGGGGAACAGGACCGCTGGATCCGTTCGATCTTTGGATAGAAGAGAAGCCCACGCAGTTGTTTGGTTCTTGCACCAACGGCAGACCCATTAGGATTGGAACGCTGACAGTCAGGACGACGCCTCGGTGCGCTCAGGCGAGTGAGCGGAATGTGGCGACGTTTGACGTACGTGAAGTCGAAGTCGGTTCCGAGACGCTCGACCGAAGCTGGTCGGCTATTACATTTCAACTGGTCAATCTAGATCTGGGACGTGCGCGGCGACGCGGTACCGAACGAGTTGAACCATTGCAATACGAATACGCGAACCGCATCGTGAGGGAGCTGATGGCTGTCGGCGCCAAGGGGCGCCAACCTATCTATGCAGCACTCCGTGCAGCGCGTATAATTGAGGCATAAAGCGAAAGCGCAGGACAAAGAGGGTCGTCATGTTATGGTCTATTGCGCCCTAGCGCGAGCCGGTGTCGAAAATGTAATTCCCCGTTGCCGGGTCAGTGCGGTTGCCAACAATCAGCGTGTATTCTCCACCCTTGGCCAGTGTCTGGACACCTGGCTCGCTGCATCCGAGGCATGTGTTGAATATCTCCGTGCTGTTCGCGTCCACCAAGCGCCATTTTATATAGTCCATTCCTTTGTCGCGTTTTAAAAGACGGAAATATGCTATCTGTCCCGGCGGGGCGCTAAATATATAAATATCCTCTGCGCCCGGCGTCTCAACAACGCCTGCTCCTGGGCCTGGCACTCCGGGGCCGATTTTATCACCGATTTTGATCGAAAACTGATTTGGAGGCGGAACATCAAAAAGCTGCAGCCGGTAGGTGCCGGTGGAAGGATCAGTTTTGTTGCCCACCGTCAAAGTGTAGTCTCCACCCTTGATTAGTGTTTGAACGCCGGGCTCGCTGCATCCGAGGCAGGTGTTGAATACTTCCATGCCGTTGTCGTCAACTAACGTCCATTTTATGTAGGACATCCCGTTGCTGTTCTCGATCATTCGAAAGTAAACGTTTTGCCGAGGCGCAGCACTAAAGCTGTAAATGCTTTCGGCGCCGGGACTTTCGACGGTGCCTGCTCCCGGACCAGGGCTGTTCTCCTTTATGGTATCGCCGATCTGTATCGAGAATCGATTCGGCGCTGGCACGTTGAACAATTGCAGTTGATAAGTGCCCGTGGCCGGATCATTGTCGGAACCCACCGTAAGCGTGTAGTTTCCCCCTTTGGTTAGGATTTGGACGCCCGGTTCACTACACCCGAGGCAGGTGTTGAAGATTTCCGTACCATCGGCATCCGCTACGCGCCATTTGATGTACGATAATCCGTCACTGTGGCGCAGCATGCGAAAATAGACCCGTTGCCCCGCAGTGGCCGCAAAAGAATAAATATCCTGTGCATAGGGTGTTTCGATCCTGCCGGCGCCGGGGGCGGGGACTCCGTCGTCGATTTTGTCACCGATTTTTATCGGGAACGTGGCTTTGGATGGCGCGATCTGTCGATTGTTGAAAGCGCTCGGTGAAGCTGCAGAAGCACCACCTGGTTTTACGGGAGACGAAGAATTGGGATTCTGGGGTCTGCTGTTGGAGGAGGGTGAGGTGGTTTCCTGTGGGGTGGTGTGAAAAGCTTTTTTGGCAAGTACCAGGCCGCCCACGATAAGCAGCACCGCGGCGATGGCGCCTAGCGATCGAGGCGAAATCCGCCGTGTGCTTGCAAGTCCACTTTTATTTTGCGTTTTCTGCGCTGCAACGCGCCCGACTGGCTCCGATCGTCCAACCAAATCTCTAACCGCCTGAACCAGTTTTTGAAAGTCCGGGTTTGCTGTGTCTCCATCCCATTCCGGAAGCATGGCGGTCTCAATTCGCCTAAACTCCAAGGGGATTGCAGTTTCATCAATCAGTACCGGAGCGAGACGGTCTCTATCAGCCGCCGCCGACGCCTCTGTTTTTACCCAACGGGATTGCACTGACTCCTTGGACCACAGCACCACCACACACCGCGCAGCGCTCAATTCCTCTTCGATAACCTGGTCAAAGTTCTTGCCAACCGGGATTTCGCGGTCCCACCACACCGACCACCCATATGTTTCCAGAGCGGCGGCAAATTTCTGCGCGGTTTGCCGATCGGAGCTAGTGTAGCTGATGAATACGTCACTCACGACTCTGCTCCGCGGTTCTCAGAATTTGCACGACACCTTTTTTGGTTCATAGGAAGTGATGCAGCGGATAGTCCCCAGTAACGGCCGCGCACGTCGACTCATCGACGGCTGTTTATCACACCTTCCTCAATTTCCCGACTCGCGCGGGCCTTACTCGGACAGACTCCTAGCGCGGGGATTGCGGCGCACGGCCAACTGTGTAGATCTGTCTGAGGGGCGGGGCGCCTACCTTGTCTTGATCGACGCTTCCACCGCTTGAGGGCACCACCATCGATCTTGCCACCAGAGAAAGCGCAGAGACAGCGCCATATTCCCCATATTTGGTACCATGCCTGTTGACAGACACTATATCAGGGCAGAGAAGGAACGAGCTGTCACCGTGTTCGGCTCTGCCGGGTGCCCCTTGTTCCTATCTTCTCACCTGCAGACACTCCACCTTCCCCCCTCCAACGCTGCCGCCACCCGTTCCAGCGAACTACGCCGCCGTCGACGGTATTCCCGCTCCCAGCGAGACTTCAAGCCGTTCGTCACCCCGACTTTCAGGCTCAGCTCTGTCGGCTTGAGCCCCCACTCAAGCCGACGCTTTTTGAGCCGTTAGGCGGAACGTCGCATCCGGAAAGGTACTGAATGGGATGGCGCTTGTGGGGCTCGAAGCCGTCCGGCGTCTACGCGGGCGATAACAATGGCACCAACCTGTTGTCTGGCAGATCCGCATTCCCCGAAGCGGTGTCGGGGAAACTGCACTCAACTTTTCATTCTGTCGCGCGCGCTACGGCCTTATCAAGCGTAACGAGTGGGACATTCCCACTGTGCCGACGGATCCGAAATTCGCAAAGAGGCTGGTGGCGCCCGCACCTACACCCGCATCCTAGAGGTTGCCCGCATCATCATGGACTCCGAGCGAACAGTGGAGATGCTGGCAGTGCCGGCACGACACGCGTCCGCGTGCCACAATCTGCCGCCCTCAGCGTGGGCGTGGGTAGACTGCGGGTCGCGGAACGATCGCAAATCGCTCTTGTGACAACTCACCGGCAGGCGGTGAGCCTCCAGCGGAGACTGATCACCCCAAGCACCGCCAGCACCACCCCGAGGGCGAGGAGGCCCGGCCACGAGGCCGCCGGTGCCAGGTCGGTCTGCGCGCGGCACAGGCCAACGCTACCGGGCAGCGCGCAAGAATGCCCCGCTTGCGTGCAAGGCACGTTGCAACACACCGCGTCGGGGGCGCAGAAGGTCGAGGCACACTGCGTATCGCTGATGCACGCGTCGCCCAACGCCAGGGGGGTGGGTGTCGGCGTTGGCGTGGGGGTTGCCGTAGGCGTCGGCACTCCCTCGACCGTCACCGTCAAAATGTGGGTGTTTGGGTTGTAGGAGAAATGGACCGTTGCCCCGGTTACGGGCACTGTAAACGGAATGTTCGCGCCGTTCTGTGCTCCGCCGGCCCCATAGTTCTCATCCCAGCTCTCATTGATAGCGACCTTGCACTCGTAGTTGCCGGTCGGCAGGGCTGAGGTTGCGAAGTCGTACGTGCCGCTCCCGGACGGATCCTCGAGCCAGGACCTGAGGCAGCCGGGGTCCCAGTCTCCCGGGCAGCCCAACGCACTCTGGAAGCTTCCGGGAACGGTGGCGATTACCGAGTTATGATTGTCAGTGACCCAGTGGGTCTTGTCGTCGTAGTAGAACTTGACGGAGGTGGGCGACGCCAAGTTGAGGGGAATGTTTGCCCCGCCCTCGATCGCGTGCAGACCGTAGTTGACGTTCCAGCTGTGGTCGAGTGCCGCCTTGTATTCCCAATTCCCGGCCGGAATGCTCCCAAACGACCCTTGCCAGACGTCGTCACTTGCATCGTAGGTCAGGTCGGTTGTCACGCAGGTGGGGTCCCAGTCTCCGGGGCAGCCCAATGCGCTCTGCAGCGAGCCAGCGATGGTGACACTCGTCGGCGTAGCCGCGGCAGCCGCACCTGGCCAGAGGATCAGCAGACCCAGCAGCGCGCCGCCGATGGATGCCGCGATCGAAATTCCGTTTGCACGAAGGATTCTGCTCATCGCATTCGTTCCTCCGATATGGTGCTGATCACCGTAAAGCATAGACGACACGGTAAAGACAGCCTGAGAAATGGAGCCAGGCGCGCGGAGCATGGGGAGCTGCCCTGAAGTCTTTCAGCAACATGGTTAACACTGAGAACTCCTGGTCCAGGACGTTGACTCAGCACCTCCAGTTCGTGTGCGGAGGTCGGATCGGGAAACGCCCTGCGCGGAGCCCCGATGGTGAGGTTCTGGCGGTACGCTACAAGGAGTTGGCGGACCAAACCGCCGGCGAGTCGTCGGCCGACATCGGCGCGCGCGTCGACGCCGCCCGCAATCTCCAGCTGCAGCGCTTCCGCTGAAGAAGGGCCCGGAGGGCCGCGTGCACCGCGGCCCTTCCGCAATGGGATCGACCGGCGCTATTTGAGGCCGGCGACGAACTTCGCCACCTCGGCGGCGTCGCCGATCTTGACGGCCTTCATCTTGCCTTTGCCCTCGTTGATTGCCTTGAGCGTGTCTGCCTCGGCCTTGCCCTTGATTGGCGCGGGGGCCATCTTCGTTCCCTCACCGGCAGCGCCATGGCACATCTTGCACTTGGCGGCGTAGGTGGCGGCGCCGTCAGCGTAAGCGGTTCCCGCGAAGGCAGCAACCAGTAGGATGGTAGCGAGGTACTTCATTTCGATCTCCTTTGCCATGATGTTGGTATCACCTCGACGTGGTGCGGAGAGGGGCGGTGCTCCTCACACCCCCGCAGGCGCGTACCCGGGAGGACCGTACCCAGGACTCATCGCGTCGATGACGGACCCGCGCAATGGCAGGCCGAGGACAAGTCCTACCCCGACGTGCGCTCCCGCCGGTGCAGGTTTTGTCAGCAGGAGCATCGGCGCCAACAGTGCCACCACAAGAACACGCGTGGCCATCTCTCTCTGCTCTCCTGATTGTTCAACGGGGATCAGCCAGGAAGGTTGCGCTCGATGGATGTCTCGACCGTCTTTCCTACCGTCGGTTGCTAGGCTGGTTCACGGAAAGCCCCGAACAGCGTACCGGGCGCCCGGCGATGCCGCTCGGTTCAGCCGGCCATCAGGGGGGCCCTTGGCGCCACGCGTCGGCGTACTGGGAGAACGGCCCGTGCCCATTTATCGCCGCCCCAAAACCTCACTGGTGCCACTCCCCTGCTTCTGACAGCGACACGCGGGGACTGCTCTTCGCCGCGCCTGCCGCAACCGCTTGAAGTTTCGTGGAAAAGCGTGATCCGTCATAGACGAGGAGCGGCTTGAGAAGGTGATAAGGTTGT
>JAGDMS010000198.1 GCA_017860575.1 Deltaproteobacteria bacterium | reverse complement strand
CGCCGAAATCAGCGTAGCCGACGGCTTGACGCGCCGCCTCATGCAATGAGTCCGTGGCCGCGACGAAACTGAAGCGTTTGCTGGAATCCAGGAGCGCCTCCCGCTTCATCGCGTGCGATGATGGCGCGACCCACTCATTGGCCTTCCGGAAAGTCTGTTCCCAAGGTGACCGCCTCCCATGCGACCAGGTTGTCCCTGAGGCTTTCCAGCTTGGCTTGGAAGGCGGCATACACGTCGCGTCCGAGCAGCAGGTGCAGCGGCGGATCCGGCAATTGCGCCAGCATGAGCACCGCCGCGGCGGCTTTCTTGGGATCGCCCGCCTGCTTGCCGTCGACGGATCGGATCAACTTGCGGCGCACCCCGGTAATACGGGCGTAGTCCTCGATGACGATGCGCGATTCCTTCATCGACCGCCCCGAGTAGTCGGTGCGGAAACCGCCCGGCTCGACCGCCGACACGCGAATGCCGAACGGCTGCAACTCTTTGGACAGCACCTCCGTCAGGGCTTCCAAGGCGAATTTGGTCGCAGCGTAGTACCCCGCGACGGGGTTGGCGACGAGGCCGGTCATGGACGAGATGTTGATGATGCGCCCGCTGCGCCGCTGGCGCATGCCCGGCAACACGGCCTTGATCATCGCGACGACACCAAAGTAATTCGTTTCGAACATGGCACGGACTTCGCTCTCCTCACCCTCTTCGATCGCCGCGAGATAGCCATAGCCGGCGTTGTTCACCAGCACGTCGATGCGCCCGAATGTTTCCTCGGTCTGTGTGACTGCGCTGGTGATCTGCTCCGCTTTGGTGACGTCCAGTGGCAGGGCGAGGCTCTGCTGCGGGTAGCGCGCCGCGAGATCCGTGACGCGGTCGACAACGCGCGCCGTCACCACCACGCGGTCCCCGTGCTCGAGTGCCGCCTCCGCAATGGCACGACCGATGCCGCTGGAACAGCCCGTAATCAACCACACCGGTGGAGCCGCTGCTTGCGCCATGGGAGCTCCTGCCTTCAGTGATCGAGGAGGCGCCACGCGTAGTTGCGTGCGCGTTCCGCAATCTGTTCCCGGCGCTCGGCCGCGGTGACGAATCGGGTGCCTGCGGGAAGCGCGTTGCGCAGTTGTGCCAACGGCACCACCTCGCTTTGGACCCCGAGGTCGGTGGTCGGCCGTCCTGTCGAAAACTCCGCCCAGCGCAGGGTCATGATGCCCTCGTGCAGCCCGCTCGGGTCCACCCAGTTGTGGACCCCGGGATCGGCCACGGATACGACGTAGGTGTAGGTGCCGTCGGGGTTGGCGACGGACTGCGCCTTGTTCAGACTGCCGGTCCGGTTGAGGATGTCGTTCGTGGTTCCCCAGATGTTGGTGATCGGCGCGATGAAATACTTGGCGCCGCCGAGCCTGACGGTGAGCACCAGAGCCTCCTCGTCGGTCAGGCGGAACTGTCCGCCCATGTAAATCTGATTGCGCAGCGCGCCATCCGTATCCGCATCGAGCTTCATGCGGAAGTCGTTTACGGGCCGCCGGCATGTGAAGCCGACCCAGCGCAGCGTATTCTCCGCGTAGTAGCGCATGAACCGGGCTGTCAACTCTGCCTGCTCATCGTCGCTCTTCTGCGGCGTCGTGGGCGGGCCGAGCTTTTCGATGCTGAGGCTGTTGGCGACATCAGCTGCCCAGTCCAAGATGACGTCGCGGATGTAGAACTCATGCGCTTGCGGCGACGAACGAATGTGGTTCGGGCGCCCGTCGGCGGGATCACTGTCCACCGTGATGGTGAAGGTCCGGTCGGAATTCAGGGCGAGGTTGCTGCCGTTGAGGATGTCCACCGTGTTCATCTTCGGGTCCCACAACGTGAAGTAGTTTTCCGTCAAGCGCCGCTCCGGCACTTGGCCGTTGATCAGGTAGCGCTCGCTACCGGCAATGGGAATGACGCGATAGATCGAGTCCGGGTTGTCATGCCCGTACCGCGATCCCGGCACCGCGACGTCGCCGACCGTGTGTGCGAGCCGGGTGATCGTCACGACTTTGGGATGCTGGGGATCCTGGTTCAGCGACCACACGGCGGCGCAGAACATCACCTCGTCGAACGCCCACTCGAAGCACGCCCGCATCTCCGGGCTCGGGGCGGCGGCCTGCAGCCAAAACGCCCGCACTTCATCGTAGGCCCGCCGTACGGTCGGATGCTGCCCGAGTTCCAGGGCGCGCAACTCCACCGCATGTTGATCCGCTGTGGCAATGGGATTGGATTCGATGGGCATCAGGGCTCTCCTTTGTCTGTCGGTTGCGAGGCGCGTCGTTGCCGGAGCTTGAGCGCGGCCCGCGGGCGTCGACGCCGGGCGTGCAGTGATTGACGCGTCACGGGGGAGAGCGGAGCGCCCAGGACCGCGATGATCGCTTCCACCAGATCAGCAGCCAGCGCCATGGTGGGTATCGCCGGCTGCTGGCCGTTCTCCAGTTGCTGCTCGTGTTCCGCCATCGCCTGCATCAGTAACCCGCTGGCCAATTGAAAACGCTGGGTGCGCACCGCGGGCGGCAGCGGGCGGAGCAGGGCAAAGATCCGGGCTTGCAGCCGCTTGATGCCCTGCTGGACGGGCAAGGCCAACGCCGTCAGATGATCGCGGGTTGGACTGTTGAAGACCTGCGCAAGAAAGCGGGCGTAATGGGAACCCGGCTGCAGGTAGGCGGCAAAGGGATAGACCATCGCCTCGACCAGCGGCCGCAAGTCCTTGCCGCCGCCCGTACGATCGAGTTCCCTCAGGCGCCTCAGCCGCTGCGGGTCGACGGCGTCTCGCCGGTGCTCGAGGATGGCTTGAATGAGACCTGCCTTGGAACCGAAATGGTAGTGGATGGCCGAGGGGTTGTGCAGCGCCGCGGCCGCGACGATGTCGCGGACCGAAACCCCAGCGATGCCGTGACGGGCCACCAAGCGCTCCGCCGCGGTGATGATCCGTCCCCTACCGTTGCGCACCACCAGGCGCCAATAATACATTCGTATTCTTGGGTCAAGACGCTACGTGGGAATTATTGCGCGCAATGTCGCGATTGACGATGCCGGCGTGCTCGTCACCATCGCACTGAGTTTCACGCTCGTCGGCCGGCCCGCCGCGGGCGCGGTTCATCACGTTTGTGGAGCGACACTTCGGATAGTCGGGATGGTACGGATTGGTCGGGTTCGCACCCGAAAGGAGTTCCTGGCGCACGGAATCGCGGGGGGCCATGCACTCTCCGGGAATTCGACGGTCAATTGGTGTTTGTATTGAGAGGACTTTCGGAAAGTACGGCACCTTGGATTGACACCGGGAGTGCGGTCGTGGTACGCGCAGCGCCTATGGCTCCTCCGGTATTCATGCGTACGACGGGCACGCTGCGGCGGCCCATGGGCCGGCCACGGCGACTCGAATTGGACGCCATTCTCAAAGCCGCGGCACAGCTGCCGGCGGAGGACCTCTCCATGCTCGGGCTCGCGCGCCACATGCGGGTTCCCCTGAGCACGCTGTACCATTATGTCCGCAGCCGTGAGCAGCTGCTCGACCTGCTCGGCCGCGACGTGCTGGCGGCGCTGGAGTTGCCGCCCGACACGCTCCACTGGGCAGACTGGCTGCTGCAATACGCCTCCGCGCTGCGTGCCCTCTTGCTCCGGTTTCGCGGCCGCATTTCCTACCTCAATCCCACGAAACCCGGCACGCCGACCGGGCTGGAACACGTCGAGACGGCCCTGCGGGTGCTGACGCACGGCGGCTTTTCATCCCGCGAGGCGATCACCGCAATGCGGATGGTGGTGAACGAGGTCTTCGGTTTCGTGCAGTGGGAAGTGGCCTGTCGCGAGGAAACCCGTCCCGGCGGGGGGCAGTGGGCGCGATTCTACCAGGCGCTGGGGGCGCACGGGCCGGACGGCTTCCCTCTGATCCGCTCGATGATGTTCACAGAGCCGCCACATGACGAGGAGTTCGACGCGATCGTGCGCACCGTGCTAGCGGGGATCGGTCTGTGGCGCGGGAAGGATCTGCCCGCGCATGCCCCGCGTGACAAGGCGCTGGCGCGTCCCGTGGCGGTGGGCCGCGTGCCGTCGCGGAATCA
Organism: Deltaproteobacteria bacterium; assembly: GCA_017860575.1. Lineage (GTDB taxonomy): Bacteria > Desulfobacterota > Binatia > HRBIN30 > HRBIN30 > JAGDMS01. The sequence continues at coordinate 6,588 of JAGDMS010000198.1, read as the reverse complement.
GCGGCGCAGCGGTGCGCGTGCACGCTCAAGCGGGAAGAAACGGCGGGAATGATGCGTGACGGTCGGATCGGCTGACATGACCGCGTGGTGATCAACAGCAACCCCAGCCGAGCCCCTGCCACGCCAGGCTTCGGGCAAGGGCCGGGGTGGGTGCGGAAACCGTAGCATCGCGACGGTTGCGATCGCGCCGGTGGAGGGACAATGAAGGCGTACCACTTGACTCCGGAGACGCGAATCGAGGGCATCCCGGGAACCGCCCTGGGCTTGGTGCTGCGCACCCACGACGATCCCCAGCCCGGTCCCGGGCAGGTGTGCATGCGTGTGTATGCCACGGCGCTCAATTTCGTGGATCTGGTGTTCCTCTCCGGTGCCGTACCCGGACTGTCGGGCTTGGTACCATTGATCGATGGCGCGGGTGAAATCGTTGCCGTCGGCGCCGGGGTGACAAAGGTCGCGGTGGGCGACCGCGTGGTTGCCAATCCACACCAGAGCTGGCTTGCCGGCGAGTTGTCCCCGGAGAGTTCCGGCGTGTACCTGGGCGGCACCGTCAACGGCATGCTCGCCGAATACGCGGTGCTGCCGGAGCACGGTGTGGTCCGCATGCCGGCGCACCTGAGTTTCGAGGAGGCGGCGGCGCTGCCGTGCGCCGGGATGAGCGCGTGGAGCAGTGTCACGGGCGGCGCGCGACGGCTCGGGGTCATCCCCGGCGACACCGTGCTGATCCAGGGCACCGGCGGGGTGTCGCTGTTCGCCCTGCAGTTCGCCAAGCTGCTCGGCGCTCGTGTCATCGCCACCACCTCCACGGCCGCCAAGGCCGAGCGCATGAAAGCGATGGGTGCGGAGGCGGTGATCAACTATGTCGACACCCCTGAATGGGGCGCCAAGGTCCTCGAACTCACGGGTGGGAGAGGGGTCGACCTGGTGGTGGAAGTGGGCGGCGCCAATACTCTGCCGCAATCGATCCAATGCACGCGCCCGGGCGGACGGATCGCGATGCTCGGCATTGTGGCCGGGATGGGTGCGGTGGATTTCGGCCGGCTGACACCGATCATGGAAAAGGCGCTGGTGCTGTTTGGCAATTCCACCGGCAGTCGTGCCGACCTGGTGAACATGGTCCGTGCCATCGAATTGCACCAGCTGCGCCCGGTGGTGGACAAGGTCTTTCCGTTCGATCAGGCGGCTGACGCCTACCGGCACTTCGCCTCCCGTGCCCATGTGGGCAAGGTGGTGATCGCCGTGTGAGGTGCGCGGAGCAACCCCATGAAAGTCGAGGCCATTGATCATCTCCACCTGTTGGTGCCGGACCTGAAGCAGGTGGGCGCGTTGTTTGGCGCGTTGATCGGCGGCGAGTTCACGGAGCCGTACGGCGGCGAGCCCTGGAATGCCTGGAGCGTCTGGTACGGGCTCGGTGGTATGGAGATCATGGAGCCGATCCGGCAGATGGAACCCATCCTGGGAGGACACCCGAGCGACCGGATGGGCATCTTCGGGATCGCCTTTCGGGTGACCGACCTCGACGCCCGGGTCCCCGACGTCGAGGCCCTGGGTCTGCGGCTCCGGAGCCGGATGGGTAGCGAGGAGACCGGTTTCGGGAAGTGGATCCGGCAGGCGCAGTTCGACCCGAGCGATTCGTTCGGCGCGGTGATCGAGATTGCGCAACGGGAGCTTCCGGATGATCCGCTCTACTCCGCCTTCCGCCAGATCATCGACCACGTCGAGTTCTTCGTGCACGACCTGCCGCGGGCGGTCGGACTGTTTTCCGCGCTGACGGGTTGGGAGTTCCCCGCCCCGGTGACAATTGACCAGATCAAGGCCCGGTCGACGCTGAACGCGCTCGGCCTGAAGATCACACAGCCGGTGTCCGCCGACAGTCCGGTGGCGGACACGTTGGCCCGCCTGGGAGAAGGTATTCGCGTCCTGGCGCTCGCCACCTCGAATCTCGAAGCCAGCATTGCCAAGGCGCAAGCCGTGGGGCTGCGTCTGGTCAGTCACGGCTGTCCCAACGGGCTGTCGCGCGAGGTCCAGTTCGACCCGGCGGACACCTTCGGACTGGTCCTGAAGCTCGTCGAACGCCACGCCGACTGAGGGCGCCGCAGCCGCCGGGCCAGAGCGGACCACCGCGTGTCACAGGATACCGGCAGTGCAATTATCGGTATGGCTCTCCGAAAATGAATCGATATATTTGTTGACAACGGAGGACTGGCCGTGCTAGGCGCCCGAACCATGGCGACGCTGCCAAGCGAAGGGGGGAGCACATGGGCTGGTTCGACTGGTTCGTGGAGACGCTGTCTGCCGGGTTCGAGCGGGAGATGACCCGCCGCACCGTCCAGTTCTTTGGGGGCAGGTTCGACGAGTGCGGGACGGAGGAATGGTCGGAGCGGCAGGCGAGTGTTGACGGGACGTAACGAGAAGCACGGTTGGTAGTCACGATCGACACAGGCATCGGCACAGCGCTGTGGGGAATGGTCCGGGAGGACCGGAGGCGCCAGTTCATCGAACAGGAGGGTGCATGAAAATCTCGAAATGGGGGATTCTGGGAGTCGCGCTGCTCATGGGAGTGCCGGCCGCTGGCTGGGCGCAAGCGGCCAAGGCGAAGAAGGCGGCGCCAGCGGTAGGGATGGAGATCGAAGAGATCACCGTGACGGCGCAGAAGCGCGAAGAGAACATCCAGGAGGTGCCGATCTCGGTGACCGCCCTGAGCGGGGACGCGCTGGCGGCAAGCGGTGCGACCAGCGTGACCGACCTACAAGAGAGCGTCCCGAACCTGTGGATCGCGCCGACGGGATCGGGTGCCTCGGGCACGAACATCGCCATGCGCGGCACGTCGAACAACGACCCGAACTTGTCGAAGAACACGACCGTCGGGCTCTACATCGACGGCGTGGCCATCTCCAAGATTCAGGGCAACAACTTCGACCTGGAAGACCTCGAGCGCGTAGAGGTGCTGCGTGGACCGCAAGGCACCCTGTTTGGCCGCAACACCACCGGGGGCGCCGTCAATATGGTCACCAAGAAGCCGACCGAGGAGCGCGAGATCATCGCGGGAACCGAGGTCGGGAGCTACGACGCCTTTCATGGGCGGCTGACCGTCAACGTGCCGTTGATCGGTAAGAACGGTTTCGTTCAATCCGATGCGCTGGGCGTACTGAGCCTGCGCGAGAACGTCGTGTACAAGTCGCACGACGGCTATGCGGAAAACTCATCTCCGACGAGCGTGAAGGCCACCGGGGGGAGCGAGCTGAACACGCTGAATCGGGTCTTCAACATGACCGGCCTGCGGTGGCAGCCCAGGAAGGACATTACCCTGGACTACGCCTTCGAATACCACCGCTATCGGGAGACGCCGTCAGGATGGCATGTGACCAAGGTCTACGAAGACGGACCTTCGCCCGTGAACGGCGGCTACGGATCGCTCTTCTCAGCCTTCGATCTCCGGCCCTACGTCCGCAAGAATCGGGCTTTTGGTGAAGTAGGCAACAGCGCCCAGCTGGACAACAGCGTGAATTTCGATTCCATGCACCGGCTGGCCGACGATGGCAACCATCGCATGCACCTGCTGACCGGGGCCTGGGACCTGGGCGAGGTGGGGCCGCTCGGCAATGTGACGCTGAAGTCAATCTCCGGCTATCGCTCGATGACCTTTACCATCACCGTCGATCTGGACGGGAGCCCGTTGCACGTGTTCGATACGGGCGGGCAGCGGAACCTCGATACGTGGAGTGAGGAGGTGCAGTGGGTCGGCACAACCGCGCGGGTGCGCTACGTAGTGGGCGCGTACTACTACGGGGAGCACAGCACCAGCAATTCGGGCAACGTCATTTTCGGGGGGAACCCGTTTGCCGAGGTGAACATGCACGACACTGCCCACACCAAGAACAGCTCCTACGCACCGTTCGGGCAGGCCACCTGGACCCCGCCGATTCTCAATGACAAGCTGAGTGTGACAGCGGGCCTGCGGTACAGCGAAGACCACATCCACTCCCAACTCAAGCACAATTGTATCAACGTCATCGGCCTCGTGCCTGGAGCCGGCTACACCAACGTGTGCCCGTACAACATTGTGGGAACCCGGAGCTTCGATAAATCGGTGGGCCGCACCTTCGGACGCGAGGGCGCCGGCCTGCCCGGCCTGCAGCCGATGGCGAACATCGCCTACCAGTGGACGGACGACTTGATGACGTATTTCCGCGCGAGCCGCGGCTATCAGAGCGGCACGGCGAACGATTCCGTTACTGACGAGCGCTTGGTCAACACCACAAATCCGGAGCGATTGGAGTCGTATGAAGCGGGCTTCAAATCGCAGTGGTGGGGCAACCGGCTACGCTTCAACGCCGACGGGTTCCTCAGCCGTTACAAGGACCAGGTCGTGCCCTTTCAGGTGTTCAGTCAGCAAGGCGGGCTGACGACGCAAAATCTCAACGCCGGCAAGTCGGAGTACTGGGGCAGCGAGGTGGAAGTCACGGCGATCCCGCTGCGCGGCCTCGAGGTGACGGGTAACTACTCTTACCTCTCGGCGAAATACCTGGAGTTTAAATCGCAACAGATTGATGCCAATGGCCTGCCGGTGTTTGACCAGAACGGGACCCCGGTCCTGGTCGACGTGGCAAACCAGCGGAAGGTGGAATACGCCCCGGCGCACACCTTCACGGTGGGCCTCACGTATACCGCACCACCAAGCAGCGCCGGAGTCTTCTCGGCCCACGTCGACACCTATTTCAGTGATAGATTTTTCGGGCACCCCGAGCCACCGCAGGACGACGCCATGTGGTCCTATGCGGTGGTCAACGGACGGCTGCAACTGGTCGATATTCCCCTGGCGAAGGGCAGCCTCGACCTGTCCGTGTTCGGCCGCAATCTGTTCGACCGCAAGTACCGTGTCCAGGGCTTTGGTCTCGGTGCGCTCGGTTGGGCGGTTGATACGTACGGCGACCCGCGCACCTTCGGTCTCGGGATGACCTATCGCTTTGCTTCAGCGCAGGAAGCGCCCCCGCCGCCGGCCCCCGTGGCCCAGGCGGCGCCGCCGCCCCCACCACCGGCGAAGAAGAAGATCGTGCTGCGTAGTGTCCACTTTGACTTCGACAAGGCCACCCTGAAAGCCGAGGCGAAGCCGATCCTGGATGAGGCGGTGCAGGTGCTGAAGCAGGAGGGCAGTGTGGACATCGTGGTCGAAGGTCACACCGACAGCGTCGGCACGGATCAGTACAACCTCGGGCTCTCCCGGCGGCGGGCGGAGACCGTGCGCACCTATCTGGTCGAGCACGGCATCGCACGCCCCCACTCGCCCTGGTATCGTTGAGAGTCGAAGGTCGATAGTCCCTAGTCGATAGACACGCTGCCAGCGGTGCAATACAGAATATGGGATATTTGATCATGTCTGTTAACTATAAACTTTTGACTATCAACTATAAACTATAAGAAAAGGCACCAAATGAATCGAGACAAGCTCCAGAAACTGTTTGACCTAACTGGACGGGTCGCCATCGTAACCGGGGGAACGCGCGGCATCGGGCTTGCCATTGCCGAAGGGTTTGTGTGCGCAGGTGCCAAAGTGGTGGTCGCCAGCCGCAAGTCCGAGGCGTGCGCCGAAACCGAAGCGCATCTGGTCGCCATGGGTGGCGAGGCCCTTGGTGTGCCGACGCACATGGGTGAACTGCCGGCGCTGGCCAACCTGGTCAAGCGGACCGTCGACCGCTTCGGGCGCCTCGATATTGTAGTGAACAATGCCGCGAATGAGTTGACCCAGCCACTCGGGCAGTTCACCCCCGAGGCATGGGAGAAGTCCTACGCGGTGAATCTCCGCGGCCCCGTGTTCCTCCTGCAAGAGGCCCTTCCGTACCTCAAAGCCAGCCCGTGCGCCGCCGTCGTCAACGTGATTTCCGCCGGGGCGTTCCTGTTCTCCACCTTCAATGCAATGTACGCCGGCGGCAAGGCGGCCTTGATGTCGTTCACCCGCTCCATGGCCGCCGAGTTCGCCGCTGCTGGGATCCGCGTGAACGCGCTTGCGCCCGGGACTGTTGATACCGCCATGGTGCGCAAGAACACACCGGAAGCACAGGCGATCATGGCGGCATCCAGCTTCCAAAAGCGCGCGGCCCACCCCGACGAGATGGTCGGGCCGGCGCTCTTGCTGGCATCCGATGCGGGCAGTTTCATCACTGGCCAGGTCATCATCGCCGACGGCGGCCTCACGCCGCACTGAGGGGTTGCTGAAATGAGTCTGAGCACTCTTCGACGATCTCAGCGTGAGCGGAAAAGTGCAATGAAATCGGGGAGGGGATCCGCTCATGCTGAGCTTGTCGAAGCATGGGGTGGGGTTCTTCAGCAACCTGCTAATCACAGGGTCGAAAGTGAGGAAATATGACCGCACTCACCGCTGACGACCGCTTTGCCATCAGTGATCTCGTGGCGCGCTTCTGCTTTGCCTCGGATTTTGGCGATTACGACGCCCTGGACTCCATCTTCACCGAAAATCCCGTAACTGAGATCGAGGGGGTAGGGACCTTCGATGGCCTCGAATGGCAGGTCCAGCATGCCCGCGATTCCGAACGCTGGACCAATGGCCAGAACCGCCACGTCATCACCAATCTC
>JAGDMS010000197.1 GCA_017860575.1 Deltaproteobacteria bacterium | reverse complement strand
AAGGTTCAAAGGCAGCCTGTCGAAGGAAATCTTCTCCTCAATCTACAGGTGAAGCGCCCCGCGTGCGGTTGGCTCAGCGTTCGGCCCGTGCCTGCAACGCGGCGGCCAGTGCCGACTGAATGCGGACGCACGACGCCGCATCGATTGCCAATTGTTCGGTGACCTGGGCGACGGTCTCGCGGGTTTCGTCGCGGGTCCGTTGCGGCAGGAACGCGCGCACCTCGCTGGCCGCAGGTTCGGGCGTCAGTTGCCCGAGGGCGCGGATGAGATTCTGCAGCAGCATCGGATCCATGAGCGTGACCAGATGGTCCCAGCGCTCGCGAACGAACGTCCATGCCGCCACTCGTGACGCCCGGCGGCTCAGCAGGCCCGCCAGGAGAAAGGTGCGATCCTGCGCCCGAACCTCCGAACTGAGTGCCAGGTCGAGCGTGCGCTGGATCAGCTCCGGCCGCTCGAAGGCCGCCAAGCCAAGCAGGAAGCGCTGCTCTTCCTCGGGGTCCTTCGTGGCACTGCGCTTGCGTTCGAGGTAGCGCTCGTACAACGCCCCGTCGCCGTCACGGGCAGCGATCCCGACGACGACCGAGGCGAGATTCGGATCGAGCGAAGAGCGGTCCTCCAGGTATTGCTCGAGCCGGCTTCGCGCCGCGGCTCGCACGGCCGGCGTGCGCGCGATGCCGCCCAATGCGGCAATGACGGATGCCCGTTTGAGCCGGTCGTCGGCGGACTCGTCGGCCCGCGGTTCCCACCCCAGGGCTTCGAACTGCGGCACGTAATACGCATCGACGAATCGCTCGAAGTGTGAGCGGGCCTCGTCGACGACCATGTGCGTGCTCAGAGAGCTGAGTTGGTCGACGATCGTCGACACGACGGCGCGGTCCGGCTCGGTACGGTAGGAATCGAGGCCGGCGAGGTACTGTTCGACGGACACGATGCCGGCCTTGAGCAACGTCCACTGGTTGTCGAGGAGGGCGAGCCGTTCGTGCGGGCCTAGGGCGCTTTGCACGTTGCCGAGGAGCGCCTGCAGCGAGGCATCATCCATCGTGAAGCGGAAAAAGCCGCTGGCACCCCCGTTGGGAAACACCCAGCGGGCACCCGGCAACGTGAGCTCTGCTTGCGGACGATCCAAGAGCTCGCGCCACTCGCCGGCGTCGGTGTTCGTGCCGTACTTGATCACCAACGGTACCGGCCAGGCCTGGGGTTGCTCGCGGTGTCGCAGCGCCGCGTTCGGATCCGCGAAGAAACGTTCTTGCCGCAGGTTCAGACGCAGGCCGTCGGCCTCTGGCGTGGTGGTGATGTGCACTACCGGGTGCCCCGGCTCCCGGATCCACGCATTGGCGATGGTCGCTACATCGCGCCCAGAGGCGGTGCTCAGTTCCCGCCAGAAATCATCAGCGGTGGCGTTGCGCTCGCGGTAGCGCTCCAAGTATTGCCGCACGCCGGCACGGAAGGCTTCGGCCCCTAGGAAGTCGGCAATCATACGGACCACGCCGGCGCCCTTCCAGTAGGTGATCACGTCAAAACGCTCGCTGGCTTGCCTGGCATTCTTGACCTCGAAGGAGATCGGATGGGTCGACACCAGCGCGTCCAGAGCGAACGGCCGCGTCAGGGTCGCCACGAAATCACGCCACATGCCCCACTCGGGCATGAGATCGGCGGTGACCTGGTAGCCGACGAAGGTGGCGAACGATTCGTTGAGCCACAAGTCGTTCCACCATGCCATGGTGACGAGGTCGCCCCACCACATGTGGGTCAATTCGTGTGCCGCAATGTAAAAGATGTTCTTCAAGGCGGGGGTCGAGGCGCGCTGAGAATCCGCAGCGATGGCGGTGAGCCGGTAGGTGATGGCGCCGGGATTCTCCATGGCCCCGGCCTCGAAATCGGGGACGCCTATGGCATCGGCTTTGGTGTAGGGATAGGCGATCCCGGTGTAGTCCTCCAGATACGCCAGAGAGCGGGCGTGCGCGTCGCGCGCGAACAGGCCCTTGTCCGCGAGGCCACGGGGCAACCACACCCGCACCGGGACGCCGCTGGGTGTCGTCGTGACCGGCGTGGCCTCGAAGGGCCCGATCAGATAGGCGACCAGGTAGGACGAAATCGGGGGCGTTTCAAGGAAACGGATTTCCGTCCGCCCGTCCGGCAGGGTGCGGCGTGCCTGCTCCGGCGCGTTCGCAATGGCGACAAGGCCTGGCGCGATGGTCAACGTCAGGGCAAAGCGTGCCTTGAACTCCGGCTCGTCGAAACAAGGAAAGGCGCGGCGGGCATCGGCAGCTTCAAATTGGGTGGCAGCGTAGCGGTCACCGTCCTTTTGCGACCGGTAGAAGCCGCGCAGCCGATCGAGGATTTCGCCGTTGAATTCGAACTCCAGCACGGCGGGGCCCGTGGGGACGGGCTTCTTGCAGCCGATGCTGACCGTTTCGGCTTCAGCATTCCAGGTGACCGTGGCGCTTTGCGTCACCGTGCCGGCCACAACGCGTGCCGAATCAATGGTGAATCCGGTGGCATGCAGGACAATCTCCGCTTGCGGCCGGTGGATCATGACGCTGATGCGTTCAGAGGCGGTGTAACGCCACTGATCAAGGTTCACCTCGATGGAAAGGTCATAGCGGGTTGGGATGACGTCTTTGGAGAGACGGAAGTCGCGGTCGCTCATGGGGCTATGATTAGTGAAATGGCGGGCGCTGAGGAAGGGGCTTGAGGGCCTGGAGGCTTGTGGGCTTGGGGGTGACCAAACAGATCGGTTGTCTCTGACGCATTGCCCCCACGCCCTCAAGCCCTCACGCCCTCTTCCAGCGCCGCGCGCAGGCGTTCGTTCGACAGCGACCCACTGAGGTCGAGCCGCAGCGGGGTAATGGCGACGGCGCCACGGCGGACCGTGTCGATGTCGCCGCCGTCAGCCTCGTCGTCAACGGTCAGTGTCTGGAAGCGGTGCAGGTAGCCACCTTCCGGCCCGGGGACGAACAACGGACCGTATCTGGAACGGGTGACGCGGGTGATCTGGCGCGGCGTTTCGGTGGTGGCGTCGGCCGGCATGTTGATGGAAAACGCATCGACGTCGCCGGGAAACCCGATGCCGAGAATCGTCTCGGTGATCTCCGCGGCGACCACCGCGGTGGCCTCAGGACGCGTTCCGAGTGCACTGATGCGCCGCGCACCCGTGAGACCGTACGCGTCGTTCGGGATCGCCATGGAGAAGGCCAGCGATGGTACGCCTGCGATCCAGGCCTCCAGCGCCGCGCCGACGGTGCCGCTCGAGAGCACAAATGCGAGGCCGTAGTTGACTCCAAGATTGATCCCGGAGACGACGAAATCAGGCGGCGTGTCGAACAGGGAGTGCACGCCCAGATTGACGCAGTCGGCCGGGGTGCCTTCTACCGCGTACATGGGGATGCCGTCGCGCACGGTTTCGCTTGCCTCAACCACCGCGAACCGTGTAATCGCTTTGCCGACCCAGCTCCGTTCCGATTCCGGTACGACCACGCGCACGGTGCCGAGGCGACGCAGACGGCGCACCAACGGCAGCAACGTCGGCGAGTCGATGCCGTCATCGTTCGTGACCAGTATGGTTGGCATGCACTCTCCTGCTGGCCTTTCTAATGCCAGCCAAGCGCCGCAATCTCAACGCCGGCCAAAGCGGGTCGGGTGGGCCGACGGCGGTTTGCGGCGCGCGGCTGAGCTGCTATGAAGACCCAGGCAATTCCACTCTTGAGGAGGGTACGATGCGAACGGGGTTTCTGTCGGCGCTGACATTGATCACGGTGCTCGTGACCGGAACGGTGCGAGCGGAAGGGAAGAATCCTATGGTACTGGTCTCCACATCGATGGGCGACATCAAAGTCGAACTGTACGAGGACAAGGCACCGATCTCGGTAAAGAATTTCCTCGATTACGTCAACGCGAAGTTTTACGACGGGACCATCTTCCATCGCGTCATCCCGAACTTCATGATCCAGGGTGGCGGCTTCGACAAGGACATGAACAAGAAGGCGACCAACGCACCGATCAAGAACGAGGCGGGCAACGGTCTGAAGAACACGGCCGGTACGGTGGCAATGGCGCGCACCAACGTAGTGGACAGCGCCACGTCACAGTTTTTCATCAATGCGAAAGACAACGACTTCCTGAATCACAAGGACGAGGGTGAGGGTTTCGGTTATGCCGTCTTCGGCAAGGTCGTGTCTGGAATGGACGTGGTGCGCAAGATCGAGAACGTGAAAACCACGACCAAGGCGGGGAACCAGAACGTGCCGGTCGACCCCGTGACGATCAAGTCAATTACCGTGGAGAAGTGAGCGGCGGCGCCGTCATCTTCGATCTGGACGGGGTCCTCATTGATTCCGAAGGGCTGCAGCACCAGGCGTACGCCGAGGTGCTGCGGCGCTTTGGCGTCCGCATCAGCCTTGACGAGTATGCGGCGCACTGGACCGCGACCGGGCGCGGTCCCGAGTATGCGGTGCATACCTACCGGCTCCCGGTCGAGCCGCAGGAGTTGCGGGCGCTGAAGGGCGCGGTGTACCACGACATCCTGCGGCGCCAGGTCACCCTGATGCCGGGGGCGGCAGCGGCGCTTACCCGTTTGCGGGCGCGGTTTCCGCTTGGTCTGGCGACCAACTCGAATCGGGCCGACGTCGCCTTTGTGCTGGAGCACTTCGAGCTTTGGCGATTCTTTGGCAGTGTCGTGACGCGCGAAGATTACGCACTGGCGAAGCCAGAGCCCGACGCGTACCTTGCCTCGGCGGTCGGCCTGCAGGTGGCGCCGGCCGAACTGGTTTACCCGCAACAATGATTTTTCATTGGCGCTCAGGGTCTTCGCCAGCCTCGACGAGTTGACGGTTCCCGTCGCCGAGGCCCTGCTGGCCGGTGGATCCCCAGGCTGACGCGTATGCCACCTGACCGCTTGCCTCCCGCTGTGTCAGGTCTTGGGCTGTTGCTTGCCGCTGTTGCGTGCGGCTGGACCGTGTGGGCCATCCGGACGTCCGGTTTGGTGCGGATGTTCAGCAGACCGGGCCCGCGGCCGGCGTTGGTTTTGCGCGGACCGTACCGCTTCGTTCGCTACCCCTGCTGTTCCGGCGCGCTCCTTCTTGTGCTGGGGATCTGGCTCTGGCGTCCACGCTGGATCGTGGCCGTGTGTTTCTGCGTCGCCCTGGGCGGCTGCCTGGTTTGGGTCGCGTTCCAGGATCGCCGGCGCGTGGCACGCTACGGGGAGGCGTACCAGCGTTACCAGGAAGCCGTGCCGGCCCTGGCACCTGTTCGGTTGAGACGCTGGCGTGAGGATAGGGCTTGAGGGCGTGGGGGCTTGGCCATCGAGCCCTCACGCCCTCAGGCCCCCACGCCCGTCTCAACGAATGAAATGACCGAAGCGATTCCAGCGCACCCAGTGCACCTGGCTATCCCAGGACCAATAGATGAACGTGGCCTGGCCCTTCACGTCGCGCTCGTCGGCAAAGCCCCAGTAGCGGCTATCGTAACTCTGGTCACGGTTGTCGCCCATGACAAAAAACTTGCCGGGTGGGATAGTCACCGGACCGAAGCGGTCACGTGGTACCGAATCGCGCACGTGCTTTTCCCTGAATTCGGCGTGTGAGTCAGAAACCTCCTCGCCATTGATGAGGAGGCGTTTGTCCCGTATCTCCACAGTATCTCCCCCCACGGCGATCACCCGCTTGATCAGATCGATCTTGCGGTCGACGGGCGACGTGAACACCACAACATCACCGCGATGCAACGGGCGCCACTGCACCAGCTCCCGGTCGACAAAGGGCAGGTGCATGCCGTAGGCGAGTTTGTTGACGAACAAATGGTCCCCGATCTGTATCGTCGGCAGCATCGATCCCGACGGGACCCAAAATGCTTCGACGACGGACGCGCGCACCACCAGCGCTACCAGCACCGCCAGTAGGAGCGATTCGATGTTCTGCCGGATACGTGATTTCGGCGGGCGATCACCATCAGTGGTGCGCCAGAGAGCAAAACGGGACGCGGGAGTGGCGGAAGAGCCCTCGGTCCCCGTGGAATGTGCGGCCGTACGTTGAGCCATGTCTCAATGATGGAAAACGGGCGGAGCCGCGTCAAGGGCCGCCCGAGCAGCGCTCCACGAGGAGAGCGATACGCTTTTGGCGCACGCCTGCTAATGCATCTCCATGCCGCCGTCGACGTTGATGGCCTGGCCCGTCACATTTTCCGCCGTCGCCAGGTAGACGGCCAACCTGCCGATGTCGGCGGGCGTCTGCGGCCGCCGCAAGGGGATCGCCATCTGTACGAACCGATTCCATGCATCCTCCTTTGGTTCCCCAGGCTGTTTCATGTTGTCGGCCAGATACTCCCACATCTGCGTGCGCAGGATTCCGGGACAGATGGCATTGACGCGGATGTTGTCGGGGGCGAGTTCCTTGGCCAGCGCGTTGGTGAAGCCGACGACGGCGAACTTCGATGCGCAATAATGCGCCATCCCGGGCGCTCCGTTCTTGCCGGCCACAGAGGCGATATTGATGATGCAGCCGGTGCCTTTGCGCTTCAGGTGCGGGATGGCCGCTTGGCACGACAGAAAAACGCCCTTGGCGTTCACCGCCATCGCGATGTCCCAACTCTCCTCGGACATCGTCTCCACAGGTGAGAGGCTGACCACGCCGGCGTTGCAGACCAGAATATCGAGGCCCCCAAGCTGCCGGATGGTATCCTCCACCATGCGCAGCGTCTCGGTTTTCCGGCTCACATCCGCCTGGATGGCGACGGCCCTCCGGCCCAGTTTGGTGATTTCACGCACGGTCTGCTGCGCCCCGGCGAAGCCACCGATCTGTGCCTCGCCGTACTGTTGCGAAGCGCTGGGGAGGCGATCCACCTCGGCGATGGCGATATCGGCGCCGGCCTCGGCGAACGCGAGAGCGATCCCCCGTCCGATCCCGCGTGCTCCACCCGTAATCAGTGCGACCTGTCCGTCCAGTGGTGTCATGCCTGCATTCCTCCTTGTGCTCTGGGCCTCGCACCCTGTGGTTTCTTGCCTCGCCGTCGCGTGGCTGACGCCGCGAGCGCCTCGGCTCCGCGATTGCGTTTGGACACACCCGGACTGCCGAGGAGATAGAAGCGGCGCAGGAGTTCGGCGCCCTTCGCGATGCCGATACGCGTCGTTTGAATGATCCGTTCCCCGTGCCGCCGCCGCCCTGCTTCGATCCAGAGGTCTGCATCGGCGACGAGATCGCGGCCATTGTCCTGCCGTGTCAGCCGCATCGCGCGACACACCAGTGCCGGTCCGGCGGCAGGCGCGATGCCGTCCAAGCCGCGAACCAGCACGGCGCCGGGGGTATCCTCCGCCTCGGTGACAACGTTGAAGCAGTGATGCATGCCATAGGTGAAATAAACGTACGCTGTGCCTGCGGGACCGAACATCACGCGATTCCGCGGCGTGCGCTTGCCATCGGCGGCATGCGAGGCGGGATCATCGGTGTACGCTTCGACCTCCACGATACGGCCACGTAACACGTCGTTGCCGAGGCGGTGGCACAGGGTACAGCCGAGCAACCGGCGCGCCACCGCCTCCGTGGACCGGGCAAAATCGGCACGTTGCAAACGTCGGGACATCCGCCGATTGACCCACTCCTAGAACGTGACCACTTCGGCCCCGGCCACCAGTGACTTCAGTTCGGTCTTCCAGTCCGGACGGGCTGCCTCGGCGAGACGGATGGCCAGATGCTGCACCTTGACGCCGTCGCACGTCTGGCGGCCCAGGCCCTGCAAGCACGCCGGGCAGTTGGTCAGCAGCACGGCCGGAGCCACACCCGGCGAGCGTTCGGACAGGGCTGCGGCGAGTTCCTGCTCCTTCCGATCGAAGAGCTTGCCAGCGATGTCGGGGCGGCTCAGTGCCAGCGTGCCGGCTTCACCGCAACAGGCGGGCACCTGACGCACCTGGGCGCCGACTTGCCGCAAGACGGGCACACCGCGGCCCTTCATGGAATCGTGGCACGGCTGGTGGTAGAGCACTTCGCCCAATGGCGGCACCACCAATCCTTGCGTGACCGCCCATGCCGCGGCGTCTGCCAGCGGGGCGCCGAAGATCGAGCTGGCGGCCAGGTGCTCCAGCGCCTCCATACAGGTGCCACAGCTGAAGGCCACGACTTCGAAGGTGAGGTACGAGAGCATCTCCTTGATCTGGGTGAAGACAATTGCGTTGCGCAGTTCGATGCGCTTGCGGTCCGGGGTGCGGGCGTTCACTTCAAAGGGAAAGCCGCAGCAGAGCGCCGGCGGGGGGACCACCACCGTGGCGCCGGCCCTCAGCAACACGTAAAGGGCGGCCTGGCCAACTTCGCCGTTGAGTCGCTCGGAACCGCAACCGGGGAAGTAAAAGGCGGCCTTGTCGGTCGGCTGGTCCGACCTGACGACCAAAGCCTGGCGCTCGCCACAGGCGGGGAGCACGTCCGTCAGCGTCTCCCGGCTGGTGAGCGGGAGCGGCCGCCCCAGCAGGTTGAGGGGCCATGCCCGGCGTGCGGGCGCCTCCGCTGGGAGCAGTCCCACAGCCCGCGCGCCGAGGCGCTGGGCGTGTACGCCCAGACCGAGCACGCAGGTGCGAAAGACGCGCTGGTAGCTCCGGCTGCGACTGTTGAGGTAACTGAGCGAGAGACCGGTCGCCAAGCTGGTGCGCTTGTGGTTGCGCGCCTTGAGAATCTGGCGCTCCAGCAAGCTGACCTCGCCCGTATCGATGTCCACGGGACACGGCTTGAGGCACTTGTGGCAAATGGTGCAGTGATCGGCGACGTCCTCCAAATGGCGCAGCATGTCGAAGCGGACCCCGTGCGAGCGCTGCGCGTCGTAGAGCAGGGCCTCAATGATACCGCCGATCGCAAGGTTCTTATTGCGCGGGTGGTAGAAAAGACCGCGCGCCGGGAAAAAAACGCAGCAGTCGGGTTTGCACTTGCCGCACCGGACGCAGGTCTGAATCTTCTTGGACAACACCTCCAATTGGTCGTGTTGCAGGATGCGGGCTTCGAGATTGAGCAGGTTGAAACTGGGGGTGAAGACTCGCTCGAGCACCCGCACATCATTTAACTTGCCCGGGTTCATCACTCCGTGTGGGTCGACAGTGGCGCGGTAGGCGTTGAGGGCCGTCACCTGCTCCGGTTCGAGATGTGCGATCTTGGTGATGCCGATGCCGTGCTCGCCGGAAACCACGCCACCCAGGGCGACCGCCTGGCGCATCGCGGTCTCGGCCGTCTTCGTGGCGCGAGCCAGCATGATGCGGTCGTTGGAAAACACCGGAATATTCACGTGGACGTTGCCGTCGCCGGCGTGCATGTGCGTGGCGATCACGATGAGACGGCCGCGTTCCTCGGCATATAGGGCATGTGCCGTGGCAGCCAGGCCGGGGACGCCTGTGAAGAGTTCTTCCAACGACGCCAGCAGGTCTTTGAGGATGCGTCCCTCGCGCAAGATCTCGCGGTCGGCGGTCTCCATCGCCTGACGTGCGTGTGCGCAGAGGCGGTCGACCGCGGGGCCTTTGGCGGCAACCCAGACCTCGTCGCCTGCTGGCCGGACGGCGCGCGCCCAGGATTGTAACCGGTCGATGGTGACTCCGTGGTTGTGCCGTTCCTCCGCAACGTTGAGCTGCTCAATGAACGCTGCGAAATCGGCAAGGCGATCGAGTGGCAGGACCACATCCTCGTTCAGCTTGAATGCATTGGTCCGCTTGGCGATCGCGCCCAGCTTCTTCCGCTCGGCCCAGAAGCTTTCGGCCTCGGCAGCGTCAGCTGCGAGAAAGATCTCGCTATCGGGGAACGGTGCCAGCAGCGCCTGCAGCCGGTCGAGCCCACGCTGTACCTGGGCCGCGTCACGACCCACCAGATCCAGCAGCAGCACCGCCTTCGGCCTGCCCGTGCGTGGCGCTTTGACCTTGTAGCCAATCGCCGCGACATACTCTTCGTCGAAATGCTCCAGCGCCTGCAGGGTTTCTTCGCCGCGATCGGGGAACGCGTGGCTAAGGGCGAGAATCACCCGACTGGCTTCTTGCATGTCGGGCCCGAAAAACTCGATGCAGGCTGTGGCCTTGTGCGGATAGGCCATGTGCAGCACGAAGGCGCAGCTGGTAATGACGCCGTCCGTCCCTTCCTTCTGCAGACCGGGCAGGCCACCAAGCACCTTGTTGGTGATGTCCTTCCACAAGCCGCGTTTGCGTACCTCGTCCCCGCGCAGCTCAATCTGCCGCGGTGGGTCGCCATCGACACATATCTCGAAGCGAATCAGGTCGTCGGGCTGGATCTTGCGCAGGGGGTGTTCGATGCGGCGCACCGTACAGCGGCGACCACCCGGAACGGCGAGCGTCCAGCGCAGCACGTTGTCGATCGCCGTGCCCCAGAGGACGGCGGTCTTCCCGCCGGCGTTTTCCGCCAAGTTGCCACCCAACGTGCAGGCCCAAGCGCTGGTCGGGTCGGTGGCAAAGACCAGGCCCTGCTGAGCGGCGGCGTGGATTGCCGCTTCCGTGATCACCCCTGCCTCGGCTTCCAGTACCCAGCCGGTGCGCCCGCCACCGAGTTCCTCCTGGCGGATGCCGCGGATGCGGTTCAGCCGCTCGGTGTTGACCATGACGCAGTTCGGATGAACCGGAATCGCCCCGCCAGTGAGGCCGGTACCCGCCCCGCGTGGAATGGCCTTGAGTCCCAGGTGTTCGATGGCCTGCAGCAGCGGAGCAACCTGCGCTTCGTCCTGCGGGAACGCTACGGCGACAGGAAGATGCAGGCGCCAATCGGTGGCGTCGGTGGCGTGGCTGATCACGGTGAACGGGTCGCTGTGCACGTTTGCGGGCCCCACCACCGCGCCGAGCGCCGCGGTCAAGCGCGCTTGGCGTGTCGGCGCGCCCACTACGTCATTGATCAGCTGGCGCAGGAGATCGCGGCAGTCTTGTACGACATCGTGGACGTCGGGGTTGCCGGCGCGGTTGGCATCCACCACGTCGAGGTCATGCACACAGGCATCGACAAAGCGGCGGCGCCGGGCCGAATCCTCGACGAACTCCTGGAACAAGAACGGATTGCGCCGCAGCAGGAACGCTTCGCCAAGAAACCGTAAGAGCAGGCGGGCGGAACGGCCGGTGACGCGCTGTCCGCGCAAACGCTCGAGGGTGTCCCACGCGTCCGCCCCCAACAGCAGGGTCACGACCTGCTGATCGTCCGCCGACGTGTAATTGAATGGAATCTCGCGTGCGGCCCCAAGCGGCATGGGAAAGTCCCTTTCCGACTCCCAGTGACCTCAGGGGGAACTGTGTAGCATTTCTTCCGAGCATCCGACACCCGCGGGTGTCGGATGCCGGTGTCAGGATGCGAAGTCGAAACTGCTGAGGAGACCGTCGTTGAGCCAGCCATGCAGCAGTGCCGCCGCGCGCGCGGTGCCCTCGTCTTCTCCGCTGCACCCGACGATTTGGTCGCAGATCTCCGCAAACGACGCCCCGGCGGTCAGTACCGTCAAGGCGCGGTGCTCCGCCACGGAAATGGGGCAATGGTATACGCGCAGGTCCTGACGCCAGACACGGAGCAGGGTGCTGATGCGCAACGGGTTCGTCGGGGACGGCTTCCTCTGTGTTTGGTTCCAGATTTCATGAACCGGCCATTCGACGTCCAGCAGACACAGCGAGGGGCTCGCCTGGAAACGAATTGCCGGCCAGCGTTCCGGGGCAATGTCGCCGAACGTCTCCGGCGCCAGGACCGGAGCATCCGGGGCGTCGAACGCCTCGAGGATTGCCCACTCCAGACTCGCCAGGTCCGCAAGGAACGGCCATTGCTCCGATAAGGCGTGGCTCGCAAGGAAGGAGGGCAGGTGTGCGCCCACCTCGCGGAGGGAGAAATGCGATGGCGGATGCGCGAGCAGATAGTCGGTGATCAGGTTATGGAACCGGGCCTCACCGACCACCACGCTTACCGCCGAGAAGTCATCCATCAAGGCGTCGCGGATACGGTAGAAGTACATGTTGGCGTAAATGTCGAGACGCTCCACGGCCGACAGCCGCTGGTCACCCACCACCAATCCTTCGGCGTACGCCCGCTCCGCGGGTTCCAGCCGCGCGAGGGCGGCGGCAACTCCCTCAGGTGCGCTGATCAGCTTCCAGAGTAAGCGCTGTGTGGTGTCGAGACGTGCTGTCACCGTGAATGCCCTTACAAATCCGCCTGGCACGATCCGCTTCGGCGCGCAGGACGGTAAGCGCTGGAATGTGGTCGTCCCATTCGATGAGGGTCGACACCGCACCGAAGCGCCGCACCGCGTGCGCATAGAGGTCCCAAACGGCATCCGCCACCGGATGATCGTGCGTGTCGTGCAGAAATGCGCCCTTGTCGCTGTACCCCGCGATGTGAAACTGGTGCACGCGGCCCAGTGGAAGGCTGTCGATGTACGTTGCCGCGGAAAACCCGTGGTTGAATGCGTTGACGAACACGTTATTGACGTCGAGCAATATGCCGCAATCGGCGCGCTCAGTAACGAGCGTCAAGAACTCCCACTCAGTCATGATTGACCGACGGTACCGCAGATAGCTCGAGACGTTCTCCAAGAGAATCTGGCGGCCCAAAACCTCCTGCACTTGCCGCACGCGTCTGGCGACGTGATCGGCTGTTTCCTCGGTATATGGTAGCGGCAACAGATCGTGGAGATTGTGGCCACCCACGCCCGTCCAACAGAGGTGATCCGATATCCATGCCGGTTCGAATCGGCGCACCAGGCTGCTCAGTTGCCGAAGATAATCGGAGTTCAGTGGGTCCGTCGAGCCGATCGAAAGTGACACGCCGTGCAGAGCGATCGGATAGTGCATCCGAATCTTCTCGAGCACGAACAGCGGACGCCCGCCCGGGACCATGAAGTTCTCCGAGATGATCTCGAACCAGTCCACCGCCGGGTAGACGTCGAGGATTTCGGAGTAGTGCTTCGGGCGCAGGCCAACGCCGAAACCCAGAAATGGCAAAGCCATGATCGGCCTGATGGGTGTTCGGGGGTTGGGGGTCAGGCGCCGAGGGTCGGTACCTGCCCCTGACCCCCACCCCCCGAACCCTGCTTTCTACTGTTTAATCGTGCCGCCCTTTGCCTTGCACTCGTCGGCGGATACTTCCACCCACCCCTTCCCTTTGCATTCGTTCTTGCCGGCGCAGTCGTGGCTAGCGCCGCCGCACGCGCCCTTGCCTTTACAGGCGTTGATCCCTTCGCAGCGGACCGTCTTGGCTTCGGACTTGCCTTCCGACGCTTGGGCCAGCGCTCCTTTGGCGAGAAACATACCGGCAACCGCGGTGGCGACCACCGCGCCCTTCATGCGTGCGTTCATAAGGACCTCCCGTAGCGCGGATCAGCCGGTTGGCCGCTGGTCCGCCCAATCATTGGTGCACGTCGTCGATGTAGCTCAGACATACCGGTGCGACCGACCTAGAGCAATCAGGGTGCCGCGATCTCTTGGTGGTGCCGGTGAATGGTTCATTCTCGAGTCGCATGGTGCAACAATGAGCGGGATGAGGGAGAGCGAGGGAAGCCAATGGCGTGTCCTGCGTTGATCATGCACGGTGGTGCCGGAACTGCGCGCACGGACATGCGGGCCGCGCAGGCGCACGGCAGTCGTTCCGCACTGCGGGCGGGGTGGCAGGTGTTGAGGGACGGTGGGACGGCGCAGGACGCCGTGTGCGCTACCGTCGCCGCACTGGAGGACGATCCGCATTTCAATGCCGGATTGGGCTCGTGCCTGAATACCGATGGGACGGTTGAGATGGATGCCACGGTCATGGAGGGGACATCCCTCCGGGCCGGTGCGGTAGCCGTCGTGCGGACGGTCCGGAACCCGGTGCGCCTCGCACGCGCGATCATGGAGGAGGGGCGTTGCGTGATGCTCGCTGGGGCGCACGCGGATGCGTTTGCCCGAGCGCATGGTGTGGACACCTGTGTGCCCGAGGAACTGGTTACGACGGAACAGCGGCAACGGTGGCAGCAGCGCGCTGGGGGTCTGTCGGGCGGTACGGTGGGCGCCGCAGCGGTCGATCGGCACGGCCGGGTGGCGTCGGCGACCTCAACCGGCGGTTTGTTTTACAAGCCGCCAGGACGCGTTGGCGATTCCGCCATCATCGGAGCCGGAACCTACGCCGACGACACGTGCGGAGCAGCGTCCGCCACCGGGGACGGCGAAGCCATCATCCGTGTCGCTCTCGCCAGTTCTGTCGTTGCGGCGCTTCGTGAAGGGC
>JAGDMS010000196.1 GCA_017860575.1 Deltaproteobacteria bacterium | reverse complement strand
CTCAAACAGCGCGGCCGCGCCCATCCCGCCGCCGATGCACATGGTCACGATGCCCCACCGCTTCTTCTGACGGCGAAGTTCGAGCAACAGGGTCCCGGTCATGCGGGCGCCCGTCATGCCATAGGGATGGCCGATCGAGATGGCCCCGCCATTCGGGTTCAACCGTGCCGGGTCGATACCGAGCCGGTCGCGGCAGTAGACCACCTGCGACGCAAAGGCTTCGTTGAGTTCGATGATGTCGATGTCGTCCAGCTTCAGACCCGCCAATTTCAGCAGCTTGGGAACCGTAAACACGGGACCGATTCCCATCTCATCCGGCTCGCAGCCCGAGAAGACACAGCCGCGGAAGAATCCGAGCGGCTGGATGCCGAGCGCCTTGGCCCGATCGTAAGACATCAGCAAATTGGAGGACGCCCCGTCGGAGAACTGCGAAGCGTTGCCGGCAGTGATGGTCCCGTCCGGCTTGAACGCGGGCGCCAGCTTTGCCAAACCTTCCAACGTCGTGTCCGGCCGGTTACACTCGTCGCGATCGACCACCGCTGCTTTGGTCGATTTCTCACCCGTGGCCTTGTCCGTCACTTCCATCGTGACGTGCATCGGCACAATCTCATCCTTCAGTATTCCACTGCGTTGTGCCGCGGCTGTGCGTTGCTGCGACAGCAATGCGAACTCGTCCTGGCTCTGGCGGCTGACCTTGTAGCGTTCGGCCACGATTTCCGCCGTCTGCCCCATGGGCATGTAGATGTCTTTCTTGTGGTCCAGCAGCCACGGATTGAAGAGGTTCTCCTTGTTGAACTTTCCCTGCATCATGGTGATCGTTTCCATGCCGCAGGCGATGACGGCCTCCGCACCTTCGTTCTGGACCATGTGCGCCGCGACCGCGACCGCGAAGAGTCCCGACGAACAGAAGCGGCTCACCGTGCCGCCCGGCACCGTCACCGGCAGCCCCGCCAGGACAGCGACGTTGCGACCCACGTTGTAGCCCTGCGGGCCTTCCGGAAAGCCCGTCCCGACAATCATGTCTTCGATTTCAGCGGGGTCGAGCTTCGGGGTCTTTTGCAGGACGGCTTTGACCGTATGGGCCGCCATATCGTCCGGCCGGGTGAGATTGAATGAGCCGCGAAACGACTTGGCCAGGCCGGTCCGAGCGGTAGACACAATGACTGCTTCACGCATGGAACATCTCCTCCGGCCAGTAGTCTTTGCAGGAGTGCACGCGCGTTGCAAGCCGCACTAGTCCACCGGGCTGACGGCACCATGCAGCGTGGCGTAACTTGCGCCGCGGAAGCTTCAATGCGTAAATCGGAGGCGCGACCTCCGCTAGCGGGCACGTTTCCACGCATCCGGGCGCGCCCGTCACAGAGGCTGCTCACGGTATGAAGCTCGTTCCCATTCTCTGCGCCCTGTCGGCCGCGACGGCAATCGCCACTGCCTCCCACGCACGGCAGGTCGACGTCCCTTTGCAGTTCGACCATGACTTCATCCGCCAGGCGCTTGTCGCACAGGTGTATACCGGACCAGATGAACAGGCGCTGTTGTGGGACGACGGCAGCAACTGCGGCTTCTTGCGTTTGCGCAATCCCGCGATCACCGCGTCCGGCAAGCGCCTGCGTGTGGTCAGCGCGGGCGAAGCCCGTGTCGGTAGGTCGGTGAAGGGCGTGTGCCTCGCGCCCGTCCACTGGCACGGTTTCCTCGAGATCTTCGAGGAGCCGCAGATCTCCGCCGAGCAGGACGCCCTCCGCTTCCGCGTGGTCGAGTCGAACATCTACAATTCCGAATGGCGCAAGGGGTTCTTCACCGGCAGGATCTGGGATGTGGTCAAGCGCTACGTCCAGCCCAGCTTTGAGGCAGTCCGCATCGACCTCAAGCCGGCGATGGCCGACCTGCGTGACCTCCTTCCCCTGGTGCTCGCCCGCGGGGATCAGGAACGCATCGACCGGCTGCTCGCCTCGCTGCGGCTGACGGCTGCCGCGCTCACCGATTCCGGCGTTCAGGTGACCCTCGCATTCGCCATCGGCGACGCCACACCGTCCACCGACCCCACCCCGGAACCGACGCTCGCCCCGGAGGAGTTACAGCGCTGGGAACAGGCCTGGCAGCATTGGGACGCGTTCCTCACGTTTGTGGTGAAGCAGTTCGGCAGCGACGCCTCGACCCAGGATCTCCGTCAGGCGCTCTTTGACGTCCTCGTGGACGGCCGGTTCGATATCCTCGAGGCGCTGGCACCGCCAATGCCGGGTGCGGCCGACCCGACACGGGACCTTTTCCTCAAGACCTGGGAGCGTCTCGCGCCCGTGGCCCGCCGCACGACGGCCGCATTGCCCGGCACTACCGCCATGCGCTACCTGAGTTTCATCGCCGCGGGCGACGCCCTGGCCGCGCTGGGGCAGATCGGTCCAGAGGTCGGCCTCGACATCTCCGCTGACGGCCTGCGCCGGTTGGCGCGCATGGCGGCTCCGCTCAGCACGGAGGATCCACTGGCCTACGACATCGCGGTCGACAACACGCTTCGCCAACTGTTCGGATTCGGTCAACCGTTGCCGTCACCAGACCTCTCAGCGGAACCTGGCGACGAAAGTCCTCAGGCCGCGTGGTGGCAGCGCTTGTGGCCAGCGCGTCCGGCCCACGCCGCCGTCGAGCAGCCGCCCGCCGCGAAAACGCTCGACCAGTGGCTTCCGCCGGGCCCGGACGCCGTCGACGCCTACTTACAGGCGGTACGCGAGGTGCTTGCCGAAGCCACCCAAAAAACGTTGGCTGCAAACGAGCTGGAGGCAGCCCATCACGATCTCTACCGCCGGCTCGTGCTGGCCGCGGCTTGGCAAGAAACCTGCTGGCGGCAGTTCGCGCGCGCGGGCGGAAAGATCACCTACTTGAAATCCGCCGTCGGGTCGATCGGGATCATGCAAATCAACGAGCACGTGTGGCGGGGATTCTACGACGTGCGTGGCTTGCGCTGGGACATTCACTACAACGCGCGGGCCGGCGGTGAAATCCTGCTGCACTATCTCCGCGATTACGCCATCGGCCACGAGCCCCCCGGGGTCCCCGATTTTCTCGCGCGCGCCACCTACGCCGTCTATAACGGAGGCCCCGGCCACCTGAAGCGGTTCCTCAAGAAGGACACCAACGCGACGCTGCGGCGGATCGACGAGCTGTTCTGGGAGAAGTTCAAAGCCGTCACCGCCGACAACCAGGACGGCCTCACCCGTTGCCTGGTCGGCGGCTGAGCGTGGGGGCCTGAGGGCGTGAGGGCGTGGGGACCTGAGGGCTCGGGAACGTGGGGGGACCTCAAGCCCACAAGCCCTCATGCCCACAAGCCTTCAGGCCCCCACACCCGTGCCGCCTTTCCCGGCCGGCACTCGATCCACGGCCCGTTTGAACTCGCGGTGCCAATTGGTGACGGTGCCGAACTGCTTGACGTAGGCGTCCAGGCCGACCAGGGCGCGGGCCAGGAAAACGCGATGGCCGGGCGCCTTGAACAGGCGGTTTTCGAATCCGATGGTGGCCATCTCCATCGCGGTCTCCACCGTCTTGAAGTTGCGCGGGTTGTAGACCTTGTCTTCCAAGACCGGCGCGAACATCAGGCGCATCATGCGGATGAACGGTTCCGCATCGGCGCCGCGGTCGAGGAATCCCAGACCAACGAACGCGTCCGCCATCTTCGCTTTATCTCCGGCCAAGATAGCCTTGGCCAATTGATGGTAGGCCCTCCGGATCGGATCGGGGAAGATACGGATCGAGCCGAAATCGAGAATGGCAAGTTTCGGATGGTAGGTGACGAGGTAATTGCCGGGGTGCGGGTCGGTGTGCAGGACACCAAACTCGAAGACCTGCCGCCAGAGCACGCGGAAGTACTTGATCGCCACCCAGTCTTTGAGTGACTGATCAACTCCCGGGTTGAGGATTTCGTTGAAGGGATACCCCTCCAGCAAGCTCATCGTCAGCACGCGACGCGAGGAAAAGTCGGGATACACCTCGGGAATGAGCACTTCCGGATCGTCGCGGAACATGCGCTGAAAGAGGACGATGTTCTTGGCCTCGTTGACGTAATCGAGCTCCTCGCTCAAGCGTTCCTCGAGCTCGCGATAGACGTCGGATTCGTCGATTTTCTGGCGCATGACGTCGCGGCCGATGAGGGTCAGGGTCTGCAGCAGCGCCTTGACGTTCCGCAGATCCTCGCTCACCGTCTCCTCGACGCCGGGATACTGCACCTTGACCACGACCTCTTCCCCGCTGGGCAAGCGGGCCTTGTGGACCTGACCGAGCGACGCGGCGGCGAACGCCTCCTCATCGAAGGTGGCGAACAACTTCTCCGGTGGCTTCCCCAGCTCCCGCACGATTTGCTTGCGGATCAGCCGATAGTCCATGGGGGGGACGGACGACTGCACCACCGACAGCACCTGCAGCGCCTCGGTTGGCAAGAGGTCGTCCCGCATCGACAGGATCTGCGCCAGTTTCATGAAGGCGCCGCGCAGTTCCTTCGACCGGTCGACGATCCGCATGGCGTTCTTGATATGAGTGTCGAGCATACCCTTGGCGCGCGCGTCGGCGGAACGAAAGGGCCAGCGCAGCGCCTGCCAGACGTAACTCGACCCCACCGAGGTGGCGAGCTCACCGACCTTCAGCACCCGCTTGGCGCGGCCACGGGTGATCTCGCTCTTCGATCGCGTTGCCTCGGCCACCACGTTACCGATCTTAGATGGCACGACCGAGATTGTCGATGTTGCGCTGCCCGCGGGCTCGCCGCCGCGCTCCGTTACTGGTCGGCGCTGCGGCGGCCCTCGGCAGCGTTTACCTGCACCGCCCTCTGCGCGGCAAACGCCGGACTGCCCGGCCCGTTGGTCACGCCGCCGTCGACGACGAGATCGGTGCCGGTGACGAAGGCGGAGGCGTCGCTGGCGAGATACAGCACGTGCGGCACGATCTCATGGAACGGCGCGATGCGCCCAAGCGGTGTGGCCGCGATCGTCATCGCCTTGCGCTCCTCGGTCCAGCCGCCCCCGTACGTCGTCTCGAACGGCCCCGGGGCCAGCGTGTTGACCCGCACCGCAGGCGCCCACTCCTTTGCCATGATCCGAGAGAGACCTTGCAGCGCCGCCTTCGAGCCCCGGTACAGCGCGTGGCCGGTCGTCCCCACCCATACGGCAGCGGAGATCACGTTGATCACGCTCCCCCGCCCGCTAGCGCGCAGATATGGGAGTGCCTGACTCGCTAGAAACATCGGGCCGTGGACGTTGGTTCGATAGACGCGCTCGGCCTGTTCGGGCGTGATGTCAGTGATGAGCGCACCGAACGGATCGGCCGCATTGTTGATGAGGATGTCGATCTCGCCGAAACGCGCCACCGCAGCCTGCACAATGCTGGGAAGGGCGGCATAGTCCCCAACGTCGGCCTTGACCGCGATGGCCTCGCCCCCGCCGGCTTCGATCGTCCGCACCGTCTCGTCGAGGTCGGCCGCGGTGCGGCCGGCGAGGACGATCCGGGCCCCAGCAGCAGCCAATCCGGTGGACATCGCACGTCCCAAGCCCCGCCCACCGCCAGTGACAATCGCCACCCGGCCAGCGATGTCGTAGACGGCACGCGGATCCGGTGTCTTCGGTGATTTCTTATCCATCGCTTTCGTCATTACAGCCCCTCCCCTGTTGGAATCTGCCTTTAAGGGCAACCTCGTACCACAAGTTGCTCGATATCTTCAGCACGCGCCGGTTTGCGATCACCGCGACGCGACTCGCATTGGGATTGCATCGTGTCGCGGACCGCGGCATCACAATTGGTAAGATGGGCCGGCCACGGTCGAAAATCGCGGCTTTGTCGCCCGGCAGCGATGCGGTCGAACCGATGCTGGAGAGCGCCGAGGCGCGACGCCTTGACGAAGATCGGCGACACGCACGCAATTGGAAGCGCTGGGGGCCGTATCTGAGCGAGCGCGCCTGGGGAACCGTGCGGGAAGATTACAGCCCTGACGGCAATGCCTGGGAGTTCTTTCCCCACGACCACGCGCGCTCGCGCGCCTACCGCTGGGGAGAAGACGGCCTCGGCGGAATCTGCGATCGCCATCAGTTCCTCTGCTTCGCCCTGGCCCTTTGGAACACGCGCGATCCCATCCTCAAGGAGCGCTTGTTCGGCTTGCACGGTTACGAGGGCAACCACGGCGAGGATGTCAAGGAGTACTACTTTTACCTCGATGCCACCCCGACGCATTCCTACATGCGGTTTCTCTACAAGTACCCGCAGGCGGAGTTCCCGTACGGACGCCTAGTGGACGAGAACCGGCGGCGCGGACGGCAGGCGTTCGAGTTCGAACTGCTCGATACGGGCGTGTTCGATAACGATCGTTACTTCGATGTGAACCTCGAGTATGCCAAGGCGGCGCCCGAGGACATCCTCATTCGGGTACAGGTGACCAACCGCGGGGCGGAACCGGCACCGCTGCACGTGTTGCCCACCGTCTGGTTCCGGAACACGTGGTCGTGGGGCCTCGATGCCCGGCGCCCGCATCTCCGGCGCTGCAGCAGGCCCCGGGGTGCCGCCGTGATCGAACTCAACCACCAGTACTACGGCCAGCGCTGGCTGGTGTGCGCGGGCGCACCCGCCCTCCTGTTCACCGAGAACGAAACGAACTGCCAGCGGCTGTTCGGGACTCAAAATGCGTCGCCATACGTGAAGGACGCCTTCAACGAGTACCTCGTCCACGGCGCAAGCGGCGCCGTTAACCCCGCGCACGCGGGAACAAAAGCGGCCGCGCACTACGCCTGCACCCTGGCGGAGGGCGGGACCGTCACCCTGCGGCTGCGGTTGACCGATACCGAACCGGGCGACCCCGAGCACCTCGTCACCGCTGCGGAGTTCGACGCGATCGTGGAGGAACGCCAGCGCGAGGCCGATGCCTTCTATGCCACCGTGATTCCGGCAGGCCTCTCGTCAGATGCCGACAGCGTCATGCGTCAAGCGTTGGCGGGCGTGCTGTGGAGCAAGCAGTTCTATTATTACGAGGTCAGCCGGTGGCTGCGCGGTGACCTGGCCATGCCGGAGCCCCCCCGGAAACGGCGGCGGGGCCGCAACTACGAGTGGGCACACCTCTACAACGCCGATGTGATCTCCGTGCCCGACAAGTGGGAGTATCCGTGGTACGCCGCATGGGACCTCGCATTCCACTGCATCCCCTTGGCCCTGGTCGATCCGGACTTCGCAAAGGAACAGCTCCTCCTGCTCCTGCGCGAGTGGTATATGCACCCGAACGGCCAGTTGCCGGCGTACGAGTGGGCGTTCGGCGACGTCAACCCGCCGGTGCACGCCTGGGCGGCGTGGCGCGTCTACAAGATCGAGGAAAAGCGGCACGGCATCGGCGACCGCGGCTTTCTCGAGCGTGTGTTTCACAAGCTGCTGCTGAACTTCACCTGGTGGGTGAATCGCAAGGACACCGCGGGCCGCAACGTGTTTCAAGGCGGGTTCCTGGGGTTGGACAACATCGGCGTGTTCGATCGCAGCGCCCCGCTGCCGACCGGCGGCTACATCGAGCAGTCCGACGCCACCAGCTGGATGGGGATGTACTGCCTGAACATGCTGGCCATCGCCCTCGAGCTGGCACGCAGCAACTCCGCATACGAAGACGTCGCCAGCAAATTCTTCGAGCACTTTGTCTACATCTGCCGCGCCATGAACAACCTCGGCGATGAAGGCATCGAGCTATGGAACCCCGGCGACGGCTTCTATTACGACGTCCTGCACCTGCCGGACGGCACGCACTTCCCGCTGAAAGTGCGCTCCCTCGTCGGGTTGATTCCGTTGCTCGCGGTCGAGATCCTCGACTCGGAGATCGTCGACAGGCTGCCGGGTTTCAAGCGGCGCATGCAGTGGTTCATCGAAAACCGACCCGACTTGAGCGACCATGTCGAAACGGACACGATCGCGGGGCTGCGCGTTCGGCGCCTGCTCGCGCTGGTCAATCGGCATCGCCTGCGCCGCGTCCTCCGCTATCTGCTCGACGAGAGCGAGTTCCTGTCCCCCTACGGCATCCGGTCGCTCTCGCGCATCCACGGCGAGCAGCCCTATGTGCTCGACGTGCACGGCATGCAACATCGGGTGGACTACGAACCGGCCGAGGCGACCACCGATCTCTTCGGCGGCAACTCGAACTGGCGCGGGCCGGTCTGGTTCCCGGTCAACTTCCTGATCATCGAGTCGCTGCAGAAATTCCACCACTACCTCGGGCGTGGCTACACGGTGGAGTGCCCGACGGGTTCGGGACGGATGCTCACGCTCTGGGAAGTCGCGGCCGAGCTCTCCCGCCGTCTGACGCGCATTTTCCTGCGCGATGACACGGGCCACAGGCCGGCATACGGCGGCACGGCCAAGTTCCAGAACGATCCGCATTGGCGCGACCTCATCCTGTTCCACGAGTACTTTCACGGCGACAACGGCGCGGGCCTCGGCGCCAGCCATCAGACAGGGTGGACAGCCCTGGTCGCCAAACTGATCCAGCAGAGCGGAAACTAGTCGCGTCGCGGATACGACGACGGTTCAGTGGTCCTACGTGCGTGGCTTTGTCTTGCGGCCGCCACGCCGCTGCGACGACGCAGGCGGTTCCGCTGTTGGCGCGTGCGGAATCCCTGTCTGCGCCGGCGCCTTCGCCACTTCCGGGGCGGTCGCCGCTTCTCGTGCGCGCCGCGCGGCCACCCAGCCTTCGCGTTGCACCTGCTTCTTCGAGTTCAGCACCAGCGCTCCCGCGGGCACGTCGCGCATCACCGTGGTGCCGGAGGCGATGTAGGCATCGTCCCCGATGCGCACCGGGGCGACCAATTGCGAGTCGCTGCCGACCTGCACCCGGTTGCCGATGATCGTGCGGTGTTTGCGAAAGCCGTCGTAGTTGCAGGTGATGGTACCGGCGCCGATGTTCGTCTCTTCCCCGATCTCGGTATCGCCCAGGTAGGCCAGGTGCATCGCCTTGGTCCCGGAGCCGATGACGACATTCTTGGTCTCGACGAAATCCCCAACGTGCACCCGCGCGCCCAGGTGCGTTCCCGGCCGCAACTGCGCGAACGGCCCGATTTCGACGTCGTCCTCCACCGTCGCCTCGGTCATGACGACCCCGAACTTGATGTGCACGCGGTCGGCAATACTGCAGTCGGTAATGCGCGCGCTGCCATCGAGCCGGCAGTCCTCACCGACGCGGGTGGTTCCGCGCACTATCACGTTCGGGCCAATGACCGTGTCGCGGCCGATCACCACGTCGGGACCGATGTATGCAGTCGCCGAATCCTCCAGGGTGACGCCGGCCGCCATCCACCGGGCGTTGATCTCGTCGCGCAAGTCTTTTTCCCGGGCCGCCAGGTCGGCGCGCGAACTCCCCTGGGCACCCTCCCCCGCCGTCGCCAGCGCGTCGGCAATGCGCCGCCCCTGGGCCCGGGCAATGCCCACGATATCGGTGAGGTACAGTTCACCCTGTGCGTTGGC
>JAGDMS010000038.1 GCA_017860575.1 Deltaproteobacteria bacterium | reverse complement strand
CGGCGAATCGCATGCGCTGTCCCATGAAGCGATCCAGGTTGCGCACGGGCCGCAGATCCGCGTGGGAGCCCGGGAGGAACGCCGTGACACCCACATCCACTTTCAGGCCGCCTTTGACTTTGCCGGTGATGGTGCCTTCGATTGTGCCGTCGCGCTGAAATGCCTCCTCGATATCGCGCCATACCATCAGCTGTTCGGCCTTGGCGCGCGACAGCAGCACGCCACCGTGCTCGGTGTCGGTGCCGTCAAAGAACACGTCAATGTCATCTTCCGGCTTGACGTCGATGTTGCCGTCGCGGTCGAGAAACTCCTGAATGGGAATCTGTCCTTCCGACTTGAAGCCGATGTCGACGGTGACGAAATCGCGTGAAACGTGCACGACGCGGCCGCGAACGATCTCGCCGGGACGGACGGCTCTCATGCTTTGCTCGAAGAGCGCGCCAAAATCGCTATCGCCGCCGGCTGCGGCTGCGGTTCTGTCTTGATCCATTTGAGTTGTACCCCCTGGGGACTGGCGTGGGCTTGTCATATCGCCCCTATGTGTGGCTTGCAAGCGCTGCCGTGCGTCGGGCGACCAGCGCGCGTAGCAAGTCCACAACCTCATCGATCGTCTTGTCCGTCGTATCCACGATCACCGCGTCCGTTGCCGGCCGCAGCGGGGAATGCGCTCGGGTTCGATCTCGTGCGTCACGTTCCGCAATTTCCTGCTCGATGCGCGCCACGTCTTCTGCCGTGGGCTGGCGGCGGACGTCGCCGGCGCGTCGCCGGGCGCGTTCCGCCACCGCGGCATCGAGAAAAATCTTTACCGCTGCATCGGGGCACACCACGGTGCCGATGTCGCGTCCCTCCATCACCACACCGCCCGCAGCCGCCATGGCGCGCTGTTGCGCCACCAGGCGCTCGCGGACTTCCGGGACGGCGGACACCTTGGAGGCCAACTGTGCCGCGTCCACCGTGCGGATCGCTTCCGACAGGTCCCGGCCATCGGCGCACGTGCGCAGCCCGTTGGGGCGTTCGACGAAGTCGATGCGCGTGGCATCACACAAGGAGGCAAGCTGCATGCTGTCGGAGAAGGCGATGCCGCGTTCCACGGCGAGGACGCCGATGACGCGGTACATCGCGCCCGTATCAATGTAGCGATATCCCAAGGCTTCCGCCAGGCGTCGGCTGACGGTGCTTTTGCCGGCCCCCGCGGGACCATCGACGGCGACGACGACCGGGGTCATCGGCGGAGGACCTCCAAGCGGGAAAAAAAATCGGGAAACGTCTTGCGCACGCACTGCGGATCGCGGATGGCCACACCCGGTGCGCGCAGGCCGACGAGCGCGAAGGCCATGGCGAGCCGGTGGTCGTCGTAAGTCTCGACGACCGCCGGGCGAATCGTAGAGGGTTCAATCCGTAACCCGTCGTCGAGTTCCCGCACGCGCACGCCCAGCCGCTGCAGTTCGGTGGCGACGGCGTGTAAGCGGTCACTTTCCTGCAAGCGCACATGGGCGATGTTGCGGATGACGACGGGACGCCGGGCGAAGGGGGCCAGGGCGGCCAGTGTCGGTGCGGTGTCGGAGATGGCGTTCATGTCCGCCTCGATGCCATCGAGCTGCGCGCCGCCGCGCACCTCCAGGAAATCATCGCCCCGCACCACGGTGGCGCCCATCTGCTCGAGCAGATCGACAAATCGCACGTCGCCCTGCAAGGAGTGTGACCCCAAGCCCGGGACCCGGACGCGCCCGCCGCACAGAGCCGCCGCGGCGAGAAAGTACTGCGCGCTCGACGCGTCCGGTTCGACGTGATACCGCCGCGCGCCATACACCGCCGCATCGACCGTGAAGCGTCGATGATCCTCGTGCTGCACTGCCACGCCAAAGGCGCGCATCAGGCCGACGGTCATGTCCACGTACGGCGGTGCGACCAGCCCGCCGACCACCTCGACCTCGACGCGGCGGCGCGCGTACGGCGCCGCCAACAGGACCGCCGAGAGGAATTGGCTGCTCTTGTCGGCGCTGATGCGGGCGCGCCCGCCCGCCAGCCCGTCGGCATCGATGAGCACTGGCGGACACCCGTTGCCGGCCGCACTTCGCACCTGCGCGCCGAGTTGCGCCAGCGCGTCGAGCAGATCTTGAATCGGCCGTTCCCGCATCCGTGCACTGCCGTCGACGCGGAACTGGCCGTGCCCGACGCACAGCGCCGCCACCAGAAAACGCATCGCCGTGCCGGCGTTGCCGACGTAGAGATCGGCCTGTGGCGCCGGCACGACTCCCCCGCACCCGCCGACGGTGAATCGCTCGCCGGCCGCGTCCTCCGTCACACTGATGCCCACCTGGCGCCATCCCTGGGCCATATAGTGCGTGTCGTCCGAAAACAGCGCCGCCGCGATGGTGGATTCCCCATCCGCCAGCGCGGCGATCAGGAGCGCGCGGTTGGTGATGCTTTTCGAACCGAGCACGCGCACCTCGCAGTCGGGCGGCTGCGCCAGCGGCAACACCGGGTAGACGTCGTCGTTCATGTGCGTGCCGGACTCCACAGCTGGCGCGCCGCGCGCGCCCGCAGCAACTGCGTTGTCAGCTGTGCCGCATCGCCAGCGGCGATGGCGCGGCGAAACGCCTCAAGTGCCGCGATGAACTGCGTGATGGCGGCGTCGACCTGGGTGGCGTTGTCCAAAAAGATGTCGGACCACATCTCGGCCGAGCTGGCGGCCACGCGGGTCAGATCGCGGAAACTGGAGCCGGCGAACTGTTCCATGCCGGGGTCGGCGTCGAGCAGGGCGGTGACTGTGCTGAAGGCGATGGCGTGGGGCAGGTGGCTCACCCAGGCCAACACCTGATCGTGGCGGGCGGGATCCATTTCGTCGACACGCATGCCGACTCCCTCCCACAATGCACGTATCTTGGCGACGGCATCAGCTGTCGACCGGCGCCCCGGCGTGAGGATGCACCGGCTACCCTGAAACAGCTCGGGGAACGCGGCGGCCGCGCCGGAGTGCTCCGTGCCGGCGATCGGATGCGCGCCGACAAAGGTAAAGCCGGCCGGCAGGGACGCCTCGACCTGCTCGACGACCGGCTGCTTGACGCTACCGACGTCGCTGACCACCGCCCCCGGCCGCAAGGTGTGCGCGCAGGCACGCGCCACGGCGCCGCTCGCCTTGACCGGTACGGCCAACAGCAACAGGTCCGCGTCGCGCGCCGCTTCGGCGGCGTCCAGGCTGTACCGGTCGACAATGCCGCGCCGCTGCGCGGTCTGCAGGTTGGCCTCGGTGCGGCCGTAGCCCACCACCTCGCCGATCAAGCCGGCGGCGCGCGCCGCGAGCGCCAGCGAGCCGCCGATCAGGCCGACGCCCGCAATTGTCACCCGATCAAAAAGGCGCGGCACCAGGCCCTCCTCCACGCAAGCTCTGCTCGAGCGCCGTGATGAAGCGCACGTTCTCCTCGGCTGTCCCGACGCTGACCCGCACGTGCGCGGGGAAGCCGTAGACACCCATGGGCCGCACGATCACCCCCTGCCGTAGCAACGCCTCGTAGATGCGTGGGCCGTTGCCGACCCGCACCAGCAGAAAATTGGCCCAGCTCGGCACGTATTCCATACCCAGACGGTCAAACTCCTGGCGTAAGAACCGCATGCCCGATTGGTTGCACTCCCGAGTGCGCGCCACGTGCTCCGTGTCGTCCAAGGCCGCCAAGGCCGCCACCTGCGCCAGCGTCCCAACGTTGAATGGCTGCCGGACGCGGTGCATCAACTCGATGACCTCGGGCTGCGCCACGCCGAAACCGATGCGCAGGCCGGCCAGCCCGTAGATCTTCGAGAAGGTGCGCAGGGTGATCAGCAAGCGATTCGGACTGTGAGCGGCCAGCGAATCGGGATATGCCGGATCGTCGACGTACTCGAAGTAGGCCTCGTCCATGACGACAATGACATGCGCCGGCAGAGCCGCCAGAAAGTCTTCCCACTCACGCCGGAAGAAGATGGTGCCGGTCGGGTTGTTGGGATTCGCCAGAAAGACCATGCGCGTGGCCGGGGTAATGGCTTCGGCAATGGCCTCGAGGTCGTGGGTGAAGTGGCGCAATGGCACGATGCGGGCCACGCCGCCGGCGGCCTGCACGACGAGACGGTAGACGACGAATGCCTGGTCCGCCATGACCGCCTCGTCCCCGCGCTGCATGAATGTGCGCACGGCCAGCTCGATGACCTCGTTCGAGCCGTTGCCGAAGATGAGGGCGTCCGGCGAAATGCCGAGCTTCTTCGCCACCGCCCGCTTCAGATAAAAGCAGTTGCCATCCGGATAGCGGTGGAGGTCGCCGAGCGCCTGCGCGATGGCCGCGAGCGCCTTGGGAGACGGTCCAAGGGGATTCTCGTTCGAGGCCAGCTTGATCGAACCGAGAATGCCGTACTCGCGCTCGAGCTCCTCGATGGGTTTCCCGGGCGGGTAGGGCGCGAGCGTGCGAATCCACTCGGGGACGCGTGACTTGATGTCCACAGCCATGCGCTCCACCTACACCGAACCCGCGGCTGCCGGGTAAGATCCGAGGACTTTCAGCTGCAGGCAGCGTCGCCGGACAGCCTCCAGCGCCCGCGCCACATGCGCCTCCTGCACGTGCCCCACCAAGTCCAGGAAGAACAGATACTCCCAGGCGCGCTCTTTGAGCGGACGCGACTCGATGGTGCCGATGTTGACGCCATTATCGGCGAACGGCTTGAGCACCCGATGCAAGGCCCCTGCCTTGTGCGGCAGGGAGAGCAGCAGTGACGTTTTGTCATCGCCGCTCGCGCGGCTGATGCCGTCGAGACCCAGCACCAGAAACCGGGTGCAGTTGTGCTGATGATCCTGGATGTTCGCCGCGATCACCCGCAGCCCGTATTCGTCCGCGCACACGCGCCCCGCGATGGCGGCGACGCTGGGATCGTCCCGGGCGGTCATGGCCGCCTGGGCGTTGCTTGCGGCCTCAACCTGCGGCAGCGCGGGTGCGTGCTGCGCCAACCACTGGCGGCACTGCCCCAACGACTGCGGGTGCGAGATGATGCGCGCGATGTCTTCCCGTCGCCCGGTGCGTGACAATAGGCACTGCTCGACCCGTAACAGCACTTCCGCTTTGATGACGAGCGGCGACGTGACGAACCGGTCGAGGGTTGCGGCAACCGTCCCCTCCGTCGTGTTCTCTACGGGCACCACGGCGTAATCGGCCCGCCCGCCTTCGACCTCGTCGAACGCCCCGGCGATCGAGCTCACCGGGATGACCTCGGCGGCGGACCCGAACTGTTCCCGCACGGCCTGGTGCGAAAACGTGCCCAACGGCCCCAGACAGGCGACCCGTAGGCGCTTCTCGAGCGACAGGCACGCGGACATGATCTCGCGGAAGATCGAACGGATGTTCTCCGCCTTGAGCGGGCCCT
Source organism: Deltaproteobacteria bacterium (assembly GCA_017860575.1). Lineage (GTDB taxonomy): Bacteria > Desulfobacterota > Binatia > HRBIN30 > HRBIN30 > JAGDMS01. The sequence continues at coordinate 32,539 of JAGDMS010000038.1, read as the reverse complement.
TATTGGCCGCGACCAGGCGTTGGAGGACGTGTTTTTCGCGGTCAGGCGTGTAAATGCTGGTGCGCGTCCGGCGTTTGTGCTGGCCGATCGCGACCGCCAAGCTTGCACGCTGGTTCAGCAGCGTGAGCAGCTTCTCATCAAGACGATCGATGTGCGCGCGCAGAGCATCAATCGAGGTCGTGCGCGGCAAGGGGCTCCCCCGAAGACGTCGGTGCGACGCGCTCGGCACGAACGAACGGGCGCAATTTCAGGCACATCGAATTCGGCATCTTCATGGATTCGTGAGATACGAGACCGTTTTGGTAGCGTAACCCGTCTGGAAATGCAATCAGAAAGGCGCCGATCATTCCGCGGCGCCTGCCGCCTTGATCGAATTGAAAACTACGCTAAGCGGGTGCCCGTGCGCGTGCGCAGTGATCACCTCCCCAGCCTTGCCGGTTCGATGCCCTGCGAGACGCTTCGCTATGGCCCGCTGGCACTCGAGATGCCGCGGCTGACCGGAACGGAGCTGCGGGATGCCGTCGAGCAGTCGCGACAGGCCGCGGATGCGTACCTGCGGCGGCGGACGGTGGATGACCTGCTGGCTATCGTCGATCGGGTGGTGGCCAATTGGCTGCACCCGGACTATCCCCCGCGCCAGCAGGCCGAGCAGGTGCTGCCACCGGCCACGGGCTTCTCCCCGCAAGTGGTCCGGCACGGGCTGCCGCTGCTGCTGGAGCCGCTGCGTGGTGCGGCAATCCGCTCGGTGCTGGACGCGGAGCTGGGCGATCACCGTGTGCTGGACGGCTGGCACGGCCTGCGGCGGGCGACCGGTCCGGGGCTGATTGCCCATGTGCTTTCGGGCAATATCCCGGGCCTCGCCGCCACCCCAATGCTGCTATCCTTGGTGCTGAAATCCGCCGTACTGATCAAGCCGGCGGCTGGTGACCTGGTCTTCCCCGCGCTCTTGGCCCGGTCGATCGCCGACGTCGACCCGGAGGTGGCGAAGTGTGTCGTGGTTGCCTACTGGCGGGGTGGAACGGCGGCGATGGAGGCGGCGGCGTTCGCGCGGGCTGGGTTGGTGGTGGCGTCGGGGTCCGATGCGGCAATTGCGGCATTGACCGCGAGCGTGCCCGCGCGCCTCATTGGCCACGGCCACAAGATCAGCTTCGCGGCCATCGGACGTGAGCGGCTCGACGGTCCCGATGCCGCGCGCAGTTTGGCGCGCAGCCTGGCCTATGACGTCTCGTTGTGGGACCAGTACGGATGCCTGTCGCCCCAGGTCTGTTATATCGAAGACGGCGGGCATGTCCGACCATTGGCCTTTGCCGAGCAGCTCGCTACGGCACTGTCGGCTACCGCGGAGGAGTTCCCGCCGCGCCAGCTCGGGCTTGACGATCGGGCCCACGTCCTGCGCTTTCGCCAGGAGGCGGAATGGCGCACGCACCCCTCCGGCGAGGTGGGCCTGCTTGCCAGTCCCTGCTCGACCAATTGGAGCATCAGCATTGAGGACGGTTTCGACCTGGTCCCCACGTGCTTGAATCGATGCATTCGACTCAAGGTTGTGCGCGATCTGGGAGACCTCCCTGCGGCGCTCGTCGCACACCGACGGCACCTGGAGTGCGCTGGCCTGGCGGTGGGTGCGGCGCGCGAGGTTCTGCTGTCCGAGCGGCTGGCGCACTCCGGCGTGCACCGTGTGTGTCCGATCGGCGCCATGCAGCGGCCGCCGCTTTGCTGGCGCCAAAGCGGTCGGCCGCGTGTTGCCGACTGGGTGGAATGGACTACAGTGGATGCTGGTGACGGCATCGATGGGCGGTTGTAGCGGTGCAGCAGACCGCACCCGACCGCCTTCCGTCGAGTGAAAGAATGGCATTTGCCGAGGATGAGCTGAGAGCCGCATTTCTCCGTCATGTCTGCCAGACATCGCCAGAGCCGCTCGGCATCGTCGTAAGGCAGGCCCGCGGGACCAAGATCTGGGACAGTGACGGCCGAGAATACCTGGACTTACTGGCAGGAATGGGCGTCGCGAATGTCGGCCATGCCCACCCTGTCGTGTGCAAGGCGATCGCGGAACAAGTGGGCGCGTACCTGCATGTCTCCGTGTACGGAGAGATGGTCCAGGAACCCCAGGTCGCACTGGCTCGGCGCCTCGCCATGGTCGCACCGGGCGACCTGTCGGTGGTGTATTTCACCAACAGCGGGACCGAAGCCGTCGAAGGAGCGCTGAAAACGGCGCGCAAATATACGGGCCGTTCGCGCATAATCAGTTTCGAGGGCGCGTTCCACGGCGACACCTTCGGCGCCCTGTCGGTTGGCGGCAACCCGCTGTACCAACACCCGTTCGAGCCGCTCCTGCCGGACGTTGAGGTGCTCCCGTTCGACGACCCGCCCGCACTTGCGCGGATCGACGCCTCGACCGCCGCGGTCATTCTGGAGCCGATCCAGGGCGAAGGTGGCGTGCGCATCCCCAGCGATGGGTTTTTGCCACGGTTGCGGCAGCGCTGTTCGGAGGTCGGTGCGCTGCTAATTGCCGACGAGGTCATCACCGGGTTCGGGCGCACCGGTACGCTATTTGCCTGCACGCAGTGGAACGTGACGCCGGACATCCTGGTCGTGGCCAAAGCGTTGGGGGGCGGTCTGCCTTTGGGGGCATTCATTGGGCGGCCCGAGGTCATGCGTACACTGTCGCACGATCCACCGCTGGCGCACGTGACCACGTTCGGCGGGCACCCGGTGTGCTGTGCGGCGGGTCTGGCCGCGCTGGACGTGCTGCTGCGCGAGCGTTTGCCGGAGCGTGCCGCGCGGGTCGGCGCCGACTGGCTGGCGACGCTGCGGGCGCTCACGGCAGGTCTTCCGTGCTCGGTGCGGGGCAGGGGGCTGCTGATGGCGTTGGAGTTCGCGAGCCCGGAGGCGACGCGCCGGTTTGTCACGCGTTGTCTCGAGGGCGGTCTCATCCTCAACTGGACGCTACACCGCGATACCGTGGTGCGGATGGCGCCGCCGCTGACGATCACTGAGGAGGAGATCGCGCAAGCCAACGCCGTTCTTGCCGACGCACTTGCCCTGCTCTGACGGTGCCGGTTGCGTCGCGGCGACGCGCTTGACAGGATCGATGCATTGTTGGAGTAGCGTTCCATGCAGACCACGCCGTCCCCCGCGGACATCCAACGTGACCTCGATTTTGCCATCGCCGCCGCACGGCTCGCTGGCCAGCGTGTCATGGGCCTGCGCGACAGCGGCCGCTGGCAGGGCAGCACACTTGCCGACATCGGCGACCAGGCGGCAGACGGATGGCTCCAAGGTTTGATCCGCGGCCGGTTTCCCGACGACGGGTTGCTGAGCGAGGAGACGGCCGACTCGCCCGAGCGTTTGTCGCGGCGCCGCTGCTGGATCGTCGATCCGCTCGACGGTACGCGCGAGTTCAGCGAGTTGCGCGAAGACTGGGCGATCCACGTCGCGCTGGCCATTGACGGCCGCTGCGCGCTCAGCGCGGTCGACCTCCCGGCCTGTGGGCGTTTGTTGTGGGGGGTGGCCATTCCGGGCCGTGAAGGGGCGGGCATCGAGGGTGGGGGGAGTCTCGTGCGCGCGGATGCCGCGGGTCCGGCCATCCCGCGCGTGGTGGTCTCGCGCAGCCACACTCCGGCTTGGGTCGGCCGTTTTTGCGAGGAAATGGGTGCCGCGTCACCCGTCCCGTGCGGCAGCGCCGGCTACAAGACGGCGCGGATCCTGATGGGCGAGGCCGACATTTATGTGCACAAGATTGGCCTTAAGGAGTGGGACACGTGCGCGCCGGAAACCGTTGCGCGCGCGCTGGGCTGGACCGTGTGCAAGCTGCGCGGCGAAGAGCACCGCTATAACCAGCCCAATCCGAAAAATCACGAATTCGTCGTCTGCCGGCCGGCGTGGAAAGATCGGGTGGTCACGGCCCTGGCGAAATCCGGTGCACTGGAGGTGTGACCGCCCGCACGAAAATGGGGGTGACCTCGCACTTCACTGATTGCTCCGCTGCCCTCCCCCCTTGTCCCCGGAAGGCTCTTTGGTCCGCTTGACATGAGGGGCACCGCTCAGGTCGCTAGCGCCTCGAATGCAACACGCAAGGGGTACGGCGTCGTCGGTGAGAAGTTCAGTTTTTCAAAGCCGATCACCTTCCCGGCCGTATCCTTCATCAGGATGACTTCCTCGCCGGTCTCCTCGCAGACGCATTCATCTTGGGGATTGCCGCACCAAACTGTCAGCGTGTTGCCGGTTTGGCCATAGAAGACCTTCACTTCGGCCAATGGAGCAAGGGGTACGGTGCTGCGGTTGGCCACCGCCTGCATCGCCCAATACTGACTTTCGACTAAGGGCAGCGGCGCAAACGTCTGATGAGGAAAGATCGGTGGGTTGGCCGGCTCGATGCGCAGGCGGCCCGAAGTATCTCACCTACAGCGCGCCCTCGATCTCTGACTGCTTCTTGGGCATGGTGTTCGACGTGGCGGCAGGCCTGAACTCACGCGTAGAGAAGCCGACCCTTGGGCTCCGGGATCACTCGGCCGAGTTCCTCTGCTGTGTCGATCCATTCCTGGATTGTGACCTCGGCGTTGGCCAGCGCCCGCTTGTACGTCGGGCCATCGGCCGCGCAGCCGGGCAACTCAGGTACTTCGGCAATGTACGCCTGGTCTTCATCGCCCCAGTAGATGATAATCTCGTATCTCCACTTACTTCGCATCGCCGCCTCCAGCCAGACGATACTTCACGATTACCGCACGAACTTGCTTCACCTGGTATGGCTTGGCATGCCGGCCCTTCGGCTGCAGGTTCAGGATCTCCACTATCCCTTCCTTCGTGAAGATGTGGTGGTCGCTTCGGATGCGCTCATCGAAGCCTAGCCAGCGCACGATCAAGCGGCAAAATGCACAAGCTCGGGATCACAAGCCGCCGCGCACGGCTCGCGCGTAGGATTCGGAGTCCTTGGTGTCGTTGCCCACGTAGCCGTAGATGAAGTTCACGTACCACGCGAAGCTCGGATTGCTCAGGCCCGTAGTAGAGGACCAGTAGGTGAAGGGCTGCGTGCAACTGCAGGTCAGCACCGTGCAATTCCCCGCGCAGTTCGTGTTGAACGCCCCGTCCACCGCGGGACCCGGAAACGGGATCTCGTAATTCACGATACTCTGCAGCTCCTTGACGTTTGGAATGCGCCAGTCGGTGTGCCCGGCGAACCCGGCGCCCGCGTTCAGCGTCGCCAGAAATGCCGTCACCATCGTGCCGTCCATTGTGTACGGCGCCGATGTCATCCCCCACGTGTACCTGTTGGTCCAGTCGTGGATGCCCCCGGACTGATCTTTCTTTTCCCACATACGCCCTGTCGTGTTGTCGGTGATCGTGCCGTCGCCATTGTCGGTGTACGACAGCGTCGCCCCAGCCCGCACGTCTCCATCCGAGCCCGGACCGAACGTCGTCGTCTGCCCCGTGGCCGGGAACCGCTGCGGGCAGATGTGGTCATCCGTACAGCTCGTGAGCGCGTGGTTCACTGCGGTCAGGATCTCATCGACGGTGACGGTGCCGTCGCCGTTACAGTCGCCGCAACACTGTGCCAGTGCCCCCCGCGTCCCCAGCATTACCGCCAGTGCCGCACCCATGATTCCCCATACTGCTCTCTTCATGTCAGCTCCTCCGTTCACAATGCTCTGCCATTGTCCTTTTCGTTTCCCCGCACGATTGCGTCGAACGCATCGCCGATCGAGACGGCGACCAACGTCTGGGTCCGCAGCGACGGCGGTGCCTCGCCCACGCTGATCCACTGGAACTTTCGATTCGTACTCCCGGCACGGTGTAGCAAGTCGAAATGGATGAGCTTCTGGACGTAGGCTATGCGCCATCTCCCTCATTCGTTCACAGTTTATTCCCAATCAATGTCCGAATCATTGCATCGTCCTGGTCGTCGCCAACAAATAGGCCGTGGAGGCGGGGAACTGACGTCACCTCGTTGTTCGCAACGACCCCACGTTCAGACACTAGGGCGGCGGCGACCTCTCTCCCGGCCTCAACCAGCTCCGGTGTTGCTTCGGGGGTGACTGCAACAGCGATCCCTCGTCCATCAAACAAAAGATCGGTGAGCCCGCCAATCGCCAACCTCTGGTTGGCGAATTTGAATGCGGACTGGATCTCTAATGCAAAGTCTGCTGCTACCCTACTTTTAACAAGCAATCTTAACTCACGCCAGCCGTTCATCTTCGGCTGCTCGTGCGAGTTGGCGGATAGCCCACATGCAATGGCGTCATCGTCCCCCCAGAGCTGTGCGACGACGGCAACACCATCGATGGCGACGGCCGGGTGCGACCACCTCCGCTGGGACACTTCCAGCGCGGTGACTGCCTACCAGTCAGTGAGTCCAGGCTGCGCCCACATCTGGGTCGCCCTTGAATCGCGGCAGCGATGACGGGATCCAGGTGGGATCGCGGGCGCAGCGTCCGTGGGCGCAGGCGGCATCGCCGCGGGCGATAGCGCGGGCCCTTGGTCCTCGCAACACGCAGGACCACCACACAGCGCGCCCTCCCGCGCCCGGCGCACCGCTTCAGACGCAGCCTGCAGCCACCGGCACTCGGCCGCGCCCCACCTACGCAGCCCGCACGTTCACCGGCAAGGCGCTTTGCAAGGCCATACCCGTGATGGGATCGTACAGCTGATCGTCAGGCACTAGGCGCCCCGTGGGTGAGCCCAAGTCCCGGATGTCCGCATCCGCCTCGTGCTCGGCAGCGACACCCCAGCTATGCGCCATGGCGATCACGCCGGCCATCACGTCATTCGAAGCCCCGACGATGGCCTTGATCCGCCCATATCCACTATCGATCACGACCAGGTCCTGGTCGCTAATCCCCAACCGCTGCAGATCCCCCGGGTTCATGTACGCACGATTGCACCCGACCTTGTGTCGGAGCGAGGGGAGATTCCGGTGCTTGGAGTTGTGGATATCCGGCATCCGCATGCAGATCAGGCGGTGGCTGAAGGGCTGCCCGGTGTCGTAGCCACCGCCGTCGACGATCGGCTCCGCGCGCACGGCACGAAGCTCGGCAACCACCTCCGGGTGGCCCGCCGCCATTTTCTTGTCCGGGTGCGCGATGGCGTGCGGCAGAATCCCGCTCGCAACGATGTCCCCGAAGATGTGGCCGCTTGGATACTGCTTCACCTCGTCGAGGGGAACGCGGGTTCGTCCGAGGCTGGCCTCCAGTACCGCCTCGGGCGTAGGCTTCCGCTCCATCGCAATGCCACGCATCTTCAGCACGAGCCCCATCCGCTTCGCCAGCTCCCAGCCGACTTCCCAGTCGTGCAGGAGATCGCCCGGGCCCTCGAGGAGCGCCGGTGTATACTGACCGAACGGTACAGGCAACGAAGTCTCCAGCGACAGATTCACGTCGGGTCGCTCGAGGAAGTGCCGGGGTGCCAGGACGTAATGGGCGAATCGCGCCGTCGCCGTCATGAACGGGTCGACAACGACGAGGAGGTCCAGTGCCTTCATCGCCCGGGCCGTCTTGTCCTGATCGGGAAAGCTGGCAACCGGGTTGCCGCCATGGACGATGAGCGCTCGAATCTGGCCTGGGCCGGGCTGCAGAATCTCGTCTGCAAGCGACGGCGAGGGTAGCTCCGCCCACCCAGGCACGAGGAACAAGGCCCGCAGCCCGCGCACCCGAGCCGCGGTATCGCTGAACAGGGGCAGCGGATACGGCCGCGGCGTTGGCGGAAGCGGGCGGGCGAACACGCCGGGGTTGTAGACCAGCCCGCCTGGCCGATCGATGCGTCCGCACAAGGCGTTCAGCGCGTAGACCAGGTGGATGTTCAGGTTCTGATGCCGCGCCATGGTGATGCCGGCGCCCTGCCCGGCGGCGCCACGTTTCGCAGTGGCGAACATCAGCGCGGCCTGCTCCACCAGTTCCGCCGGCACCAACGTGCGACGAGCCACGTATTCGAGGCCAAAGTCCGCGACGGCTGCGCGCAGTTCGTCCAATCCGCTGACCCATTGCCCGATGTACTCACGGTCGTACAGCTCGCGCTCGATGATCAAGTTGAGCATGCCCGCCAGCAGCGTCGCGTCTTCACCGGGTTTCACTTGCAAGTGCAGATCGGCCCGCCGCGCGAGATCCGTGCGGCGTGGATCGACGACGATGAGCTTCATGCCGCGTCGGCGCGCATCGGCAATCCGCTTTGCGGGGAAAGGGCCGTAGAGCGCGGTGCCATGCGACGCGAGCGGATTGGTGCCTATGAACATGGCGACATCGGCATGCTCGAGGTCGAAAACGGGGCCGTAGATCGGGAAGGGAATGGCGGCGGTGCCGAAGAAGCGGTGCGCCGCAACGATGTAGCCTGGACAGTCGACCGTCAGGGCGGTGAAGACGTTCGGGGAACCGACCGCTTGCAGCCATGTACTGGTCAGGCGGGAACCGCCTGTGCCGAAGTTCGGGCCGCTGCCGACGTAGATCGCGATCGCGCGTGGTCCATGTTTCTCCCGGATCTCGAGCAGTTTCGTGGCGATCTCGTCCAACGCTTGGGTGCTGCGGATGTCGTCCCAACCCACTGGCGTTCGCTTCTTCGCGCCCAACAATCGATCTGGATGATGAAACTCTTCCGGCACCGCTCTCCCCTTGGCGCACGTGTAGCCCCGCGACAGCGGATTGTCCCGGTCGCCCCGCACTGCCACCACCCGCCGATGTTCGGTGTCGACGTCCACTTCGATGCCACAGAGGACATGGCAGAACCGGCAAAAAGACTTCTTCGTCTCGATCATTTTTACACCCCCTGCCAACAGTTGAACGGCTGAGAGATCATCACTGATGCGCGCGAGGTCCTGTTAACCTCGGTCCCTGTGCCGCTGCGCTCTCGTGCGGCGCAGGGTAGATGTTGACCGGGATGGCGGTCTGCAGCGCCATGCCGGTGATCGGATCAAAGCGCCTGTCGTTGGGGATGAGTTGCGCCAGACTGGACCCGCTGCGCTCGGCGCTCTGCTTGGAAAAATGCGGCAGCGGCCACGGCGTGTCCAAACCGAAAGGTATGGCGACGACCCCTGGCCGGATATCGGGATCGCCCGCGATGGCGATGTACAACCGGCCATGCCCGCTGTCGATGACGGCACGACCGCCGTCCGCAAGTTGCAAGGCCCGCAAGTCGTCCGGATGCAGGTACGCGGTGCCTTCGCACTGCCTGCGTCTGAGTGCCGGAATTTCCCTGCCCTTGGTGTTGTAGATCTCCAGCACCCGCATGGAGATCAGCCGGTGTGTGAAGCGGTCGCTCTCGTCGTACCCGCCCGAGAGGATGACGGGTTCGGCGCGCACCTCCCGGAGTTCGGCGATGACGTCGGGGTGCCCCGCCGCCATCTTGCCGTTGGGATGGGCGATGCCGCCGGGGAGCACGGTGTCCGCAACCACCTCTCCGAAGATACAACCGCTGGGATGGCGGCGTACCTCGTCGAGCGCGATGCGCGATCCGGCCGCTAGAACGTTCAGCACCTCGTCCGATGTTGGCCGGCGTTCCGCGCTGAGTCCCGGCAGGCTCGGGCTGAGCCCCATGCGGCGGGCCAATTCCCAAAGAATCTCCCAATCCTCCAGCAGAGAGCCCGGTGCTGGCACCACGGCTGGCGTGTACTGTGCGAATGGCGCCGGGTAGAACCGGTCGAACATCAACGTCATGTCGGGCCGCTCGAGAAAGTGCTTGGTCGGCAGCACGTAGTGCGCGAATTCGGCGGTTGCCGTCATGAATGTATCGATGACGACCAGCAGCTCGAGGTCGTGCAGGGCGGCTGCCGTTTTTTCCAGGTCGGGGAACGCCAGCAACGGGTTCCCTTTGAGCACGACCAGGGCGCGGACCCGCCCGTCACCCGGCGTGAGGATTTCGTCGGCGAGCGTCGCCGAGGGCATTTCGACATAGCCGGGAGCGACCAGAAGCCCGGAGAGGCCGCGCACCCGCGCCTTGACGTCGGCGCGGAGTGGTTGCGCGGCGGGCCGCTGGTTAGATGGAATAGGCCGGCTCAATACGCCAGGGTTGAAGAGCAGGCCGCCCTTGCGGTCGATGCGTCCGCACAGGGCGTTCAGCGTGTGCACCAGGTGGATGGTGAGGTTCTGATGGCGCGACATCGCCAGGCCGACGCCGAGGCGCGCCGCGCCGGTTCGGGCGCTGGCAAACAGCGTTGCCGCGCGCGCCACGGATTCCGCGGCAACGCCGGTGCGGCGCGAGACATACGCCAGGTCGAAGTCTCGAACCGCCTCGCGCAGTTGGTCGAGACCGCTGACGAAGGCCTGCACGTAGGCATGGTCGTGGAGGTTGGCCTCCAAGATCACCTTGATCATGCCGGCGAGGAGCGTGGCGTCTTCTCCCGGTCGTACCGGGAGGTGCAGGTCGGCGCGCTTGGCCGTCTCACTGCGGCGCGGATCGATGACGATCAGTTTCATGCCCCGGCTGCGGGCATCGCGCAACCGCTTCGCGGGATATGAATTCGGCATGCCGACGCCATGGGACACCAGCGGATTGGTGCCGATGAACAGCGCCACCTCGGCGTGATCCATGTCGAACACCCCAGCGTAGGTGCCCAGGGGGGTGGCGGCGCTGCCAAAGAAACGCTGCGCGGCGACGATGATGCCCGGCTTGTCGACAGTCAGCGGGGTGTAGAGAGAAGGCGAGCCCAGCGCATCCAGCCACGCCTTGGCCATGCGCCAGCCGGCGGCGGAAAACGCGGCCCCCGTTCCGACGTACGCAGCAACGGAACGTGGCCCGTGCCGCTCCGCGATGTGGCGCAACTGCAAAGCGATCTCGTCCAAAGCCTGTTCGCACGCGAGGTCGCTCCACGCACTGCCCACACGCCGCCGACAGGTCAACAGCCGCTCGGGATGGTGAATATCCTCCGGCACCGCGCGCCCTTTGGGGCAGGTGTAGCCGCGGGAGAATGGGTTTTCGGGATCGCCGCGCACAGCCACGACCCGGCCGCGCCCACTCGCTATGTCGACCGTGATTCCGCAGAACACGTGGCAGAGGCGGCAGAACGACTTCTTGCTCTCAATACGGTTGGGCATTGCGGTATCCGCCCCGAGGCGCAGCCGAATGTCCAGAGGGACGCGTCATTCGTTGGCCCGGATCAAGTTTTCGACTTCCTGCGGCGTGGCGGCGTTGCGCAGGCGCTGGCGGAAGCGGGCCGATTGCAGGAGCATCGAGAGGCTCGCGAGAAAGTTGAGATAGTCGCCGGCGAGGGCGGGGGAGGACAGAACAAGGACGACAATGGAGATCGGCAGCCGGTTGCCCGCCTCGTAGACCGCTTGCGGCGACACCGCCATCGCTGCAACGATGCCAGAGACCCCGTCCAGACGCGCGTGCGGGATACTGACGCCGATGTCGACCATTGCCGTACTGGCAACCGCTTCCCGCTCCTGAATGAGCCGGACCGCCTCGGTTGCAAGTTCGGCGGGGACGCGGCCGGCCGTGACGAGTCGGGCGACTAACTGACGGATGGTCTCATCGAGATCCCCCCATGCTGGCTGGACCAACACGCTATCGGCCGGCAATGCGTGGCTGACGCGAGGAAACATGCTCCTACATCCCTTATCCCTTCTGTGGCAATGCTACCAAGTCCGTGCCGCGGGTTCTACGCACATACTGCCTCAGGCGGTGGGTTCGCAAGCCGGGGTTGGCACGTCGGCTTTGCAAACGGCGGCGACGCGCTATAAGTACGAGAGAGGATGTTCACGAGTTTTCGCCAGCCGCCCGAGCAAACGCGGCCGATCACCCCCATTGAAGACGCCATCGCCGACATCCGTGCCGGCAAGATGGTCATCTTGATGGATGATGAGAGCCGGGAGAATGAGGGAGATCTGTGCCTGGCGGCGGAAAAGGTCACACCGGATGCCGTGAACTTCATGGCGAAGTACGGCCGCGGGCTCATCTGTCTGACGCTGACCGAGGAGCGGATCGCTGAGTTGGGGTTGCACATGATGGTGGCGGAGAACCGTGCGCCCCTCGGCACGGCCTTCACCGTTTCGATCGATGCGCGGCACGGCGTCACCCATGGCATCTCCGCGGCCGATCGCGCCGCGACGATCCTCACCGCCATCGACAACAACGCCCGTCCCGGCGATTTGGTCGTGCCAGGGCACGTGTTTCCCCTACGGGCGCGCCGGGGCGGAGTGCTTGTGCGTACTGGGCAGACCGAGGGATCGGTTGATCTGGCGCGCCTCGCCGGCCTCAAACCCGCCGGCGTGATCTGCGAGATCATGAACGATGACGGCACCATGGCACGGCTGCCGGACCTGGAGCGCTTCGCCGCCACCCATGATCTCAAGATCTGTACCGTTGCCGATCTCATCAACTATCGCTTGCGGTGCGATTCGCTGGTGCATCGCGTTGCAGAGGCGCGCATCAACAGTCGCTACGGCGGCGACTTCCGCATCGTCGTCTACCACTCGGATGTTGACGACGGGGAGCACGTGGTCTTACAGAAGGGCGAGATCAATCCCGATGTGCCGGTCCTCGTACGGGCGCATGCCGAGTACGTGCCCGGCGATGTCTTTCGGATGGCCGAACGAAACACGGCGTCGTTGCTGCACGAAGCCATGCGTGTGATCGCCGCGGCCGGTGCCGGCGTCGTCCTCTACCTGCGCCGCGAGGGCCGCGGCGCCGAAATTCTCGAATTCGCCGGCAAGACGGGCCGCCCTCAGCGCCAGGCACCACGGTCGCCCAGTACGGATCCGGCCACACGGCAGCACGAGTTCCGCGAGTACGGCATCGGTGCGCAGATCTTGCGCGACATCGGCGCGCACAAAATTCGGCTGCTGACCAACTCGCCGCGCAACCTGGTCAGCTTGCCGGGATACGGCCTCGAGGTCGTCGAGTGCGTGCCGCTCAATGTCGAGACCGGCCATAAGCCGGCGGCAAAGACGGGCACCGCGCGGCCGCGGCAATCGCACTCCTCGTAACGCGGCCGCTAGGCGTCGCCGAACCATTTCGCGGGTTCGAAGGTGTAGACGAACCCAGCGGTGAAGCCGACATCTTCACTCGCTGTGATCAAGCCGACACTAGTACCCAGGTAGAGCTTGAGCGGGCCGCGCTGCGCCTGTAGGCCGAGGCGCATTGCCGCCTGATCGTTGTTATAGTGGCTGGCCCCGATGCCGGCGAACTCACCCATGAGCCGCACACTCACCGATCCCGGCTCCGCCTTGCCCAGCGGCGCGGAGACGAAACCGACGTCGTAGTGCACCGTGTCATCCTGCCCGCCGGGCGTGTACCAATTCGGGAATGTCGGCATCGTCGACCCGGAATTGCCGATCAGCAAGACTCCCAGGTTGACGTGGGCGGAGACGAACCCGAAGTCCTTCGACGCGATCACGTCCGCGCCAAAATCTGTGTCATCAGTGCCGAGCCGCTCGGCGCGGACGGCGTTCGGCAACTTCACGCCAAAGCGCACGGAAAGCGCGGGCAGCCATTCGCGCTCGTGCATCACGCGCACCTTGGTAAACAGGCGTAGGTCGCCCGAGTTGTACTGATGGTTGGTCTTCCCGGTGCTCCACGTTTCGTCCAGGTACAGCATCTCGTAGTTTGCCTGAATCTCGGCCCAGCCGCCGGCCCCGATGCGAAAGACCAACTGTGGTACGGCCACCAGGTCTTGACGATCCAGGGTGCCGGGTGGCGTGAACGCCGGGAAGCGCATGTCTTTGAAATACGATGTCCCCAGGCCCGCCTCGACAACGCCATGCGGCAGGGGGTCCGCCGCTTCCACCGCCAACGGCAGCAGGGTGTAACCGTGTGTCGCAGGCGGACACCAGGCGGCCAGCAAGCCGACGAAAAGGGTAAAGGTCCAACCTCTGCGCGACCAGCATCGGGATATCAGCATGCCGGCCTTTTGACTCAGGTTGAGGCGTAATTGCAAGAGTGGAGCCCGTGTGCTTGCATTTTTCCCGTGCAGGCCCCGCATCGGATAGGCATCGCCATTTTCCTTCTCCTGATGAGTGCCAGCATGGCTGCTCCCGTCGGCCGTGTGGGGCTGCATCTGCAACTGCAGGGCGGTGCCGCGGTCCGTGGCGCACCGACGAAACTGGAGATCCGCGCCGATGTTGAGCCGGGCTGGCACATCAACGCGCACCAACCGACGGAGACCTTTCTGATTCCCACTGAACTACGGCTCGCGGCACCTCCCGGCGTCGCCGTCGCGCCCCCCACGTATCCGCGCCCGGAGCGGCGGGCCTTCGCTTTCGCGGGAGGAAAGGAACTGCTGGTGTACGAGGGCGGCGTCGGCATGGCCACGGCGCTCAGTGTTCCGGCCGATTTCACGAGTTCCACGGTGCGGATCATTGCGACCTTGCGCTATCAGGCGTGCAACGACGTCACCTGCTTGCCGCCGGCGACCGCCAATGCGGAACTCGTCGTGCCAGTAACTGCGACTGCGGAGGCGGCGCGGCCCGTGCCCGTCGTCGAGGCGCGTCCAGAGGCGCAGGCGGGTGGTGGTGGCGTTGATGTCGGCGCCTGGATCGGCGAACACGGTCTCGGTGTCACCCTGCTGTTGGTTGCACTGCTCGGCCTCGGCTTGAACCTGACGCCCTGCGTCTATCCGCTGATCTCGGTGACCGTGGCCTATTTCGGCGTACAGGGGCGCCAGCGCCACACGCCGGTGGCGCTGCTGGCGGCCACCTATGTCCTCGGGATCATCGTGAGCTTCGCGACCCTGGGCGTGGCGGCGGCCTTGTCGGGCGGCCTGTTCGGGGAGGCGCTGCAAAAGCCGCCCGTGTTGGTACTGATCGCGGCGGTGTTGGTGATGCTGGCCCTCAGCTCGTTCGGCCTCTATCAGTTGCAACCACCGGCGTGGGCGCTGCGCTATGTCAGCGGTGCAGTACAGGGCGTGTTCGGGTCCTTCTTCATGGGACTGACGATGGGTGTGGTGGCGGCGCCGTGTGTGGGCCCGGTCGTGATCGGCTTGTTGCTGTTTGTGGGGACGCAGCAGAGCGGGGTGTTGGGCCTGGAACTCTTCTGCGCGCTCGGCTTGGGGATGGGACTGCCGTACCTGGGGCTGGCGATGGCGGCGGGATCGATCAAGGCGCTGCCACGGTCGGGCGAGTGGCTGGTGTGGGTGGAGCGGGTGTTTGGTGTCCTGCTTTTGGCGATGGCGGCCTACTTTACCGCACCGCTGATGCCGCCGGCCGCGAGCCGCCTGGTGCTGCCGGGGCTGGCAGCGGCCGGTGGTCTCTATCTCGGCTTCGTGGATCGATCGGGTGCGGGGATGCGGTATTTCCCGGCATTCAAGCGTCTCGCCGGCCTCGCGGCGCTGCTGCTCGCCGCCTGGACGGTCATGCCGCGGCAGGCCGAGAGTGCGATTGCGTGGCAGCCATTCGATGTTGCCAGTCTGGACGCGGCACGCCGCGACGGACGGCCGGTAGTGGTCGACTTTGTCGCCGACTGGTGTCTCCCGTGCCGGGAGATGGACGAGACCACGTTTGTGCATGCGGACGTGCGTCAGCAAGCCGAACGCTTCGCGATGTTCAAAGCCGACATCACCCACGACTCCGAGAATAGCAGCGCACTGGTGGAGCGCTATCAGGTGCGCGGCGTCCCGACCTTGATTCTGTTCGACGGCGCTGGCACCGAGGTGAAGCGCCTCGTCGGTTTCGTTGGCGGGCGTGAGTTGGCGGCGGCGATGCGCGACGTGCGCTGAGCCGCCGCGGCTTGTGGCGCCGACCCGAGCGCGCTACACTCCGCCGGCAGTGGACAATTTTTTGCCGCCCGTGGGCAACACCCCGGCCCCAAGCGAACCGACCGTGAGCTTCCACTCGTTGGCTCTACCCGATGTGGTGCAGCAGGGGATCGACGCCGCCGCTTTTACCGCATGCACGCCGATCCAACAGCACGTGCTGCCGCTGGCCCTCGCGGGGAAGGATGTGGCCGGGCAGGCGCAGACGGGGACCGGCAAGACGGCCGCGTTTCTGATCTCGACGTTCACCCGGCTGCTGCGCCACCGGCCGCCGGTGTTGCCGGAGCCGGCCCCGCGGGCGCTCATCATCGCTCCCACGCGCGAGCTGGCGGTGCAATCGCTCCCACGCGCGAGCTGGCGGTGCAGATTTTGCACGATGCCGAACAGCTCGGCCGCTTCACCGGCCTGTCGATGCAGGCGGTGTACGGCGGCATCGATTACCGCAAGCAGCGAGAGCTGTTGCAGGGCGGCTGTGACATTCTGATCGGCACCCCCGGCCGCCTGATCGATTATTTCAAACAGCACGTCTACAGCTTGCGCCGCGTCGAGGTGCTCGTGATCGATGAGGCGGATCGCCTGTTCGACATGGGCTTCATCGCCGACCTGCGCTTTCTGCTGCGCCGCCTGCCGCCGTATCAGAAGCGGCAGTCCATGCTGTTCTCGGCGACCTTGTCGTACGCCGTCATGGAACTGGCCTACGAGCACATGAACGATCCGCTCAAGGTAAGTGCCAGCCCGGAGCAGCTGACGGCGGCCAACGTCGAGCACGTACTCTACCACGTTGGTTCGCACGAGAAGCTGCCCATTTTGCTCGGATTGCTGCAACGCGAACAACCTTCGCGCCTGCTCATCTTCGTGAATACCAAGCGCGCTGGGGAGTGGTTGGCGCGCCGGCTGACGGAAAACGGACACGCGGCCAAAGCCATCACCGGCGATCTCGAACAGCGTGTTCGCTTGCGCCTGGTGCACGATTTCCGCTCGGGGGATCTACCGATCCTGGTTGCGACCGATGTCGCCTCCCGCGGCTTGCACATCGAAGATGTCAGCCACGTGGTCAACTACGATTTGCCGCAAGACCCCGAGAACTATGTCCACCGTGTCGGCCGCACGGCACGGGCCGGTGCGTCGGGAAAGGCCATCAGCCTGGCGTGCGAGGAGTACGTCGAGTCGCTCGAGGGTATCGAGCAGCTCACGGGTTTCAAGATTCCCGTGGAAGAGGCCCCCGATGAGCTGTTCGTGCGCCCGGTGCCCCCGCAGCACCGCGCACCACATGGCCACGCGCGTCCGACGCAGTCTGCCGCCCGTGGTCGGAGCCGGGGCGGCAGCAAGAGCGGCGGGCGGCGCGGCGGCGCGGGGCCCAGCACCGCACGCTAAAGGTCGAGACCCTACCCGCAGCATCAAGTGACGTGAAGGAGGAGCGCAGTATGTTTGGCACCATCAAGAAAATTGTGCGCGACAAGGGATTCGGTTTCATCGTTCCCGACGACGGCAGCGACGACGTGTTCTTTCATCGCTCGCGGCTGGCGCCGAAAGTCGTGTTCGAGGATCTGCGTGAAGGCGACGAGGTCGAGTTCCAGGTCACCAAAGGCGAGAAAGGGCCGCAGGCCAACAACCTGAAGGTACGCTGAGAGGGCGTGAGGGCGTGAGGGCGTGGGGGCGTGAGAGCGACCTCGCCGCTGCAGTCAGCGGCGGGCTGATCGCGGCGTGCTTCCTCCGCTTCTGGCTGTTTCCTCTCGCCTGGGTCGCGTTCGTTCCCTTGCTCTGGGCCGTGCGTCACGCCGCCACGGCCCGCGAGGCTGCGCGCGTCGGTTGCATCGCCGGATTGGCGACCAACCTGCCCGCCTTTTACTGGCTGGTCTATACCATCCACGTCTTCGGCGGCTTCGGTTACCCGCTGGCCGTGTTGTTTTACCTCTGCCTCACGCTGTTCACCTCCTGCGAGTTCGTGGTATTCGCGCTTGCGCTGCGGCGCACCGGGCCGGGGCCGTTGGCGCTGGCAGCACCAGCCCTGTGGGTGACACTGGAGTTCCTCTACCCCAACATGTTTCCGTGGCGCATGGGGCACTGCCAGTTCCACGCGCCCGTGCTCATGCAGATCGGGGAGTTGACCGGGCCGTACGGCTTGAGCTTCGTCATGCTCTGGGTATCGGCCGGATTGGCGCTCTTGCTCGACCAGCCGCGGCGATGGCTCCCCTTGGGCGCCGCGGCGATGGCCTCGCTGGCGGTGGTACTCTATGGCGTGCTGCGCTTGCCGGTCATCGATCGCGCCCTTGGGGCCGCGCCCACATTCCGCGTTGCCTTGGTGCAAGGCAACGTGGGGATCAAGGAAAAGGGCGATGTGCGGTACTTCGACATCAACCTGGAAAAGTACCAGGAGCTGTCGGACCCGCTGCAGGCGAACACCGATGTGCTCGTCTGGCCGGAAACGGTGTCGCAGCGCTGGGTGGAGGACGGGACCACCAGGCTGGAAGGCAAGGACAATCCCTTTGACGACCTGCGGACGCACCTCATTTTTGGCGGCTTGGCCTTTCGCGCGCACGGCCGTTCCCAGCAGCGCCCCGAGGAGTTCAACAGTGCCTTCCTGGTCGGGCCGGGTGGCGTCGTGTTGGACCGCTACGATAAACACATCCTGATGCCGTTCGGCGAGTTCATCCCGCTGGCCTCGTACTTTCCAGCGATCGCGTCGCTGAGCCCGGAAACAGGGAGCTTCACGGCCGGGACGGGGGTTGAGGTCTTTGAGGTCCCCGGCAAGGTTCGTATCGGTCCTTTGATCTGTTACGAAGATCTCCTGGCGTCCATGTCGCGTCAGGCAACAGCGGCCGGTGCCGAGGTGTTGCTGAACATCCTGAACGACGCCTGGTATGGCAACACGGCGGCGCCGCATCAGCATCAAGCGTTGGCGCTCTGGCGTGCCATCGAAAATCGCCGCTACCTGCTGCGCGGATCCAACACCGGCGTGACCAGCATCATCGACCCGGCCGGCCGCGTCGTTGCCGAGGGGCAGCTGTTCAGCACCGAGGTCATCAGCGGCACGGTGCACCGCCTGCACGTGACGACCTTCTACACGCGCTATGGTGATGTGTTCGCGTGGGTGGTGACGGGGATGGCGATGGTGTGGATCTGGCGCGGGCGCCGGTCCAGCCGCACGCGTTGAATCAAACCGCGCCCTGGCGCAACCCACCGCGTACCGCCGCCGGCTGGGCGTGCGGCACGTGGTGAAAAACGGGAGACGCATGCGCGAGCTGGAGCCGATCTCGGTGCGATCGGCGAATGCCCGCTCCGGCCGTCGCAGGCCAGCGTGGATGTGCGCTTGACCCTGCGAGTAATTACTCTTAGAGTCCGTGCTCATGGCATATCGCGTCGAGGAGCTGGCGGCGGCGGCTGGGGTGCGGGTCGACACGATCCGCTTCTATCAAACGAAGGGGCTGTTGCCGCTGCCGCGGCGGGTCAAGCGCGTCGCGGTTTATTCGCGGGAGCACCTGACGCTGCTGCGCCGCATCCGGCACTACCAGTCGCAGGGACTGAGTCTGGCGGTCATCAAGCGCTTGCTGGGCAATGGTGCGGCCTCGCGTGCGGACACGCTGCTGGCGGCGGTGGTGCAGGAAAGTGGGGAACGGTCACTGACACGGACGCAGTTGGCTGCGCTGTCCGGCGTGCCGGAAGCGCTGCTGGCATCGTTGGAGGCGGCTGGCCTCATCGATCCAGCGGGCGGCGACGGTGAGGCGCGCTATGGCGAGGCCGACCTGCAGATGATGCGCGCCGGGCTCGACATCCTGCGACAAGGATTCCCGCTCGATGAGCTGCTGCGCGTGTCCGTCGAGCACGCGCGGCAGATCGGACGCAGCGCCGACCAGGCCATTGGGCTGTTCGATCGGTACATTCGCAAGGCCGGGAAGAGCGGTGTGGCGGCGGACGAGGTAGCCGATGTCTTCCGCCGGCTGCTACCGGCGGTGACCACCCTGGTGGCGCTCCACTTTCAGCGGACCCTGCTGAGCCGTGCCTTGCAGCGGCTGCGCGAGCACGGTGATGTCGAGGCGTACGCGGCGGCGGCCGCCGTGCTGCAGGCCGGGCGATTGGAGGTGACGTGGCGCTAGGACGGCAGGGCCGTCGGCCGGAGGACCACCGGCCCGCTCGCGGGTGGATCGCCGCAAGCGGATGGTCGCGTTCGAGTTGCCGGGCTGCGCCGTCCGCATCCTTGGACCCGCGGCCAGCGCTGCCGCCGCTCGACGAGAAAGCCGCGGTGGTTGAGGCGATGTTCGACCGCATCGCCCCGCGCTACGACCTCCTCAACCGGCTGTTGACCTTGCGACTGGACCAGCGCTGGCGCCGAGTCGTGGTGCGCCACGCCTGCATTGGGGCGGGGGATGTGGTCGTCGACCTGGGCTGTGGCACCGGTGACATGTGCACCCTTGCGGCCGCCGCCGGGGCGCAAGTAATCGGAGTGGACTTTGCTTTCGGTATGCTCACTGCCGCCCGCCGCCGCGGGCTGCCGGCCGACCTCGTGCGCGCCGACGCCGGCACGTTGCCACTGCCCGCCGCGTGCGCCAGCGTCATCACCTCCGCCTTCGCGCTGCGTAACTTCGTCTCCATCCCGCAGGTGCTGGCGGAGGCGGCACGGGTGCTACGACCGGGCGGACGTCTGGCACTGTTGGAGGTGGATGAGCCGTCAAGCGCGTTCGCTCGCTGGGGCCATGAACTGTACTTCAGACGCCTGGTGCCGCTCATCGGCGGCCTGCTCTCCGATCGCGCGGCGTACGCCTATTTGCCGCAGAGTACGGCCTACCTGCCGCCGACGCCGGAGCTCCTGCGGCTGATCACGGCCGCCGGGTTCCGGGAGGCGGTCAAACGGCCGTTGAGCGGCGGCATTGCCCAGCTGCTCTTCGCGGTCCGGTGCCCGTGACCCATGATGATCAACGCCGAGGTGAATAGCGCGGACGACCAGATAGCGGTGGCGATCGAGCACGCACGCGGGCTGGGCAAGCCGGTGTTGCTGACCGTCTCTGGCGTCGTCGCGCCCCCGGAAGACCTGCTCGACTGGTTACGCCCGGTCGAGGGCACGGAAGAACGGTGCTTCTTTTGGGAGCGGCCCGCCGACGGATTCGCGATCGCCGCCCTCGGCGCGACGGCGGTGGTGCGCGGGCACGGCCCGCGCCGCTTCACCGAGGTGGCGGCGGTGTGCGATGGCCTCATCGCCGATGCCGTCACCGACCGGCACTCGCAGGCCATCGGTGCGCCGTTCTTTGTCGGCGGCTTTGCCTTCGCGACAGACGTGGAGGACACGGGGCCCTGGTGCGGTTTCCCGCCGGGGCTGATGGTGCTCCCCCGCTTATTGATCGTGCGCCACCGGCAGCGCGCGACCTTCACGGTGACGTGCATGGTGACGGCCGACAGTGAACGGCCCGACATCGTGCGGCGGCTGCACGCCGATATGGAGCGTCTACAGTCGTGCGCGGCGGCTGCCCAACCGAAACTGGCCGACGACCCCGTGGCGATTCGCTGCCAGTCCGCATCCACCCCCCCGGTGGCACGATGGAAGCAGGCGGTGCTCGACACCCTTGAAGACATTGCCCACGGGCGCTTGGAGAAACTGGTGCTGGCGCGCTCCTGCACCGTGGCGGCCGCTCATCGTCTGGATTGCGGTCGCATCTTGCGGAACCTGCGGAAGGCGTATCCTTCCTGTGTGCTGTTCTGGATCGGGACACCACAGGGCGATTTTCTCGGGGCGACGCCGGAGCCGCTGGTGCGCCTCAGTGGCCGATGCGTGAGCACCGCCGCGATCGCGGGCTCGACCGCGCCCGGGACGTCGGCGGCGGATGCGTCGGCGCTGGCGCTAGCGCTGCGACGCAGCGACAAGGACCGCCTCGAACACGCCATCGTGGTGCGGGCGATCGCCGACGCCCTGCGGCCCGTATGCGGCAGCCTCGACGTGGCCCCTGAACCGCAGCTGCTGCGGTTGGATAACGTGCAGCACCTGATGACGCCGATCACCGGTACACTGCGATCGCCGCATCACGTGCTCGATCTGGTCGACCGCCTGCATCCGAGCCCCGCCGTTGCCGGCCATCCCCGCGCCGCCGCCTTGCGGCTGCTGCCGCAGCGGGAAGCCCTCAGCCGCGGCTGGTATGCGGGACCGATCGGTTGGATGGACGCGCGCCATGACGGCGAATTTGCGGTGGCGATCCGCTCCGCGCTGGTGCGCGATGCGGAAGCGTCTCTGTTTGCCGGAGCGGGCATTGTTGCCGGTTCCGATCCGGACGCGGAACTCGGTGAAACCCGCCTCAAGCTGCAACCGCTGCTGTCGGCGCTGACGGAATCCTGACCATGTACGAGCGGGACCCGACGTACGCTGGTATCGAGGCGTTCGTGACGGAGCTGGCGTCCTCAGGCGTGCAGCACGCGTGCATCATGCCCGGTGCGCGCTCCACGCCGTTGGCCGTGACCTTTGCGACGCATCCGGCCGTGCGCACGTGGGTGCACGTCGATGAACGTTCGGGGGCGTTCTTCGCACTCGGGGTCGCGAAGGCGACGCGCCGTCCCGTGGCGGTCGTCTGCACCTCCGGCACGGCGGCGGCCAACCTCTTACCTGCGGCTGTCGAAGCTTACCACGCCCACGTGCCGTTGCTGTTGTTGACCGCGGATCGTCCGCCGGAGTTGCGCGATTGCGATGCCGGTCAGACGATCGACCAAATCAAGTTGTTCGGCGGCCATGTCAAATGGTTCAGCGAGGTTGGCAGTGCCGAGGCGGGCCTGCGCTATTTTCAAACCCTGGCGTGTGCGGCCGTGGCGCGTGCCCGCGCCAACCCGGCCGGGCCGGTGCACCTGAATTTCCCCTTCCGCGAGCCGCTGATGCCACGCGTGGCCGCCGCGCCGGCGACGGCGGAACTTCCGGTGCCTGCGCTTGCCGCGTCTTCCGCACGCGCGCTGACACACGACGCCGTGGCCGCGCCGCCAGCGGCTGCGGTGCGCGCGCTGGCGGCGTGCCTCGCCGCCACGCCGCGTGGCCTGATCGTCTGCGGGGCCTCCGACGGCGCGCCCGAATTCGCGGTGGCGGTTGCCCGGCTTGCGCGCTGCCTCGGCTATCCGATCCTGGCCGACGCCGTTTCGCAACTGCGCGCCGGTTGTCACGACACCTCCTTGGTCATCGATGCCTACGATTTGTTGCTCCGTGACGACGCCTTTGCGCGCGCCCACGCGCCGGACGTTGTCCTGCGCATCGGGCCGATGCCAACGTCCAAGGCCTTCGGCGTCTTCCTGCAGCAGCACCGGCACTGCCAGCACCTGGTGCTCGACCCGTTGAGTGCCTGGAACGATCCGACAGCCACGGCGGGGGAGTTCTTGCCATGGGATCCGGTGGCTGCGTGCGATGCCCTGTGCCACCATCTGCCGTCGGCACCGGTCAGCGCGGACGATGGATGGGCCACAGGGTGGTTGTCGGCGGCGGGCCGCGCGCGCGCTGCGGTGACACGGCAGATCGAGTCGCTGACCGAGCTGTTCGAGGGCAATGTGTTCGTGGAGTTATCGCGACTGCTGCCCGACGGTGCCTGGGTGTACGTTGGCAACAGCATGCCCATACGGGACTTGGAAAACTTTTGGCCGGTGAGCGCGTGCGCCATTCGATTTCTGTGCAATCGCGGCGCCAATGGCATCGACGGCTTCATTTCCAGTGGGCTCGGGGCGGCGGCAGTAAGCGACCAGCCGGTGGTCATCGTGACCGGTGATCTCGGCTTCTACCACGACCTCAACGGGTTGCTCGCGGTGAAGCGGCACGCCGTGCGCGCCACGATCGTGGTGATCAACAACGATGGCGGCGGCATCTTTTCCTTTCTGCCGCAGGCCGAATGCGACGAGCGGGTGGCGGAGTACTTCCACACGCCGCACGGCCTTGATTTTCACGGCGTCAGCGCGATGTACGGCTGCGCGTTCACCCGGATCACCTCGTGGGCGCAGTTCCGCGCGGCCGTGGCCGCATCGTTGCGTGCCGAAGGTACGCAAGTCATCGAGGTTCCATCCGAACGCCGACGCAATGTCGAACTGCACCGCCAGATCTTTGCGGCCGCCGCGCGGGCGGTCGCGGTGGGGTGACCGGATGCCACTGGTGCAGGTGGGTGACGTACGGTTGCAGGTGGCGATTGCCGGGCACGGCGCACCACTGGTGCTGCTGCACGGTTTTACCGGTAGCGCCGCCCAATGGGCGCCGCAGAGTGCGGTGTTTGCCGAGCACTTCCGGACCGTTGCCATCGACCTGCTGGGACATGGCGGGTCGGACGCACCCGCCGACCCCGCACGCTACCGTTTGGAGCGCTGCGTGGCGGACCTGGCCGCACTGCTGGATGCGCTCGATGTCCAGCGCGCCTGCTGGCTCGGCTATTCCATGGGGGCACGGGTGGCGCTGGCCTGGGCCCTCACCTACCCGGAGCGGGTGGATGCGCTGGTGCTCGAAGGCGTCTCGCCCGGAATAGAGGATCCCGAGGAGCGACGCCAGCGTGTCGTGCACGATGAGGCGCTCGCGGACGAGATCGAGCACGACGGCGTCGAGGCGTTTGTCGACGCGTGGATGCGGCAACCGCTGTTCGCGTCGCAGGCGCGTCTTGAGCCGGACACTTTGGCTGCGGCACGCGCGGCACGGTGCGCTAACAGGCCGGTCGGACTGGCGAACAGTCTGCGCGGCATGGGCACGGGTGCGCAGCAATCGCTATGGTCGCGGCTACCCGGATTGACTGTGCCGACGCTTCTGGCGGTTGGTTCCGAGGACGCCAAGTTCCGCGCTATCGCGGAGACAATGTTGCGACGCGTACCCGGTGCCACGATTGCCATTATTCCCGAGTCCGGGCACGCTGCGCATCTCGAGAACGCGAGCGCATTCAATGCCTGCGTGCTGGGATTCTTGCAAGGTCACAGACAGGATCGTGCTCGTGGTCGGAACGAAGCAGCCACACAATCGCGCAATTTGCGCATATGATCACCCGCGAGCGCGGACACGACTCACGAGGAGGAACAGACATGCCGGTTACTTGGACGCAGCGCCGGACGTACACGGACGTCCTGTACGAAACGGCGGAAGGGATGGCCAAAATCACCATCAACCGCCCCGAGGTACGGAACGCCTTCCGCCCGCGGACGCTGTTTGAACTCATCGATGCATTCGCCGCCGCGCGCGAAGATTCGTCCGTCGGTGTCGTCATCTTTACGGGTGCCGGCACGCAGGCGTTTTGTTCGGGCGGTGACCAGCGGGTGCGAGGGAAGGGCGGATACGTCGGCGACGACGGCATCCCGCGCTTGAATGCATTGGACCTGCAGCGGCAGATCCGGACGCTGCCGAAGCCGGTCATCGCCATGGTGGCGGGGTACGCCGTCGGGGGCGGCCATGTGCTGCACATGCTCTGCGATCTCACGATTGCCGCCGAGAATGCGGTCTTCGGTCAGACCGGGCCGCGCGTCGGGAGCTTCGATGGCGGCTACGGGGCGACCTACATGGCCCGTATCGTCGGGCACAAGAA
The DNA here is from genome assembly GCA_017860575.1 of Deltaproteobacteria bacterium. GTDB lineage: Bacteria > Desulfobacterota > Binatia > HRBIN30 > HRBIN30 > JAGDMS01. Next base: position 7,375 of record JAGDMS010000038.1, on the reverse strand, counting down.
AGCGCGGGAGATCTGGTACCTGTGCCGCCAGTACAACGCCCAGCAGGCGTTGGATATGGGTCTGGTGAATGCCGTGGTGCCGTTGGAGCGACTCGAAGAGGAGACCATCCAGTGGTGTCGCGAGATCCTGGCGAACAGCCCGCTGGCGATCCGTTGCCTCAAGTCGGCCTTCAACGCCGACACGGACGGCCTCGCCGGCATCCAGGAGTTGGCCGGTAACGCGACGCTGCTCTACTACCTCTCCGAAGAGGCGCAGGAAGGGCGTAACGCGTTCATCGAAAAGCGTTCCCCGAACTTCAGCAAGTTTTCGCGACTGCCGTGACCGACCAGCCGCAAGCCTCCAGTGCGTTCTCCGCCTGGATCCTGGCGATCCGCGTGCCCACCCTGACCGCCGCGGTGGTTCCGGTGGTCGTGGGCACAGCGGTTGCCGCGCGTAGCGGCATGGCCCATTGGCTGGCGGCCCTGGCGGCGCTGGTTGGCGGGTTGTTGATTCAGATCGGGACCAATCTGGTCAACGACGTGGACGATTACGAACGGGGCGCCGACACGGCCGAGCGACAGGGGCCGACCCGTGTGATTCAAGCGGGGCTGCTGTCCCCGCGCGAGGTCCGCCTAGCCGCGTGGCTGGCGTTTGCCGCCGCGGCGCTGGTGGGCATGTATCTCTGTGTGCGCGGGGGCTGGCCGATCATGCTCGTCGGCATTGCCGCCATCCTGTCCGGACTGGCGTATACCGGCGGCCCGTGGCCACTGGGCTATAACGGTCTGGGCGACGTCTTCGTGTTCATCTTCTTCGGCCTGGTGGCCGTCGTCGCGACTTTCTACGTGCAGGCCGGGACCGTTACGGATGCCGCGTTGGCCGCCGCGATTCCGGTGGGAGCGCTGGCGACGGCGATTCTGGTGGTCAACAATGTCCGCGACTGCGACACGGATCGTGCGGCGGGAAAGCACACGTTGGCGGTGCGTTTGGGGCAGTCGGCCGGACGGTTGGAATATGTTGCGCTGGTGTTGCTGGCCTATGCCGTGCCCGCAGTGCTGTGGGCACGGGGCGCGGCCGTGTGGATCTTGCTCCCGTGGGTGACGGTGCCATGGGCGTTTGGCCTTGCCCGTCTGATGGTCACCTGCCAGGAGGGGGCACGGTTCAACAGGGCGTTGCGCAGCACGGCGCGCTTACATGCCGCCTTCGGCGCGCTGTTCGCGGTCGGTCTGTTGGCATGAGGCTCGCCTGGATCGATTCCACACCGTTCCGCATCCCCTTCCGGCAGCCGCTGAGCATCGCTGGCAGCTTGGTTTTCGCGCGTGTCGGGCTTCTCGTTCGGGCTTACAGCGCGAACGGGTTCGTCGGAATCGGAGAAGTTGCGCCGCCACCCCTGGCAGGGGACCAGAGCATCATCGATGCGGTCTCCGCGATGGCCTCTGTTCAGGACACGTTGCGGCGCGACGGCCCGATCACCATCGTCCCGTGGCTGCCGGAAGGATGGGGATCGTCGCTGTCAGGCGCGGTCCGTGCGGGCGTGGAGATGGCGTGTTGCGATCTCGCGGCCAGACTGGAGGATCGACGGGTTGCGGAACTGTTGGGCGCGGCGGTGCATGATGAAATCCCCGTGAACGCACTGATCGAGTCGCAGGATCCACGGACCGCGGCGGATGCCGTGAGTGCCTTGCTGGCAGCGGGATATCGATGCTTCAAGTTGAAGGTGTCACACGATCTTGCGCACGACAATGCTCGGGTCGCTGCGGTGCGCGGGACGGCTGGCCCAGGGGTCCGCATTCGGCTTGATGCCAATGGGGCGTGGACGGTGGACGAAGCCACGGCGGCGATCACGCGGCTCGCGGCGCACGGGATCGAGTACGTCGAGCAGCCGGTGCGCACAATGGAAGAGCTTGCGCGCGTACGCCGGGCTGTGGGCACGCCGATCGCGGCCGATGAGTGTGTTACCGACGCGAACGCGGTGGAACGGTTGGCGGCGCTGGAGGCCGCCGACGTGATCGTCGTGAAGCCCGCGTTGCTCGGGATGCGAAACGCAGTTGCCGTTATCGAGCGCGCTCGCGCGCACGGCTTGCAGGTCGTGGTGACGTCCGCGCTCGACACCAGCGTCGGCATCGCGGCGGCGCTGCATCTGGCGGCGACGCTGCCAGACCCCGTGCCCCCGTGCGGTCTTGCTACCGCGGCGCTGCTCGCGGGCGATCTCGTGCGCGAACCGCTGATTCCCCGCGCCGGGAGCCTCGCATTGCCGCGAGGCGCGGGACTTGGCGTCGACCTCGACGAGGCTGCCGTCGAGCGATGGAGTTCCCGAGACAATCTCCATGCGTGACACTGTTCCGAACTGGCTCGAACAGCGAGCGCGCACCAGCCCCGGTCACCCTGCTCTGATCTCCGAGGGCCGGGCCATCACGTACGCAGCGCTTGCCGACCGCGTTGCCCTGGTCAGCGGCCGGTTACACCGTCTGGGCGTACGGCGCGGCGTTCGCATAGGCTTGCTGATGGGAAACCGTCCGGAGTTTGTCGAAATCCTGCACGCGGCCGCGCGTGTGGGTGCCGTCGTTGTGCCGCTGAACGGGCGCCTCAGTCCGGTGGAAATCACGCAGCAACTCGTGGATTGCGCTCCACGAGTTCTGTTCCACGACCACGCCAACCGCGAGACCGTTGCCGTCGTGCGGCAGACGCTGTCGCTGCCGGTACTGAACGTTGAATGTGACCCGCGGGAGGGTGAGCAGGCATTTGACGCGGTTGCGGCGGATCCGGACGAGTCCGCGACCACGATCGATCTGGCAGCCGCGCACAGCATCATCTACACCTCCGGCAGCAGCGGACGCCCCAAAGGTGTGCGGTTGACCTTCGGGAACGTGCTCTGGAGCGCGCTTGGGTCGGCGTTCAACATCGGTGTCCACACCGACGATCGGTGGCTGGCCTGCCTGCCGTTCTGTCACGTGGGGGGCCTGTCGATCCTGTTGCGCAGCGTGATCTATGGTACGACAGCCGTCATTCACAACGGCTTCGATCCGGCACGCGTCGATCGCGCTCTCGAAGCGGAGCGAGTGACCATCATTTCCGTCGTGGCGAACATGTTGCAGCGGCTACTGGACCTGCGCGGGACGCGCCCGGCGCCGCCGTGGCTGCGTTGTGTCCTTGCTGGGGGAGGCCCGGTACCCTTGGCGTTATTACAAGAAAGCCGTGTCCGGGGGTTCGCCGTGACGCAAACGTACGGGCTCACCGAAACGGCCTCGCAGGCGACCACGCTGGCGCCGGCTGATGCGGAGCGCAAGATCGGCTCCGCGGGCAAGCCCCTGCTCGGCACGGAGGTCATGGTGTGGGGGGCCGACGGGCCTGCACCGGCCGGTCAGGCCGGTGAGATCTTCGTCCGTGGTCCGAGCGTGAGTCCGGGCTACCTCGATCCCGCGGATGACACGAATCGCCAGGACGGCTGGCTCCGCACCGGCGATCTCGGCCGACTGGACGACGAAGGCTACCTCTACGTGCTGGGCCGGCGCGACGACATGATCATTTGCGGTGGCGAGAATATCTATCCCGCGGAAGTGGAGGCGGCGCTGCAGGCACACGCATCAGTCGCCGAGGCCTGCGTCTATGGCGTACCCGACGAGCGCTGGGGCGCCGCCGTCGCCGCCAGTGTCCGGTTGCGAGCCGGGTGGATGGCCACCGTGGACGAGCTCGCGGAGCACAGCCGCCGGCGCCTTGCGCGCTTCAAAATCCCGCGCCACATCGAGTTCGTCGATGACTTTCCGCGCACCGCTGCGGGCAAGATTGTCCGGAGTCGTGTGCGGAATGCCTCGCTCCGTCGGAACTTCAGCTGGTCGTCCGAGGGGTGATCTCCAGCATCGGATGAAAGGCCGCTCATGAATGCTGAGACAGAGAGAGATCCGGTTGTTCAAGCGCTGCTCGATAAGCTGACCATCCATGAAGTGCTCATGCGATATTGCCGCGCGATCGACCGGTGTGACGAAGAACTGTTGCGAACGGTCTATCATGCCGAGGCGTGGGAAAATCACGGTAGCTTCAACGGTCCCGCGTCGGAGTTCATTCCGTGGGCCATGAACCTGCTGCGCCAGCGCTACAAGACGACCACGCACGCCATCTGCAACGAACTCGTCGAGTTGGCGGGGGAAACCGCCCACAGCGAGTCCTACTTTTTCGCGAGTCATCGCTACGAGCGCGAAAGCCGGGAGTACGATTGGACGGTCGCTGGGCGCTACGTCGATCGCTTCGAGCGACGGGACGGTGTCTGGAAGATTGCCCACCGGATTGCGGTCATGGATTGGGACCGGGTCGATGCGGTGACCGACAAGCGCCCCGCACCGCCTGTCGTCGGCTTGCGATCGCGCCAAGATCCGGTGTACCAGCGCTGACCGACTCGCACCTGCCATCGTTGAGGAATTGTCATAACTGGTGCGTCTTCCAGGAGCCACGGCGGTACCAGATAAACACGAGAGCGGCTTCTAAGACGACCGATACGAACATGCCTCCCCAGACGCCGTCGACACCGTAGGCGAGAGGGATGGCGAGCACATAACACAACGGCAACTTGACCGGCCAATTGGCAACGAACGCCGCGATCATCGGCGGCCGCGTATCGCCCGCGCCGTTCATGGCGCTCACCAGCGGAAACATGGGGGCGCTGAAGAGGAACCCCAGGGCCATGAACTTCAAGTACGGTACCCCCGCCGCCACCACGTCCGGCTCTTGGTCGAAGGCGAGAATGATCTGTTCCGAGGCGGCATAGTACGCGATGCAGAAAAAGACGCCCAATGCCGTATTGAGCACCAGACCACGGCGCACGACCCGTGTCGCCTCCGCGACGTCGTGCCTGCCGAGGTTCTGTCCGACCAACGTCGAGATCGCGGCGCCGATTCCGGAGAACGGGATCCAATTGACCGAAAAGGAGCGCAAGGCGATGCCAAATGCGGCAATTGCCGCCGCCCCGAACGAGGCGATGACCTTGAGCAAGAGAAAGGTCGACAGCGGACGTGCCACCAAAGAGATACTGGCCGGCGTGCCGATGCGCAGCATGCGCCGGAACTCGGTGAGTGTGAATGCAATTCTGCGTTGCGAAGGGCGTGGAAAGGGTTTGCCGTAAACGAACCAGAGCAACAGAAACGCGGCGCAGCCGATGATTCCCGACACAAGCGCAGCGATGGCCGCGCCGTTGACGCCCCATCCCAGCCAACCCAGCGGCACGCCGCCGAGGACGACCTGACCGGGCACAAAGATGAAGAAGGGGTCCAGGAGGCCGTTGAGGATGATGACCCCCACGTTGACCAGCATGGGCGTGCGGGTATCGCCCGCGGCCTGGTAGCAGGCACTCAGGGCAACGGAGACAAACAAGAAGATTTGACCGATCAGCGAAATGCGCAGGTAGGAAATCGCGGCCGTCTCCAGATCGGTCCCGGCGTCGAAGAAGCGGATAATCGGTGGAGCACTGGCCCATCCGACGACCGCAACCGCCAACCCCAGCACCGCTCCGAGACAGATGCCGTGCAGGCCGGCGTTGAAGGCCTCGGCAAGCTCGCCCGCCCCGACCCGGCGTGCTGCCGTCGCCAGCGCACCGATGTACACGATATGGGAGATGGCGAAGACATTGAACAGCACGTTGCTGGAGAGGGACACCGCGGCCACCGCCAGCGTGCCGAGGTGCCCGATCCAGTAGAGGTTGGCGAGGGTGAGCAGCGTGAACGTCGATGTCGAAATGCTGACGGGCCAGGCCAGCTCCCAGATCCGACGGTACGTTCCGGTGGTCGCCTCCGGCCGCAGACCTGCATGTGGTTGGAACGTCTCCCCAGGCGTGCGGCTCATGGCCGCAAGCGTATCACACGCTATGCAGCCGGGACCATTGCACAGACGAACGTCAAGCGATCTCTCGACTCCACGAATCGGAAAGACTGGCGGCGCCGTGCGGAGTGGGCGTTACGGTTGCAGTAGTTTGCGTTTCCAGCCAGTGCGTGCGCGGGTGAATAATTCGCGTTGGTGCAGGCGCCACGGCCGCTGGGTCCAGAATTCGATGGAGTCGGGGACAACCCGGTAGCCAACCCAACCAGGCGGACGCGGCACCGGCCTCCCACGAAACCGCATGCGCGTCGTCTGCCAACGGGCGACGAGCACCTCGCGGCTGGAGAGCGGCGCGTCCTGGTTCGAGGCCCACGCGCTCAGTTGGCTCTCGCGTGGTCTGGTGCGCCAGTATTCGTCCGCTTCTGTGAGTGACACCTTCTCTACCACACCTTCGAACCGAACTTGCTTTCCGACGGCATCCCAATGGAACACGCCGGCGGCGCGCGGATTACCGCCGAGTTCTCTCCCCTTACGACTGGTCTCGCGCGTGTAGAAGACGAAGCCGTCGGCGTCCGCCTGTTTGAGCAGCACGAACCGGACCGAGGGCCGCCCGCGCGCGTCGGCGGTGGCCACGGCCATCGCGTCGACCTGCGGCACGCCAGCACGTTGGGCTTGCTTGTACCACCGACGGAATAACGCGAACGGATCTTGGGTCATGGAGAAGGGCACCATAGGAATTGCCCGTTTGCAGATCAACTGCGGCTCGCCCTTCACAACATAACAGTGTAGGTGTGAGCCCAGGAGTGACACCTCATGCGCTCAACCATGCCACCCGGCTGTCTCCCCCTCGTCATCTTTTTCGGATTGATGCTGGCCCTTCCGTTCTTTTTTGCCAACCTCCTACTGGCAGCGCTAGGCAAGCTGGGCTTGAGTCCGCAATCGTCCTTCCTCGCCGCGCTGGGCATCTTCCTCGGCGGCATGGTGAACATACCGGTCAAGCACATCGAACGTGAGGAGATGATCGAGGTGACGCCGTTCACCCTGTTCGGCTTTGACTCCATGTTTCCCATCTTCCAGCGCCGTCGGACGTACACGATCATCGCGGTGAATGTCGGTGGCTGCGTTGTGCCGACGGCGCTAGCCATCTACGAGCTGTCGCGGGTCGCCAGCGTCGGCCCGAACGCGCTGGTGGCGGCCGGTGCCGCGACCGCGATCAACATCCTGGTGTGCTATCGCCTGGCCCGCCCGGTGCCGCAGTTGGGGATCGCGCTGCCGGCGTTGTTGCCGGCGCTGGTGGCCGCGGCATGCGCACTCCTGTTCGTCCCCGACATGGCGCCGTCGATCGCGTTTGCTGCCGGTGTGTTTGGTCCGCTGATCGGTGCCGACCTGCTGCACCTGCGCGATCTCAAGGGCATCAGCGCCGGCGTGGCCAGCATCGGCGGCGCCGGCACCTTCGACGGGATCGTGCTCTCCGCACTGGTCGCGACGCTGTTGGCGTAGGCCCTCGAACTATTTTCAGCCGGTGAAGAACTGGAGCGAACGGTCGGCGAGGTTGATGATCGGGGCCCAGTAGATGCCGAGGACGATGGTGGCGGC
>JAGDMS010000195.1 GCA_017860575.1 Deltaproteobacteria bacterium | reverse complement strand
CGGGCGCGCGTTGCGTCGAATCCCGCCGCTACGCCTTGTTCGCCGAACTCGTCGTAAAGTTTACGCTTTTCCGGGTCGCTCAAGATGTCGTGCGCACGCGAGATCTCTTTGAAGCGTTCCTCGGCATCCTTGTTGCCGGGATTCACGTCAGGATGGTGCCGCCGGGCTAGCCGACGGTATGCCTTTTTGATCTCTTCCTGGGTGGCGCTGCGACCAAGCCCCAGAACCTGGTACAAATCTTTAGCTGCCATGGAGGGCAGGACGCGCGCCGGTACTCTGCCGACGTGTGTGGTGCGTCGAACCTATGGGTGACTGGATGGGAACGGGTCGATAGTAGCCCAAAATCAGGACGGCTCCGCCTCCCGGTACTGCATCGTCACCTTGCCTGCCGCGATTTCCCGCAGAGCGGAAACCACTTCCTTGTTATCGCTTTCCACCAGCGGTCTGGCACCCTTCAGCAGTTGCTTCGCACGACGGGCTGCTAGCAGCACCAACTGAAACCGATTGGGTACCTTGTCCAAGCAGTCTTCCACGGTAATACGAGCCATCTTGTCTCCCCTTAACGATATATCTTATAGCGAAAATCCGCAGGGCGTGAAACCCTGCTCAGCGGAAGGTCCCTCCGGGCGGAGACGCCAGCAGAAACCCGGGGCAGAAGCACGGCCGCGGCCCCTGTGCCCGACAGCGCCACCTTGACATCGAGGTGCGAGAGCAGTAGCGTCCAGTTTAGCTTATGGGTGTACTCGATACATTATCGTATCTGCTTGCCGGCGACGACACGGCTGCTTCACGAGACGCCGCCGCGGCATTGATGAGGTCCTACATCGATTGCGCGCGGCGCACCGCGCAGTTGGAGCGGCACGCCAAAATGGCGCCGCACACCGGCGGTGCACAAGCACTCGAGCGACTGGCCGCCGAGGACGCGGACCAGGGCCTTCGCCTCCGTCGAGCCGTCGAGGCTGCCGGAGCCTCTTTGCCCTCCATGGCGGCCGAACTACCTCAGCGAGACGGCCTCAATCACTGGGCGCGCCTGGTCGACGACCTGGATGCGCACCAGCGCTGCGTGATGCAAGCGCGAGAATTGGCGCTGCGCCTTGCGGCTCGACTGCCACAGACGGCCGCACTCTTCGAGAGCCTCTATCGCGCGGAAGCCATCCACTGCGAAAAACTCCGCGCACTCATCGCGCGGGCCGACCCCCAAGCCTTGGACTAGCGCCAACCAAGAGCGCGCATGTCCGGGCCGCCCGAGCGTTCGGAGCGGCTGGCGCGATCTTGCTGTTGCGACTACACTGAACAGGCAATTGGGACTCGCATTGCCGATGAAGATCGACCTGATTCGAGAGCGTCTGCTGGCGCATCGTCCCGAAACCATTGCGGAGAACGGCTACGATCGCGCCGCTGTCGCCGTCGTGTTGCGGGAGAGCTCCGCGGGTGCTGAATTCGTGGCCATTCGCCGTTCGGAGCGCGAAGGTGACCCGTGGTCCGGGCACATGGCGCTGCCGGGTGGACGCGAGCATCCCTCGGACGACGATCTGGTGATGACGGTAGCACGGGAAACCCACGAAGAAGTGGGTATCGATTTGCGCGCACACGCCCAACTCCTTGGACGGCTGGACGACGTGCCGGCATTTGCCGGTGGTCGGCCGATTCGCTTGGTCATCACTCCGTTCGTGTTCGCCATCAACACCCCCGTGGAATTTGCCCTGAACCGGCGTGAGGTCGAGCGCGCGTTTTGGGTTCCCCTGGGTTTCCTCACACGACCCGAAGCCCGCGGAAGGATTCGGTTCAATCTTGCGGGTAACGAACTGGAGCACGACGCGTACGTTTACCAGGGACACACCATCTGGGGTCTTACATACCGTATTTTAAGCCGCTTCCTGGACGTGCTCTAGGATCGCGCGTCAGCATTCCTGCCGGTCGAGGAGTCCGCGTTGACTCCCCGCCACCCTTCTCTTATTGTTCGACACTCCCATGCAGATCACATTGCTGCCTCAACGCCGACAGATCGAATTGGACGGGCGCCGCCGAGTCGCGGATATCCTACGGCATCTTGGGCTGCTACCGGGTACCGTGATGGTGATCCGGGGCGACAGCCTGATGTGCGACAGCGACCTGATCGAAGCGGACGACGCCATCGAGATTCGTAACGTCATTTCCGGCGGCTGACAGGGAGGCGCTGCATGAAATGCAAACGCTGCAGGGGAAACGCAGAAATCCAGGTCCGCCATCACAACGCGGCATATTGTCGAGACTGTTTTATCTTCTGTTTCCAGCGCCAAGTCGAACGCGCGATCGATAAGGAGCACATGTTCAGCCGCGACGACGAGGTGCTGGTCGCCGTCTCCGGCGGCAAGGATAGTTTGGCCCTCTGGGATGCCCTTGTTGCGCTCGGCTATCGCACCACCGGCCTGCACCTCGCGCTGGGTATTGGTGCCTATTCAGCCAGCTCGACTCAAAAAACCGAGGCCTTCGCCCGCCTCGGAGGGCTGCAACTCATCACGGCGCGATTGGAAGAGGACGGTCTTGCGGTACCAACGGTCGTGGCCCGTACCCGCCGCCCCGCTTGTGCCGCGTGCGGCACGATCAAGCGGCACTACTTCGACCGGCTCGCCTTCGAGCACGGCTTCGCCGTACTGGCCACAGGACACAACCTCGACGATGAAGCCGCACGACTCCTGGGAAACGTGCTCCGATGGCAGACACACCATCTCGGCAAGCAGCAACCCGTGTTGGGATCGACCCACGAGCGCTTCGCGCGCAAGGTCAAGCCACTCTTTCGCTTGAGCGAATACGAAACGGCCGTGTACGCCTTCGTCCGCGGTATCGATTACGTGATCGATGAGTGCCCGAACAGCGAGGGCGCAACCCAATTGCTATACAAGGACGCGCTCAATCGTCTGGAGGCCGTCATGCCGGGCACGAAGCTCACCTTCCTGCAGGATTTTCTCCGCCTCGGCCGCCCGCGCTTTGCCACCGAGATCGATGGGCCACCCGGCTCGTGCGGGCGCTGTGGGATGCCAGCGTACGCCGCGGTATGTGGCTTTTGCGCGCTGCTAGGCGACACCGACACCAGACGCAGCCAACGCGTCATACCGGCCTCCAATGACGCATCCTAGTTCTCGCTGACATCGCAAAGAGGACCCGACATGGAGCAACCGCAACCCGCCCTCCTGCACGCCGGCGACACCGTCCTGTTCATCGACTCGAAACAACGCGAGTACCTGCGCGTGCTCCGTCCGGGCAGCCGCCTGCACATTCGTGGCGGCACGCTGCAGGCGGACAACCTCATCGGACTTGCGGAAGGCCGCTTCGTCCACACCACAGCAAAAGAATCCTTCCTCATGCTGCGGCCGACCTTTGCGCAACTCGTCCCCAATCTGCCGCGCCAGGCGCAGGTCATCTATCCGAAAGACATCGGACCTATACTCCTGTGGGGAGACATCTACCCTGGAGCGACAGTGATCGAAGTCGGCGCCGGCCCGGGTGCATTGAGCATGGCCTTATTACGCGCCATCGGCCCCGCAGGTCGCCTCGTTTCCTACGAAGCGCGCGCTGACTTCGCGGAGATGGCGCAACGAAATGTCCTCCAGTTCCACGGCCCGACACCCAATTGGACCGTCAAGGTCGCGGACGCCTTCGCCGGCATCGAGGAGCGCAACGTCGACCGTCTGACTATGGACCTTGCTGAACCGTGGCGTTTGCTGCCCACTGCTGGCGACGCACTGCGCGCGGGCGGCCTGATCCTCGCGTACGTTCCGACGGTTCTGCAGGTGAAGCAGTTCGTTGATGCCCTGCGCGCGCACGGAGGATTCGGAGCCATCCAGACTTTCGAATCACTGATTCGCTTCTGGCACGTCAAGAATCTCAGTGTGCGTCCCGAACATCGCATGGTCGCCCACACTGGATTCATCGTTGTTGCCCGGCGCCTCGCAGAGTCCGTCATCCGCGGCCAAATCGACACCGCTCCACCTTGTCCCTCGACTTGGCCCGCTGACGATCTTGATGCTGAGGCTTAAGGTCGCAGCTCGCGGCCGTCTACTGCGTCATGGCGTCCGGTCACCAACCAGGCACCAGGCGCCGGATCTGCTGCGCAATCACTCTGGCGTCAACGATGGGCCCCCGCTTCACCCCAGATCAACCAAGTCGAAAAAAAAGGGGCTGGTCCGCCGGACCAGCCCCCAGTAAGCGAAGATCACCGCTGATCACTGCGACGGCAGCTTCACCACATCCGCCTTGCCGCTGATCGGCGACGTGTACGCCAGGTTGGCCTCAGAGGAACCAACGCCGCCGGGCGAAGGCGTCCACTCTTGCATCAACCCGATCACACCGTGTCCCCTGTCCAACTCGTTTCCCAAGACAGGATGGATCCGGGTTTGCCCTGTCAACGTGCCCTGCACGTAGACGCTAAAAATTGATAATTGCGCACCACCCGGTGCCGTATCGATCTCCGAAAGCTGCATCTTCCTCAAGCAACTCAACGAGGTACTCGCGGAAAACCGCTGCTCGAACTCGTTGTAGATCAAGAATTGCACCGTGGTGGCCGGCGATATCCCGGGACCGAGGATGTTCAAATCCTCGCTACACGGCGCGAGGATCAAATTCGTGAAGATTGGGCCGGGGGACGTCACACCCGGGGCGAAGTCGAACCAGTGATTCATGACAATCGTGTTCGGGCATGCCGCGTTCGTCGCTACCTCACATAGAGATCCGGGAGATGCCGTGGCTCCCAGGCAAATTGCCCCCTGTGTTTGAGGCGCCAGGTCAGTCGCGACCGTGGGAAAACCAATTGCGTTATAGGACCGGACATCGACGGCACCCGGCAACCCATCCGCAACCTCAGAAATCGTAGCTTCGCCCTTTAGGTCGTTCGCATTGATCGGCGGCGCACCCGGGTTGGAGTCAGCCACCTCGACGCACTTCAACTCGCCGATAACGACATCGTTTCCGACCGGTGGGATTATCGCAAGATCCGGCCGTGAACAATCCCGGTCCGGCGGAACCACTCCCCCGTGACCCGCGCTCCAGCCGATCGCCTGGCCCGCGCTCAGTGAGACCCAGAAATTCCGGGTGTACCGGCAGTCCGGCGCCGTCCCGGAAAAAATACCGCAGCTCCCGCCCCCACAGTCCGCGCTTGTGCGGCATGCCCGGCTAGGCGCGTTCGCGCAGTGGTTCGTCGCGTCGACGTAAAAGCAATGCACAATTCGGCAGCCCGTCGTCGCGGTATTCGTGAGCTCAAAAATTGTATCGACCGAACGCCCGGGGCTAAACTGGCCGATCAAATCGACCTCTACATCGGGGAATACGATGTAGCCCGCCGTGCGGTCCGACGCGACAAGCTGCGCCTCGACGCGCGGCAACATTGCCAAGAGCACGGCAGCTACCGCGACGCAACTCGTTACAGCGGTTGTCAACACTCGCTTCGCCATTGCCCGTCCCCTTTCGCTCATCGTGCCCCTGCCTACTGCACCGTTGAGTGTCCGCATCTCTGCACCTCTCAATATGCCGGCAGCCTGATCGTCGACCCCACCCCAGGAGGTGGCGGAGCCGGCGCGATGCACGTGCCCCCGGCGCAGTCGGAGTTGTTATTACAGACCTGACCGGCATTGGGGCTGGCAGCCGAGCAGACCCCGGTCGCCATGAACACGTTCACCGCGGCGCTTGATGCGTTCCCCGCGGTATCCAGATGGAACGTCTCCGCCACTGCGACGAATGGCCCGCCGGAGGTCGACTTGATGTTCACCGTGGCGAAATCCGTGGCCGGTGGGGTCAGGCAGGCGTGCCCGGGACCACCGGTACAGCCCGTCCGCGCCTCCAGAGTAAAGCTTTCCCAACAAGACACAGTTTTCGAGCCGCTCAGCGGGTTCTGTTCGCCGTCAGTACCATTGAGCGAGAGAGCGAGACTGGTCGGCTGGAGCGTATCCAAGTTGAGGTTGCATGGCAGAACAGTCACGTTGGTGACACTCCCAGTCAGAGCGCTGCACACGCCAATTGGACAGCTTGGCGCTCGCGTTGTGTCGCACCGCGTGCTGCCGTCCGAGCAGATTCCGTTCAAGCAAGGTCCATCGTTAATGAACAACGTGCAAGCGGCATCGGAGGAGCACGGTGCGCCAACAGTTCCGGTCGTACAAGTAAAGGTGCCGCCGACGTCGCAAATCCCTGGTGTACTCGTGATGCAGCCGGGGTCGCCGCTACATGGCAGACCCGACACGCGGCACTGCCCCCAATTGCCGGCCGCGACAATAGCTGGATCCGGGGCCGCTGGATTCGGAAAGTTAACGCGGACGGCGCCAGGGCAGGCATTGTACTCCAGTTCGTCCAAGTCAACATTGTTGTCGGTGACATTGGTGCCACCATGCTTGTTGACGAAGCCGATGGCATTGTACTTTGCGGAGTTTTCCCCGGGGCCGTATAGCGTCGCCTTGCCGATGAGCGAGTTTGTGCCGACCGGCGTTCCGCTTCTGTCAATTGATGCGCAGACCAGCGCACCGACGAAGCCGGGCGGCACGGGAGGAACCGGCCCCGGCATGATACCGGGCAGCGGAGACGGGGTGTTGTGCATCGTCCGGCCATCGGCAACATTCCAAAACGTTGGCTGCTGCTTCGTCAGGGTTAGATGGAAATCCATATCCCTGCATCGCTGCCCGTCGATATAGAAGCACCTCGCCTGTTCAAGCGAGTTACCGGTGTTGGATATCTGGATCACCGTGGTCCGGGTTCCGTCGTTGACCACCTTGGGAAAGATCAAGAGCGATCCCGGGCGTTCCGTGTTTACTTGGGCTTGCCCTCGACCCGCCGGGACCATGCACAACCCGAGGGCTACCACCAGCCATCCGGCGCGCAGGCGCTGCATCGTACCCATGAGTTCCCTCCTTCTTCGGATTGCCCGTATCAGGCCCCTCTCAGGCATCAATTCACCACGCTTACGGCAGAGTAATGATGTCGGGCCGCAACCCATTTACAAAGGCAGGATTGCCGTTCTGGTGCAAATTGTAGGCTGCGCTGCCGATGTTGGTCCGCATCCAGGCGGCTCCCGTCAGACCGCGCCCCGTATCTGCTGTACCCACCGGGCGAATCCTCGTCTGCCCTGCCCACGTCCCCGCAACCTGGAACGAGAAGATCGAGCGCGTAGGGTTGGTCGTGTCCAACAAGCTCAGTTGGCTCTCCAAGAAGCAGGGAACCGCCCGCGTCGTCGAGAAACGCTGCTCGAATTCATTGAAGACCAAGAACTGCGCCGTCACGGATCCAGGAATCTGGGCGGCAAAGTTGTTGCCGCACGGCACCAGTGTCAGGTCGGTCACGTTGCCGCCTCCAATAATAGCATTGTCGAAGAGGTGATCAAGCACGAGCACGGTCGGGCAGCTATCGTACTGCACGTCATCAAGACGCAGTTCGTTACCCGGCACCCCGGCCTCGACACCCCGGAACCGCAGGCCCGTGGCGTTGTACGAGGCGGCATCGACAGGGAGGCCCCCGGGTGTCGCTAGAAACGTCGCTTGCCCAATCAATTTGTTCTTCGCACCAGCCTGGTTGTCCGGACGGGCCGGCGTGCTTCCCTGAGGTGGGGCATACTGGATACACTCCAAGGCGCCAACGAAAGGCACTTCCGGCACCGGCGGGACCCCGGTCCCCACATTGGTCTGGCCGAAATTACAAGTGCATCCAGGGTAGGAAAAGCCGCAAGGGAACCCCGTCTCATTGCACGCGCCACCCAATAGGGGTGGTTTCCCTGGCACCAGCGGCAGCTCTGCTCGCCGGATCCCACGGCTGGCGTTCCATGCGAGGGGCTGTTCAAAGGTCAGGACGACATCGAAGTCGATCTCCATCCACCCGGGAACGCATGACCCAGCGCCGCACTCATTCCGCTGCGGGTCACAAATTTGTGTCGGATTGTTCGAGCAGTGGCTATTAGCGTCGATGTAGTAACAGTGCGCCTGCGTCGGGGCAGAGGTATCGACGTTGGACAACCGAATAAGCGTGTCAGTGGTGCCATCGTAGACGACCTTCGGCCAGTAGAGGATGGAGGCCGCTTGGTCAGACGTGCCGATCGCACGCGCGGGCGACGCCACCAGCGTCGCGATGCCAAGCGCGAGCCCGACCAGCGCCGTTACCGAGGCAGCTCGTGTCATCTTCACCATTGTGGATCTCCTTTCGTTTCGCTCAGCGCCGAGCCGACGATTCCTGCCTAACATGGGCAACTGCATGGCTGCACCTTGCTCCCATCAATCCTGGGGCAGAGCAGGCATGACAATCACGTCGCCAGGCCGGGAGCCCTGGTTGTAGATGTTGATGGCCGCAGTGGCGGTGTTACTCGGGCTCGTATAGAATTCCTCCACTACACCGAGCAGGCCGGGCGACTGCTTGCAACCAAAATCAGGATCCGCCCCGGGGCAGACATTGGGTATTGCTGGATCACAGCTGCAATTGCCGACCAATGCGTTCGGCCCGGCACTAGCGCACTTCGGATCGGTCTCGGCCAGGCCCGGATTTGCCGACCCATAAACCCCACAGATGTGGCATCGCTCGCTGCCGCTGTAGCATTGGAAACCGGCTTGCGGCCTGATTGTGGTTTTCCTCAAGCTGCCACCGACCGCGGCACTGAATTGCGGTGAATTGACGACGGGGATGTTGTTGAAACGCCGATTCACGGAGCAGCCAAACTGCAAGGGGGCACTGAACTGCTGCTCAAATTCGTCCCATGACAGCATATTCGCGTTCGAGTAGGTCGCCACTTGCGGCTCCAGCAACTCCGTGCACGCCACCAGGGAGAGTTCCGCGCTCACAGTCGCCCCGGTGAAGCCGTCGGTCGCCCCTTCCGCATAATGCGGCACGATCAACTTCTCCGGACAGGCATTGAACTGCCCCGGACCAAATCGCAGGATGCCCGAGCCACCAGCATTCGGGCCGGCGATCACAGAAATTGCATTGTATTCACTGAGCAGCCCAAAATCTGGCGCCGTACGATTTTGCCCCGGAACGATGACCGCTTCGCCCTTCAGCGCATTCCCGGGCGCCGGAAAGCCGCTGCGATCCACCTGCACGCACTTCAGCTCGCCAACGAAGGGCTGCGGCGGTGGTGGGATCCTGACCGATGGGGGAATCCCCGGCATCCCATCAAACGCGGCCCGACCGATGCTCACAGGCCAAATCGTCGGCTGCTGGGGGGTCAGAAGAATGTCGAAGTCGAGCTCCCGGCAGACGTGTACGCACACCTGAGATACCGGAGGCGCAGTGAGCGACGGACAATCTTCATCGATGTCGCAGAAGGCCCCGGTAACGGAGCAGGCGCCTGCCGCGTTAATGTAGAAGCAGTGAGCCTGAACCCCACTGTTTGTGGTATTGGCGATTTGAATCCAGGTGTCCCTCGACCCGTCAGCGATCACCTTGGGAAAGATGATGAGCGAACCCGACTGATCACTCGCAATGTCAGCTCTGGCATGCCCCGCAAACGCCACCAAGGCTACGAGCAGCACTCCA
>JAGDMS010000432.1 GCA_017860575.1 Deltaproteobacteria bacterium | reverse complement strand
TGCTGAGGCGCGCTCGCTGCCGACTTGGTGTAAGCGGAGACAAGGCTGCCCGTCGTCATTGCACTCGGAATTCACGAACGCTAGAAGGTGAACGGGCAGACCCGAGATCAGTTGCGCCCTAGGATGCGGTGTCGATGGCCAATTTGATCCCGTAACGGGAGGACAGGACGCAATGCTGCAGAACTCCATACTCGCTCGCATTTGGCGGCTCACGAACGTCGTGCCGGCGGCGCTCGTTTCGGCCGCTGCGATGGTGGGAAACAGTGTCGCTGCAACGCTTACGGTCGAAGGCCAGTCTGTCGACTACGCCCCGAGCCCGGAGGGCGCACCCGTCGCGCTGTTCCATGTCGAGCAGAAAGGCTACCGAAATGGCTACAAACTCGACTGCGCGCGCCGGCAGTTTCTTTGGACAAGCAATGTTGAGCTCGCGAGCGGCCAGGCGACTGCCAATACGGCCGGGGCGCAGTGGCGTCCCATCACCGGCGACAGCAAGATCGCGCGCGCGGTGTTTATGGCGATCTGCGGTGACCTCGGCATTACCGGATCGCTCGACGAAATATTCCCCACCAACGATTTTGCCGCCACGTTAGACGGCACGAATTGCACCGACCAGTGCAAGGTGGCAGTCAATGGGTGGGCGGTCGAACTGGCCCGCGTTGCGGTCGATGACCAGGGAACACCGGCCTTCACCCTGACCGACGCAGGCGGTCACTGCGGGATGGGCGGGTGCAAGGCGCTGTTCCTGAAGCGGAGCGGCTATTGGGATCACGTGTTTGAGGTCGGCGGCACGCTCTTCGATGTCCTCCCGACACGAACCAACGGGTTGGCAGACCTCCATGTTCGCACGCGCGGCGACTCCGGCTGGACGAATGTGAAATATGCGTGGGATGGCAAGCGGTATGCGGAGGCGAAGACCGCACCAGCGCGCCCCCCGGTCGCGGACGCCACGGGAGTCGCAACCGGCACGACAGCAACCGTGGGCCCCATCGCTGCGCCAGTGCGCCCGAAGAACGCTGAAGGAAGTGGCAGTGCCGGGAGCGGCGCGAAAGGGGCGGAAGGGGCGACCGCAGTCCCTGCCTCGCCCGAGACAGACAGATCCCCCGCAGATGTGATCGAGGTCAAGGATGGCAGTGTGTTGACCGGGACGATCGAGAGCCGACAGGTGTCGTTTCGCTCCGCGTTCGGGAACGTCGACGTCAACCTCACTGAGATTCGCGACTTCGCCGACGGGACGCTGCGTCTTGCCGACGGCAGCGTGCTGAAGGGACGCTTCGGGTCGGGCACCTTCGCAGTGGCGACGGCGCGCGGAACCCTCAAGGTCGCTTCGGAGGACGTCGTCAGAATTGCCCGTGGTGCGGAGGCCCTCGGTCAGGGTGTGGCCGCTCCAGCGAGCCGCCCGGCCACGGGACAGGGCGTGTTGACGGGGCGGGTGGTCGACAATTTCGGCCAACCTGTGGCCGGCGCACGGGTACAGATTCTTGGCTCCAACCTGTCCGCCCAGAGTGAGCAAGACGGCCGCTACCAGCTGCCGTATGTGCCGGGCGACATGGTCGTCCGGGTGGAGCACACGGGGTACGACCCCGCCGAATTCGCCCTGCGATTGGCACAGTCGGCCTCCTACCCTGTTGAGGACAAGATGCTCGTCCGCCAGCCACCCGGCGGCGGTGTGTTTCTCTGGGGCGAACGCGACTGGGTGCCGCTCGCGCCATGCCAGGTGGCTCAGGTGGAGCGGGACAGCCGAGAAATCCAAAAGACCGAGACGAGTCGCTACATTGCGCGCGGGAAGCCGGCGAGCCTCGTGGTCGCCGGCCCGGCGGTGTTCCTCGACGCAAGCGGTAGTGGCTCACGCTTGCTGCTGTATCGCGTCCAGGGCGACGACACCATTGTTCGCGTCACGCGGCAGGCCGGGTTCGGTGGGGTATTGAACGAAATCAGTAGCAGCGGGCCGGCCGGTGACCCGCTGGAGTTGGAGCGGAGGAAGATCGGCGTGAATCGCCCCGTGTACGAGGGTGCGCTGGCCCCCGGCGTGTACGCCTTCGTTGACGGCGTGTCGGCGGGCACGGGTACGTGCTTCAAATTCGAGATCACCACGGCCGGACGGGCGTTGCGCCAGCGTGCTCAACAGGACGTGGCCAAGGCGCTGGCGGGAGCCGGCGAGCCGACGGCCCCAGCGATTGCGCTGACCGCCGGCGATGCGCAGAGCGAAGCGGCGCTCAATCTTGACGGCGATCAGCGCCGGCAAGTACAGAGCTGGCTCAACGCCTTGGGCTTCGCGGCGGGCACCCCTGACGGGTCGTTCGGGGGCGGCACGCGCAAGGCGCTCTCTGCCTTCCAGCGATCGGTAGCCGTCGCCGAGACCGGATACCTGAGCGACTCGCAGTACCAGCACCTGCGCCGTAAGGCTGTGGGCGGGCTCTCGGCGCAGACGGCAAAAGAGATCGAGGCCAACTTGGTAGCGATCCCTGCCGGTTGCTTCCAGATGGGTAGCCCGGAAACAGAACTAGGCCGGGAAAAGGAGGAGGGCCCGCAACACCGAGTGTGCGTCAAGCCCTTCGAGCTCTCACGGTTCGAGGTGACCGTAGGGGAATTCGCTGCCTTCGTTGCCGCGACCGGCTACCGCACCGACGCCGAACGCAACAACGGCGGCAACAATGGTTGCTTCACGATTGAATTGGTCGGAGGGGAAAGTAAAGTGGGCTACCGCCCGGCGGCGAACTGGCACTCTCCGAACAAAAATCAACCGAACCAAGACGACCATCCCGTGAGCTGCGTGAGCTGGAACGACGCGAAGGCCTTTCTTGCGTGGCTGAGTGAGGTCACCGGCGGCAAGTACCGGCTGCCGACTTCAGCAGAGTGGGAATATGCGGCGCGGGCGGGCACCCAGACAGCGCGGTTCTGGGGCAATGACCCGAGCCAAGCCTGCCGCTTTGCGAATGTCTCCGATCGTTCGACATTTCTCCATGAACGACGTCTCCGTGGTTGGGGAGGGAACCGCCATGAGTGTTCCGACGGTCAGTACTGGGTCGCCCCCGTCGGGAGCTATAGCGCCAATCCTTGGCGCCTCTACGACATGCTAGGCAACGTCTCGGAATGGACTGAGGACTGCGGAGATGGAGACTATGGTGTCACCCCCACCGACGGCTCCGCCTGGCTTGTCGCGGACTGCCCTCACCGGCAATCGCGTGGTGGGGCTTTTAGTTATGAAGCTGACCTTGTTCGCGCTGCCATGCGATTTGCGGATGACCCCACGGAACGCTACGTCATGGTGGGCTTTCGCGTTGCGCGAGGGAATTGAGCAGGTGAGACGAGCGCCAATGATCTCGCGATTCAGGCGAGGCACGCTGAGCTGCTCCGCCACTCCGTCTCGAGCGCCAAGGTCTTCGCGTCTAAGGTCATGACGAACCCTGGTGTTACCGGGAGCGCGAAGGTCTGAAAGTGGCCGGCTTTCCCCCTTCGCTGGGAGGCCGGTGGGATGGATGGCTTCGGCCCGCCAGTGTCGGAAAACTTTAGGTTCGTCAGAAGAATCTGTGGGCGAGCGGTGGCTCGGGTAGTTTGCCAAGTACATGATAGAGGGCGAGTTCTGTCGCCCGGAAGGTACGGAAGCCAT
>JAGDMS010000431.1 GCA_017860575.1 Deltaproteobacteria bacterium | reverse complement strand
CCGGCCGCGCGCCCGGCTGCGCCGCCTGCGCCCTTCACGCCGATGCCAATCTGCTATAGGGTGAGGCCGTGGGGCGTGAAGGCCAGTTTCAATTAGTCGCCGACTTTGAGCCACGGGGCGACCAGGAGCGCGCCATCAGGGAACTCACGGAAGGGATTCACACGGGACGCCGCAAGCAGGTGCTCCTCGGCGTGACTGGCTCTGGCAAGACCTTCACCATGGCCAACGTTGTCGCGCGGATGCAAAAGCCCACGCTGGTCATCGCTCCGAACAAAACCCTGGCGGCGCAATTGTACGAGGAGTTCAAGGCACTCTTTCCCGAAAATGCCGTACGCTACTTCGTCAGCTACTACGATTATTACCAGCCGGAAGCGTACGTTCCCAGCACCGACACGTACATTGAGAAGGACTCCTCGATCAACGACGAGATCGACAAGATGCGTCACTCGGCCACGAAGGCCCTGCTCGAACGGAACGACGTCCTGATCGTCGCCAGCGTCTCCTGCATTTACGGCTTGGGTTCCCCGGAAGCGTACTTTGACATGCTGCTGTTCCTCGAGCGCGACAGTCTGGTCGACCGCGACCAGGTCCTCCGCAAGCTCGTCGATATCCAGTACCAGCGCAACGACTACGATTTCCATCGCGGCACCTTTCGGGTGCGCGGCGACGTGGTGGAAATCTTTCCCGCTTACGAGGAGGCCCGCGCGATCCGGGTGGAGTTTTTCGGTGATCAGATCGAGGGCATCGCCGAAATCGATCCGCTGCGTGGGCAGGTGTTGCGGCGTCTGGATAAGATCGCCATCTACCCCGCCAGTCACTACGTCACGACTCCGGATCGGCTAGAGTTTGCCGTCACGACCATCCGCCAGGAATTGAAGGAGCGCTTGGCCCAGTTGCGTGCTGAGAACAAGCTGCTCGAGGCGCAGCGGCTGGAGCAGCGCACCATGTACGACCTCGAACTGCTGCATGAGATGGGTTTCTGCCCCGGTATCGAGAATTACTCTCGTCATCTCACCGGACGGCAGGCCGGCGAGCCACCCCCCACCCTCCTCAACTACTTCACGGGCGACTGGCTGCTCTTCATCGACGAAAGCCACGTCACCGTGCCACAGATCGGCGGCATGTACCGTGGCGACCGCTCACGCAAGGAGACACTGGTCGAGTATGGTTTCCGCCTGCCCTCGGCCCTCGACAACCGCCCGCTCAATTTTCAGGAATTCGAAGGCCTGACGCAGTACGTAATGTACGTATCGGCAACCCCCGGCGACTACGAACTCCGCCAGGCCGGAGGTGTCATCGTCGAGCAGCTGATCCGCCCCACCGGGCTCACGGACCCGGAAATCATCGTGCGCCCGGCGGCGCACCAGGTGGATCACCTACTGGAAGAGATTCGCCAGCGCATCGCGTCCAATGAGCGGGTTCTGGTTACGACGCTGACGAAAAAGATGGCGGAGGATCTGACCGACTACTACCACGAACTCGGCGTGCGCGTCCGCTACCTGCACTCGGATATCGAAACCATCGAGCGGGTGGATATCATCCGCGACCTGCGCCGTGGGGTCTTCGACGTACTGGTGGGGATCAACCTGCTGCGGGAAGGGCTCGATCTCCCCGAAGTGTCCCTCGTCGCCATCCTGGACGCCGACAAGGAGGGCTACCTACGTTCGGAGCGCTCGCTCATTCAGACCATCGGCCGGGCGGCCCGCAACGTCAATGGCACCGTGATCATGTACGCCGACGGCATCACCGAGTCGATGCGTCGGGCGATCACCGAAACCGATCGACGTCGCACGATCCAGCAAGCATACAACCGCGAGCACGGCATCACACCGCAGACCATCCAGAAAGCCATCGGCACGCCCTGGGCAGAGGTTGCGGAAGCCGACTACGTGGATTTGCCCGAGGTCGCGGAAGCCGCGGAAGAGTACCTCGCACTCGCGGAGATTCCCAAGCGCATCGCCAGTTTACAGAAGGAGATGCGCAAGGCGGCCGCCGACCTCGAGTTCGAGCGCGCTGCCGAACTGCGCGATCGCATCCAGCAGTTGCAGCGACAAGAGCTGGCACTACGGGAAGCGTAGGGCCAAACGCCGCGCGGCGCAGGATCCGTCCTGCGCCGCGCGGCCCCCCTCCTAGCAGGACGTCGCCGCTCAGGCGGCGCCGCCGGTGCCGGCCGCATCCTGCATGTGTCCAACCACCGACGGCCCGCTGAAGCTCGCCGGTATGAATTCCGGCGGCCGCACCACATCCAGCGTGATCGGCGCGTCAGTCTTGCACGCCGGGACACAGGCACCACAGCCCAAGCACTTGGCACGGTCGATCACGGCGACCTCGCTACCCTCCTGCAACTCGATCGCATCGACACAGCACTGCTTGAGGCAGTCGCCGCAGGCATCGCACTCGTGCACCGTGGCGACAAATCGGCTTGGGGCCAGCACGTTGTCGAGTTTCCCCACGTGCAGCCCGGGATTGATCACTAAACAACAGCAGCCGCAACAGAAACAGATGAAGTCCAGCCCCATCACATTGGAGGAGTTGGTCACGGTCGGTACCAGTCCCGAGTCGCCCGCCCGCTTTGCGATCGCAATGGCCTCGTCCGCCGACACCTTCCTCCCGCTGCCGCGGTACAGATCGTACTCGGCCCGTCGGCCGAATTGCATACAGACGTCGTTCGGATGCTCGCATTTCCTCGCCGCGGTGCGGCAGCAGCACTCGCGGATCGAGATGAGGTCCGCGTGCGCGCGGATGATCGCCTCAATGTCCTCGTGCGGCGAGAGCGTTGTGGTGTCCGGTCGGACCGATCCCAGGACTGGAATCGTCCGTATCGCCGTCATCGGCAGGTTGCCAAGAAAGTTGCCGATGTCATTGACCCAGCCTTCATTGTCGTAGAGTTCACGCCAATAGCGGTCGATCCCGGCGGGAATCTGATCGCGTGCGCTGGCGAGGATGTTGTCATGCAGCGTGGTCAAATCCCCCGGCAGGCGCATCCCCTTCCGAGACGACACCACCAATCCGCGCCGCGCTAGCGCGAGCAGCTTTGCGTCCAGATCCTCCTCCGTCATGCTCCACTTGGCGGCCAGGTCCGCTTTCGGGCACGGTAGGTCGAGGAGGAAACGCGCCTCTTCGTCCGTCATCGCACACTCGATGATTTTCCGGATGGCCGGCGAGTTCGGTCTACCGATTGGCTTCCCAAACCGTTCCGCGACCTTCTCGATGTGCGGCTTGTCACTCATGTCTGCTGGTCCTCCATCCTCAGTCAACGCCAGTGCTCGAATTCGCGGCGCATACCGCGCTCGTGTTCTGGCGCGCAAGCGCCCGTAAATTGCGGTGTCACAATCCTTTTCGCAGGCACACACTGGCATTGCCGCTGGGTGCCGAGAAGCACGATCGTCACCTGAAAAGCTGCTCTTTGTCAGCATTGCACTCCCACTGACCGCACCCTACGCGGCTCGTTCGTCCCGTTTTGGACCGTAACGGGGACTCCTGCTAGCGCAGACGCCCCACTGCACCCACCGCAGCCAGGTTGGGATTGGGAACCGGCGCCTCTCCTTCTCTCACATCGCTGATTCCAGCGGCCGACTCTCTTCAGGTCGGCTGAATGATAAGGATCATT
>JAGDMS010000430.1 GCA_017860575.1 Deltaproteobacteria bacterium | reverse complement strand
CCACCTTGAACGTCTCCAACATCACTTTCAGCCCCGCGTGCGTACCCACAGCGTACGATCTGACGCTGAACGGTCCGGGAACGCTGCTGGCACCTGACGGTTCTCAGGTCGACGTCACCTTCAACAACCTGACGCTGCACATCACCAGCAACGCAAGTGGCACGACGTTGACAGTGAATGGCGGCATGAATTCACCCTGCTTCGGTGGCACATCAACGATCGCCACATCGACGCCGCTCACCGTCCCGGTCCACGAAGGCTGTCCGAACGCAGGGCTCATCACGGCGACCCTACCCCAAGGGGGCAGCGCGACGATTACCTTCGGGCCGGGCGAGTCGGTGCACATCCAGAGCCCGACGGAGCACCTGGACGCCGACAACTGTTACGACCCGCGACTGCTCGCGTGCCTCGCGTGATCACGTTCATCCGGTGAGGGGGAGCGGCATCTTCCAAAACGATGCCGCTCCTCTTCACGCGGGCCGACCTCGTAGGTGTACCCCAGGAGGACGGCACATCTCACGAACCGTACCGTCATCCTCGCCGACCAGCACCACGTCAGCGATGCCGAGAAACAGTCCCGTTCCCACGACGCCGGGGATGGCGCGGATCGCATCCTCCAACTGCCGTGGCTGGTGAAGCGGCTCGACACCGCAGTCGAGAATGTAGTTGCCGCTGTCGCTGAGGAACGGGCGGCCCTCGCTACAACGCACTGCGGGCCGGCAGCCGACCGCAGCCAGGCGCCGCTTGCACAGGCCCAGGGCGAACGGCAGCACCTCAACCGGCAGGATGCCGCGCTGTCCCAGGACAGGAACCAGTTTCTCACTGCCGATGACAATGATCTCGGTACGCGACGCGGCCGCCACCACCTTTTCCCGCACCAGCGCACCGCCGTAGCCTTTGATCAAATCGAGATGCGGATCGACCTCGTCGGCGCCATCCACCGTGACATCGATCTGATCGACCTCGTCGAGGGTCAGTAGCGGGATCCCGTACGTCTGCGCCAGCGTGGCCGTGGCCTCCGATGTCGGTACGCCGTGAACACGCAACCCGCGCCGGACGCGGTCCCCGAGCGCGTGAACGAATGCCGCGGCGGCGCGGCCGGTGCCCAAACCGACGACGGAGCCGTCCGTAATGAATTCCAGCGCCCGAGCCGCAAGTGCCGCGAGCACGGGATGGTCCTGCCTCACATTCGCCATCGTTCCGTCCCCTGATCCGCTGCGATTGCTGCCATACCGCGAGCGGCTCTTCATAGCCAACTGCCGCACCACCGTAAACTGCCGACAGCCGCCGCTCAATCACGCACCCGGAGCGTCAACCTTGCACCGCTCACACCGGGCCCCTAAGATGTGATGGATGTCTATGGACCGCTGGCGGCACATGGGCACCGGCGGGCGTGCCCCCCTTTCGGCGGACGAAATCCGGCGGCGCCGGCGCGAGGCCATCATCATCGCGTTGACGGCGGTGGTGTTCCTCGTCTTCGCCGTGTTCGAGACACGCCTGGCCCGTTTCAGCAACAGCGCCTCCCTGTGGGGCAACATCGTCTTCTTCCTGCTGATCAACCTCAACGTGATCCTGCTGGTGCTGCTGATCTTTCTGGTCACGCGGAACCTGGTGAAGCTCGTCTTCGAGCGCCGGCGCGGCATCTTCGGCTCACGCCTGCGTACGCGGCTGGTACTGGCCTTTGTGGGCTTGTCACTGGTGCCGAGCGTGCTGCTGTTCTTCGTCGCCGAGGGATTTCTCAACGCGACCATCGAGAACTGGTTCAACGTCCGCATCGAAACCTCGCTCAAAGGGTCCCTCGACGTTGCGCAGAGCTACTACCAGTTCGCCGCCAACAACGCCTTGTACTTCGCCCGCGACCTGGGCCGACAAGCCACCGAGGAGGGACTCTTGCTGCCGGCGCGGCGCCCCGATTTGGACCGCTTCGTCGGACAGAAGCTGCGGGAGCTCAACCTCGCACGCATCGAGGTGTTTGCCGCCGACCAGGCGAGCGTTGCTCGTGCCACCAGCACCGACACGAAACCGCCCCCGGCCCCCGGCTCGGATGTCATCGGGGAACTGTTCAGCGGCCAGGACGTCGCCCGCACCTATCCGTTCGGGAAGGGCGATATCGTGCGCAGCGGGGTGCCGGTCCGGGCCCCGGACGGTGCCCTGGCCGGTGCGGTGCTTGTCGACTACGTCGTCCCCCGCAACGTCAGCAAGAAGGCGCGCGACATCGCGCGCTCCTTCGAAGAGTACCGGCAACTGGCAAGCATGAAGCAGCCGATCAAGAACGGCTACCTCCTCACGCTCGCGTTGATCACCCTGGTAGTGATTTTCTCGGCGACGTGGTTTGGATTCCAGCAGGCCAAGAGCATCACCATTCCGCTGCAGCGACTGGCCGAGGGCACGCGCGAGGTCGCGCACGGCAACTGGGATCATCGCATCGAGGCCGGCAGCGACGAGGAAACGGCCGTCCTGGTCGACTCGTTCAACCAGATGACCGCCGAGCTGCAGCAGATCCACTCGCAGTTGGTCGAGCGCCGCAAGTACGTCGAGAACATCCTCGCCAACATCGCCGCCGGCGTCGTCTCGCTCAGCCATACCGGCGTCGTCACGATGCTGAACCGGGCTGCGGAGAACATGTTGGGGGTGCGTCTGACGCAGGCGCGCGGCAAGCATTGGTCGAACGTGTTTGAACGGCCGGACCTGCGCAAGGTGGCCGAGGTGATCGGCGACGCCATGGCGGCTCCCCACCAGCAGCGCGAGCGCCAACTCAAACTAACCGGGGGCGAGCACGTCCTCACGGCCCTGGTGACCACCACGGCATTGACGGATGATGCCGGCACGCCACGCGGTCTGATGCTGTTCTTCGAGGACGTCACGCATCTGCTCCGCGTGCAACGTATGGAAGCGTGGCGCGAAGTGGCGCGGCGGCTGGCCCACGAGATCAAGAACCCGCTCACCCCGATCCAACTCTCGGCCCAGCGCCTGCGCAAGCGGTACGCGGCCATTCTTACCCAGCAGGATGGCGAGCTGTTCGACGAGTGTACCCGGACAATCGTTGGGCAGGTCGACGAGCTCAAGCGGTTGGTCAACGAGTTTTCCATGTTCGCGCGCTTGCCCGCCGTCGAGTTGACGCCACAGGATCTGAATACCGTGGTGGACGAAACACTGGTACTCTTCCGTCAGGGGCATCCGGAAATCACCTTCGAGTTTCAACCCGCACCCGGCACGCCGCCGATCGAACTCGATCGCGAAGCGATCAAGCGGGCACTGATCAACATGCTCGACAACGGCGTCGCTGCGTGCCAAGGTATTCCCGACCGCGGCCGGATCGCGATCCTGGTATCACACCTGCCGGCGAGCGGGATTGTGCGTCTGGAAGTGGCGGACAACGGGACCGGGATGAGCAGGGACGCCAAGCTACGTTTGTTCGAACCGTACTTTTCAACCAAGAAAGACGGGACCGGACTGGGCCTTGCCATCGTGTCGGCGATCGTTGCAGATCACCAGGCGTACATTCGCGTGCAGGACAACCACCCGCGGGGGAGCCGGTTCATCATCGACTTTCCCGTACGGCGACGCCCGGAGGTCGCCCGTGCGAGCGCACGGGTTTGAGGAGGCGGTGATG
>JAGDMS010000037.1 GCA_017860575.1 Deltaproteobacteria bacterium | reverse complement strand
TTGAACGGCTGCGCAAACGACTCCGGCGAGGTGGCCCGGCCATTGAACCCGCCGCTCTTGAAGCCGCGGCTGACTTTCGCGTACGTCATCACGTCGTCGGTCCATTGATACGCGACGTTCCCCATCGGGGAGATCGCATCGGTGCCACCGAATGCCTTGCCCCGCCCGCTGTAGTAGTTGTCGAACCCGAAGCCGATGTTGCAGATGTTGATATATGATCCACCCGGACCAGCGGGTGTCAGGATCGCGACACAGCGAAAGTATTTCTCGTGGTGCACCTGCTCCTGCGTGTAGCGTATGCCTGCCGTCAGGCTCAGTTTGTCGCCCAGGATCGGCGGGGTCCAGGTGACCTGTCCGTAGGGCGCATACGACCGGCTCTTGAAGAAGTCACTATAGCCAAGGTTCGTCCCGCCGCCGAGAATGACCTGGTCACTTCGCTCTTTCCCATGCTCCCCGTAGTAATAACCACCCAGCACATATTTGATGCGGGGCAGCGTTCCGATGAGCTGCAGTTCCTCACTCCAGTGCTCGACGCTGTCATACAGCTGGAAGTCTCCGGCATGCACGTCACTGCCGTCGAGATCCTGGTCTTCTTGCTGGAAAAAGTTGCGGAACACAGCAACGGACTTCACGGTGAGGTCACCGAGCCGGCCGACCTCCCCAATGTGGTACTCGGCAGTCAACGAGTGAATGCGCCCGTTGCCATGGTTCATCTGCGGATGGAGCGGTAGGGGCTGCGGCTTGAGTGGGTTCGTGTTGGCGTCCAACAGCGCGTTGTTGTAGATGGCATCGACGCGACCCTTCTGGATGTACTTTTGCAGACCAAAGCCGGCAGCGGGGGAGCCGGGATCCACGTAGCTCAGCTGTGAGGACGTGGGGTTTTCGCGGTGGCGGTGATACTGAAAGCTGTAGTCGACGGTCAGGTCCTTGTTAGGTTGCCAGCGAATCGCGGTGTCGCTGAACTCGCGGTCGAAGTTCACAAAATCGGAGGGGCCTGTCGACCCCTTATTCCGGAACAGGCCATCACGGGAACGGTAATTGATGTTCTGCCTCAAATTGAGTTGTCCGAGGCCCGGCATCTCGGCGAACCCGTTCTTCCCGAGGATCGGTACGTTGACGATGACCTGCCCGAGAAACTCATCGTAGTTGCCCACTTCCGTACGAAGGGTGATGGAGCGCTGGTCGCTGGGTTTCTTGACGATGAAATTGACTGCGCCGCCCGTGGTATTGCGGCCGTACAGCGTCCCTTGCGGTCCACGCAGCACCTCGATGCGCTCCAAATCGGACAGGTCCAGATTGGCCCCACCCGACTTGGCGATATAGACGCCGTCGACGTAAAGTCCCACCGTCGGTTGGAGAGTGATAATCGGGTCCGTCGTGGAGACGCCCCGCATGCTGATCGTTACGCCGGATTTACCACCCGAATTCGAATGGATGTGCAGATTTGGCGCAACCGACCCAACGTCTGCGACGTTCGCGATCTGCTTCTCCTCGATCGTTTCGCTGCTCAGCGCGGTGATCGAGATCGGCGTTTCCTGCAGGGGTTCCTCACGCTTTTGCGCCGTGACGGTGATCTCTTCGATCTCCGTCTCGACCTTCGCCGCCTTCTCCTTCTTGCCCTTTGCAACTTGCGCCCAACTGGCCGACGGGATGATCATTCCGATAAGCACGGACAATCCGACCCCGCACCACATGATTCTTCGCATATCCCCCACAGCGCCCCTCCTTCTCCGACGGACAGCGTCACAAGCCCCCGGTCGCTGCCCCGATGAGAGCGATTCCCCTCTCGGTGCGGGTCTCGTAACACGGTCGAATTGCCGCATGCAAAGGACGCCTGCTCGCAATTAGCATGACGAATGTCATGCGCACCCCGCCCGCGAAGGCGAGGATGGCACTCACCGCAGCGCCATCGGGTGATCGGGGTTGCCGATCTCGATCAACTCGATGACGTTGCCATCGGGATCACGACCGTACGTCGCCCACTCGGTGGGCCCGATCCGCTGTGGCGGACAGTGAAACGTCATGCCCGCCGCTGTGAGCCGATCGTACTCGTGTTGGATATCCTGCACATGGAACCCAATGTGCGTCACGCCGTGGTCACACACCGGGCGGCGGGGATCGCTCGGTTTCGGGCGAGGCGCCGCAAATTCAAACACCTCGATCATGGCGTTGCCCTTACGCAGCATCGCGGCGCGCCCGGCGCTGCCGGCCAAGCCCATGATGCGGTCCGTTACCGCCGAACCGACCGGCCAGCCGAATTCCGTCACCACCTCGAAGCCGAACAGATCGCGGTAGAAGGCAACGGTGCGTTGCAGGTTGCCGGTTGATATCGCCGTGTGGTGAATGACCCCAATCATCGTACGTTCCTTTCGCTGCTCCTGACTCCCACCGGACAGCGACTGCCCTGACACCTGCGCCGCGCTACGCGGTCATGCCCCCGTCGACCGGCACCACCACGCCGGTCACCTTGCGCGCGTCCTCGGAGGCGAGGAAGGCAATGACGGCGGCAATCTCCGCCGGCGTGGACCAGCCCATGGGCGTGCGCGGGATGAGTTGCATGACCTCCGGTGCCGCATCCGCCGGGAAGGGGATCTCTGCCATCGGTGTCTCCACGCCTCCCGGCGCGACCGCGTTGACCCGCACGCCACGATTCGAGAATTCCTTCGCCAGCGCCCTGGTCAGCATCACCACGCCGCCTTTCGACGCACAGTAGGCGGCATCGTACGGCAGCCCCATGATTCCGGCCAGCGAGGCAACGTTGACGATGCTGCCACGTGTCCGCACCAGATGCGGCAGCGTCGCCTGGCTCATGAGGAAGGTGCCGGTCAGGTTCACCCCGATGATGCGCGACCACGTCGCGAAGCTGAGGTGCTCCGCGTGACCGTATTCCTGAATGCCGGCGACGTTGCAGAGCACTGACGGTGCACCGAGGTCACGCGCGACGGCAGCGACGGCGGCGGCAACGGATCCCGGGTCGCTCACGTCGCAAGCCAGCGCCATCGCGGTACCGCCGGCACCGCGCACTTCGGTGGCGGTTTGCTCCGCCGTCGCCAGGTTGACATCCACAGCCGCCACACGCGCGCCTTCGCTGCACAGGCGCAGGCAGGTTGCCCGCCCGATGCCCGATCCGCCACCGGTCACGATCGCCACTTGATCCGAGAATCGACTCACAATGCACCTCCCACTACGCCTGGCACGTCGCATCCCCGCCCGGTCCGTTCTTGTTGTCATGGCCCCACGGCACGACAGTGTTACCCCGAGTGCTGGCATTGCGCCAGCGGGGCCGCGTGCACCGCATTGAAGCGCGCCACCGCCGTTGCTAGAGCTGGCAAGAATCAACTTTCGACTGTGAACTGTCGACGTTCGACTTGCGGCTGTCGGCGGTGGAGGGAACGATGGAGTACTGGCTGGCCTGGTTTCACGAGGCAAACGAACAGGCAAAGCAGGTGGCGATGGCGGCCGAGCGGATGGGCTTTGCCGGCGTCGCGGTCTCGGATCATCTTGCCATACCGACCGCCTATACCTCCGTACATCCCTCCGGCGAGCGGCACATCGAACCCGACACGGTGATCCCGGAATGCCTGATCACGATGGCCACCATGGCCGCCGTCACCACACGCCTGCGCCTGATGAGCTACGTGTACGTCCTCCCGATGCGCGAGCCGTTCTCCGTCGCCAAGCAAGCGGCGACGCTGGCGATGCAGTCCGACTATCGCTTGCTGCTGGGCGTCGGCACGGGTTGGAACGTCGACGAGATCCAGCTGCTCGGACACAATCCGCACCGCCGCGGCCGCCGCACGGACGAGATGATCACCATCATGCGCGACCTCTGGGACGACGGCTTCGCCGCGTTTGAAGGCGAGTTCTACCGCTTTGATACGGCGGCCCAGTTTCCGGTGCCGCGGGAAACGATACCGGTCCTGATTGGCGGGAAGTCGCCGGGCGCTCTGCGGCGCGCCGCCCGCAACGATGGCTGGGCCGGCATGAAATACACCATGGGGGAAATCCGCGGCCTGGTCGCCGCACTGAATGCCGAACGCCGGCGCTATGTCGATGCCCACGGCGAGGGCCGCATTCCCTTCCGCCGCTACGTGATGCCGGACGCCCTCCCCTCCCACGACGTCTTTCACCAACTCGAGGACTGGGGCTTCGACGGCGTCGTTGTCATGGTGTGGTGGGCCGGCGATCCACAACATGCCTCTCTGGAGGCGAAGCTCGACGCCATGCAGCGGTTCGCCAACCAATACATCACGGGCTGAGGCGGACGCACTGGGCGCGCGGTGATCTGCTCACCGCGCCGCCATCATTTTCGCCTTTGCGGGTGGCTGGTTCTTCGCTATCGTAGCGCCCCGAATGACGTGGCAGGGCTGGTTCACGCTGGCGGTACTATTCGCGGTCATCATCGCCATGGCGCTGGAGACCGCGGGACCCGAGGTCCTGCTCATGGGCGCCTTGTTCACGCTGGCGGCGGCTGGCGTGCTCACACCGGAGGAGACGTTTGCCGGCTTCTCCAACCAGTCGATGGCCACGATCGGCGCGCTGCTCGTCCTGGCGGCGGCGCTGCGCAATACGGGCGCCATGGAGGCGACGTTCGGGCGTGTGTTCGGGCGCACGCGCCACGAACTCGGCGGCCTGCTACGGTTCCTCTTCCCGGTCGCTGCCGCGTCGGCCTTCTTGAACAACACCACCATCGTCGCCATGACGATGCCGGTCGTCATCGACTGGGCGCGGCGGAATCGGCTTTCTCCCGCCCGCTTCCTCATCCCCTTGAGTTACGCGACCATCCTCGGGGGCGTGATAACCATGATCGGCACCAGCACCAACCTGACGGTTGCCGGGCTCATGCTGCAGGCCAAAATGCCGCCGATGGGCTTTTTCGAACTCGCACCGGTCGGCGTGCCGGTGTGCGTCGTAGGCCTCGCCTACCTGCTCACGATCGGACGCCGCCTGCTACCAGACCGCAAGGATCCGACGCAGGAGTTCGGCGAGCGCCAACGGGAGTACACGGTGGCCATGATGGTGGCGCCCGCTTCGCCGTTGGCCGGGCAGAGCATCGAGGACGCCGGCCTGCGCCATCTCCCCGGATTGTTTCTGGTGGAGATCGAGCGCGGCGATACCATACTGAGTCCGGTCGCGTCGGATGAGATCCTGCGCGCGGGGGACCGCTTGGTGTTCGCCGGGTTGGTGTCCACCATCGTCGACCTGCAGCGGTTCCGCGGCCTGCTGCCCGCGACCGAGACCACCGATCCCGCGGCACTGGCGCCGGAACGCAGCATGATCGAAGCGGTCATTTCCAATTCGTCGCCGCTGGTCGGCCAGAGTGTCCGCGACGCCAACTTCCGCACCGTCTACGACGCCGCGGTCATCGCCGTGCACCGCAACGGCGAACGGGTGCGCGGCAAGATCGGTGACATCCGACTGCGCCCCGGCGACACGCTGCTGCTACGGGCGGCGCCCGGCTTTCTGCGGGCGCATCACAACAGCTCCGACTTCTACCTGGTCAGCGAGGTCGCTGACAGCGAACCCCCGCGCTACGATCGTTCGTTGGTCGCGCTCGGAGTGCTCGCGGCGCTGATCGTCGTCGTGACGTTCGATCGGCTCCCCATTTCCATCGCCGCCTTTCTGGCAGCCGGCGTCCTGATCTTGACGCGCTGCGTGTCTGCGGCGCAGGCGCACCGCAGCGTCGAATGGCCTTTGCTCATCGTCATCGGCGCCGCATTCGGCCTGGCCACGGCCATGGAGAAGACCGGCGTCGCCGCTGCCATCGCACGCGCGTTCACGCCCGAGCACGCCGCGCTCGGTCCGCGGGGAGCGCTGGCCGCCATCTACTTCCTCACCGTCCTACTCACGGAAGGCATCAGCAACAACGCAGCCGCCGCACTCATGTTCCCCATCGGCGTGGCCACCGCACAACGCCTCGGTGTCGACGCACGGGGCTTCATCATGGCCATTAGCGTCGCCGCTAGCTGCGGATTCGCCATTCCTTTCGGCTACCAAACGCATCTCATCGTCTACGGTCCCGGCGGCTACCACTTCCGCGACTTCGTTCGCGTCGGCCTGCCGCTGGATCTCGCCTGCGGCCTCACCGCGGTGGCGGTCATCCCCATGGTCTGGCCGTTCTGAGTCGACGCCGCCATCGCGGAGAGGAGAACGCCCATCATGCCCATCGCCGTGCAGAATATTATCCACATCAATGCGAACTGCACCGACATCGCCGCATCTCGGCGGTTCTTCGAGACCGTCGTCGGACTGACCGCCGCCAACCATCTCAAGGCCGCACCGCAAGCGGGAGCGGGCATGGGCCTGAGCGGCGACGCGCAATGGGACGGCTACGCCATGCAGGACACCAGCGGATGGGCCGGCACGATGCTCGACCTGTTGCAGTGGACCATTCCCCCGACCGAGGTGTCGCCGGGCACCGCCATCGATCGGCTGGGCTACGCCTGGGTGGCGATCGACGTGCCGGATGTCGCCGCCACCATCGAGCGCGCCCGACACTGGTCGGTTCCCGTAATCACCACCAGTGACCCTGATGCCGGCTGGCTGCACACCCCCGACGGCCTGCCGATCGAGGTCCGCAGGAGCGCGGCGAAACAGACAGCGCTCGCCTACGTGGCAATCAACTGCCGGGATCTCGCGCGCTCCCGCACCTGGTACGGCGACATGCTGGGCTTTGACACGCTGGACGAGGTCCACGCGCGCACCCTGCCGGGGGCACTGGCGGGCAGAGCCGCACCCGTCACGGTACGGACCCAAGGCATGGCGTTGCCTGGCCGCCCGCGCAACTTCGGCATTCAGCTCGTGCAGCGGACGGAGGCGCAAACGCTGCTGCCGCCGCGGACCAACGCCAACGCACAGGGACTGTTCCGCCTCGCCGTGGCGGTGGAGGACATCACCAGCAGTTACACCCAACTGCGAGCTTTGGGCGCTGACTGCCCCTTGGCGCCCTGTTGGGTCCACCTCGGGCCGGAATCACCGGTCGAGGGCGTGTGGGCACTCTTTTTCCGGGACCCGGACGGCACCTGTGTGGAGCTGATCCAGACACCGCAGTTCAGCTGTTAGCTGTTAGGTTGTTACGTTGCCAGGGTGAGTTGCTAGTTATTTGGCGGTGCAACGTAACAACCTAGCAACCTAACAACCCTCTGGCCTCACGCGGATCAGCCCAGCTCGGCGGCCTCGTCGATCAGCTGGCGATAGCTGTCGCGTAACCAGCGGACGGTGGCATCCTCGTCGTCCAACAGGGTCGACAGCAGCGCCCGGGTTTCCTGATCCTCCTCGATCTGCTCGGCCGCGTACCGCAATTCGGCCACCGGATCGGTGGGTCCCGTAACCAAGCCGGCGATTTCCCGCAGCTTGTCGACATCGGAGATATCGGCCGACCCCATCCGCTGCAGCGTCACCTGTCGCGTATCGGCGGCGAACTGCGCTTGACAGGGACTGTCCAACTCCTGCAGTCGCTGCGCCAGGACGCGGGCGTGCCAGGCCTCGCGCTCAACGACGGTGCGCAGGCCGCCACGCAGGGCGGGCAGCTGGCACACGTTTAGCCAGGCCTGCAGCAATTCCGCACCAAACGCCTCGCCGGCCCGAAAGTTGTCGAGCAGGGCAACCACCATGTCCCGCTCGCTGTGGTACGTCTTTCCCTGACAGATGTAGGTTTTGGGCTCCGCCATTGGCTCTCCTCCAAACACGTCCGGAGCGGCCGCCAGGTGCCGCGCGGCGCACGCACACTCCGCAGACCTCGCCTTTGCACCAGCATATCACCGGTGTCGGCGGCATCGCCAGTGAGGAGCATCACCGCCACCGGGGCGCCCGGTTCCGGTGCCACCCCGGTGGCGGGCTACCATGGAGGCCGTGGCGGGCGGGTTGCAGGCAGGCGGCGCCTGCTCAACCCGCCGCGCCCGCGCTGAGGCGCTGCAAACGGTCCGCCGCTTCGAAGTACTCGTCCACCAACCGCCGGATGACCTCCTTGACCGGGAGCATCGCGTTCATCTGGCCGACGATCTGTCCCACCGGGTTGAACATCACGTCCTTGGCCTTGTCGGCGTAGCGGTAGCCGCGGGACATGGCGTCGGCGCTGACCATGCCTTGCAGCGGCATCCCCAGCGGCTTGGGCGCATCGGGCCGCTCCCAGGCCTCGGTCCAGTCATTGCGCAACATGCGGGCCGGTTTGCCGGTCCATGACCGGGAACGTACCGTGTCGTGGCTGGTCGCCTTGAGCAAGAGTTCTTTCTGCGCGAAGGGCGACTCGGCTTCCTGCACGGTGAGCCAGAGCGAGCCGGTCCACACGCCCTGCGCGCCCATGGCCAGTGCCGCGGCGACCTGACGGCCCGTACCGACGCCGCCGGCCGCCAGCACCGGAGTCGGGGCCACCGCGTCAATGACTTCCGGCCACAACACGACGCTGCCGATCTCGCCGGTGTGCCCGCCGCCCTCGGTCCCTTGCGCGATGACGATGTCGACGCCTGCGGCCTTGTGCTTCAGCGCCTGTTTGGCGGAGCCGCACAGGGCCGCCACCAGACGACCGGAGCGATGAATTTGCTCGATCACGTCCGCCGGCGGCGTGCCCAGGGCATTGGCCACCAGCCGCACCTTGTCGTGCTTGAGGATAACGTTGACCTGCGGCGCCGCCGTTGCCGCGGTCCAGCCCTGCAACTCGTGCCGCTCTTCGCCCGCGGGCAACTTCGGCACGCCATGATCGGTGAGAATCTTCTCAGCAAACGCTCGGTGCTCGGGTGGGACAAGGGCGCGGAGGTGCTCCTCGAGTTTCTTCGGGTCCATTTCCCCCATGCCCTCGTACTTGCCGGGGATCACGACGTCGACGCCATACGGCTTGTCGCCGATGCGCTCGTCGATCCACCTCAAGTGGATTTCGAGTTCCTCCGGCAAGAAGCCGACGGCGCCGAGCACACCAAAACCGCCCGCTTTGCTGACCGCAACCACCACGTCGCGGCAATGCGTGAAGGCAAAGATGGGGTATTCGATTCCGAGTTTGTCACACAATTCCGTATGCACCGTTCTGCCCTCCTTGTATCCGCAGTCGCTGGCATTGCCAGCCACACGCATGTTCGGCTGATGGGCTCGTATAGCGTCGGTTGCCGTCCCAAGACAAGAGAAACCCCGTCTCCGCACACGGTGCTCAGCGCGCCTCCGACGATGGCGCAGGCGAGGCGGCGTTGAAACCGTGCTAGCGCTGTCTCCGGCCGGTACAATCTGCTAGGAGCAACAACGCCGAATGACCCACGCGAGCGCCGCGGCGGGCAGTGCGCACTGCCTGCCCGTGCTCTGCTAAAGCAACCGGCACACGAGCTGAAGGAGGAAACGAATGAGCGCAGACACACCGGCAAGGCTGGGAATGGGAACCCTGGCGGTCCATGCTGGCCAAGTAAAGGACCCTGCAACCAATGCCCGGGCGGTCCCGATTTACGCCACAGCGTCGTACGTGTTCGATTCCACCGAACACGCCGCCAACCTGTTTGCCCTGGCGGAGTTCGGGAACATCTATTCGCGCTTGATGAATCCCACCAACGATGTGCTGGAGAAGCGCCTCGCGGCCCTCGACGGCGGCGCGGCGGGGCTCGCGTTCGCCTCCGGCCAGGCGGCGATCACCGCGGCCCTTCTCACCATCTGCCACAGCGGCCAGAACTTTATTTCCGCAACGAGTCTGTACGGCGGCACCTGGACGCTGTTCACGCAGACCCTGAACCGACTCGGCATCGAGGTCCGCTTCTTCGACCCGCATGAACCGGAGAAAATCGCCCAACTGGCGGACAAGAACACCCGCGCCGTCTACTTCGAGAGCCTGGGCAACCCGAAGAATGACGTGCCGGATTTCCGGCGCATCGCCGATGCGGCACACGCGCAGAACCTCCCCGTCATCTGTGACAACACGGTGATGACGCCGATGTTGCTGCGGCCGATCGACCACGGTGTGGACATCGTGGTCTACTCCACCACCAAGTTCATCGGCGGCCACGGCGTGCACATCGGCGGCGCGATCGTCGACAGCGGCAACTTCCCCTGGGCCAAGCACCCCGACAAATGGCCGGAGTTCTGCGCCCCGGATCCCGCGTATCACGGCGTGGTGTTCGAAGAGGCGCTGCGGCCGATCGGCAACATCGCCTACATCCTGCACATCCGTACGCACTGGTTGCGCGACACCGGCGCCTGCATGAGCCCGTTTGCGGCCTTTTTGTTCTTGCTGGGATTGGAAACCCTGCACCTGCGTATGGAGCGGCACTGCAGCAACACGCTGGCGGTCGCCAGGTTTCTGCAGCAGCACCCGGCGGTGGAATGGGTCAATTACCCGGGCCTTCCGAGTCATGCCGACTACGCCAACGCCAGCCGCTTCCTGCCGCACGGCCAGGGCGCCGTTTTGGGGTTCGGCATCAAGGGCGGCCGCGAAGCCGGTGTCAAGCTGATCAACAATCTCAAGTTGGCCAGCCATCTCGCCAACATCGGCGACGCCAAGACCCTGGTCATCCATCCGGGGTCGACCACGCACTCGCAACTGACGGCGGAAGAGCAGGAACAGACCGGGGTGACACCGGAGTACGTCCGGCTGTCGATCGGCATCGAGGATGTGACCGATATCATCGCCGACCTCGACCAGGGCCTGAAGGCGTCACAAGCCTGACGGTGGCAATGCGCGACTCTCCGTTCGAGAGCAGCGACAGCGTCCGCAGCGCAGCCCCATTGCGCTATGCGCAGCACGCGACGTTCGCGCAGCCGCTGCCACTCGAACTGGGCGGCACCCTGCCGTCGTTCACCGTCACTTACGAAACCTATGGCGAGTTGAGTGCGCGGCGCGACAACGCCGTGCTCGTGTGCCATGCCATCAGCGGCGACTCGCACGTCGCCCGCCACAGTGAGGACGACGACCCCGGCTGGTGGGATCTGCTCGTCGGACCGGGCAAGTCCCTTGATACGAACCGCCACTTCGTCATCTGCTCCAACATCCTCGGCGGCTGTCGCGGCACCACCGGGCCCAACTCTACCAACCCGCACAGCGGACAACCCTACGGCGCCGATTTTCCGGCCATCACGGTCGGCGACATGGTCGAGGTGCAACGCCGGCTCATCGATCATCTCGGCATTTCCACGCTCCGCGCAGTGATCGGCGGGTCACTGGGGGGACATCAGGCGCTGACCTGGGCCGTTCGCTACCCCGACCGCGTCCGCGGCTGCGTCGCCGTCGCCACCTCGGCGCGGCTCACCAGTCAGGCATTGGCGTTCGATGTGGTGGGCCGCAACGCGATTCTGCACGACCGGGGCTACCGCGGCGGGCAATACTACGACCGCGGCGAAGGGCCGGTCGTCGGCCTGGCGCTGGCACGCATGCTCGCCCACATCACCTATCTGTCACGCGAGGCGATGACGGCCAAGTTCGATCCGAGCCGGCTCCGGCCGAAGGACATCCCCACGGCGTTCGAGAAGAAGTTTTCCGTCGGCTCGTACCTCGCCTACCAGGGGCACAAGTTCGTTGAGCGTTTCGACGCCAACAGTTACGTCACTCTGTCCATGGCGATGGACCTGTTCGACCTCGGCGACACGCAGGCACAGCTGCAGACCGTGCTGGGGCGCAGCCAATGCCAGTGGCTGGTCATCAGCTTCTCCAGTGACTGGCTGTTTCCGCCCGAGCAGAGTCGGCAGATCGTCGCCGCACTCATCGCCGCCAACCGCCCGGTGACGTACTGCAACGTCCAAGCCTCGGGCGGGCACGACGCGTTCCTCTTGGAGGAGAAGTTGTCCATTTACGGGGGCCTGATCCGCGGATTTCTGGCTCATATAGACGGACAGCCGGCGACGGTGCGGCCACAGGCCGCGCTGACCACCAGCGCTGACGAGCCCACGAACATCTTTCACGGGCACCGGCTCGATTACGACATGATCCTGCAGTTGATTGCGCCCGGCGCCAGCGTGCTGGATCTGGGCTGCGGCAGTGGCGGACTGCTGGCCCGTTTGCGCGAGCGGGGCCACTCCCGGCTGGTGGGCGTCGAACTCGACGAGCACGCCGTGCTCGCATGCGCGGAGCACGGATTGGAGGTGGTGCAGACCGATCTCGAAAAGGGGCTTTCGCCGTTCACCGACGGACAGTTCGACGTGGTCGTGCTGTCGCAAACGCTGCAATCGATCGTGGACACCGAAGGCATCATCGACGAGATGCTGCGCGTTGGCCGTTCCTGCATCGTCAGCTTTCCGAACTTTGCCTACTACAAGATCCGCACGATGCTGTTCGAGCAGGGGCGGTCTCCAAAGGCCGAAGGGGTGTACCCGTTCGAGTGGTTCAACACGCCCAACCGGCGCTTCCCGTCGATCGCGGATGTCGAGGACTTCTGTGCCCGCAAGGACATCCGGACGCACCGCAAGCTGTACCTCGACAGCGAAACGCGCCGCTGGATCACCGACGACCCCAACCGCAACGCCGACGTAGCGATCTTCGTCTTGAGTCGGTAGCCCGAATTCGAAAATCTCTCAGTCGACAGTCACCAGTCGCAAGTTGAGAGTTGTGCCTCGACCGTGTCTGTTATCATCCGGCCCGCAGCATGGAACCCTGTGACATTGCGGTGATCGGCGCCGGGGCCGCGGGGCTCACGGCCGCCATCTTTGCGGCGGACACTGCCCGCCAGCAACGGGGGCCGCACGCGCTGCCACGAATCGTCGTCTTGGACGGCGCCAAGACGATCGGCGCGAAGATCCTCGTGTCTGGCGGGGGGCGCTGCAACGTCACGCATGCGGAGGTCACGCCCGCCGATTTCAACGGCTCGCGCAATATCGTCCGCAATGTGCTGGCGGCCTTCGACGGGACGGCGACCCGCCGCTGGCTCGCATCGCTCGGGGTGGAATTGAAACGCGAGGACAGCGGCAAGCTGTTCCCGGTCACCGACAGCGCCCGCACCGTGCTGGAGGCATTGCTCCGCCGGTGTATGGACTTGGATGTTAGCGTGCGTCCGCGACACCGTGTCTCCGTCCTGCGCCGCGGACCGCTACCCGCGCAGGACCCGGCTCCCTTCATCCTCGATCACGCGTCCGGCCGTCTCTCCGCCACGCGCGTGATTCTCGCCACCGGCGGCCGCTCCCTGCCGCGCACTGGCAGCGACGGCGGCGGCTGGGACTTGGCGCGTTCGTGCGGGCACAGTGTCACCGACACCTACCCCGCTCTAGTCCCCCTCGTGCTGCGCGCCGGCATGTTCCACCGTGAATTGTCCGGGCTCTCCCAGCCGGTTGCGCTGTCCGTGTTCGCCGATGGCACGCGGATCGACCATCAAAGGGGCAGCATGCTGTGGACCCACTTCGGCATCAGCGGACCCGTGGTCCTGGACGTGAGCCGCCACTGGGTGCTGGCCCAGGCACGCGGCCAGCGGGTGGAACTGCGCTGCAACTTCTTACCTGGGTGGGACTTCGAGCAGACAGACGCGTGGCTGCGGAGTGTCGCCGCGCAGCGGCCACGGCTTTCCCTCGGACGATGCCTGGCGGACCGGCTGGCGGCGCGGCTGGCGCTCGCACTGGCGCAGTCGGCGGGGTGCGCTGCCGCAACGCCGGTAGCGCAACTCACCCGCGAGCAACGGCGGCAGGTCGTGCACGCCTGTACCGATTTCCTCTTGCCAGTCGAACGCGACCGCGGTTGGAACTACGCCGAGGTGACCGCCGGCGGGGTGCCTTTGGAGGAAGTCGACTACCGCACAATGGAATCGCGGAAAGCGCCGGGGCTGCACCTGGCTGGGGAAATGCTCGCTTGCGACGGGCGGATCGGCGGTTTCAATTTCCAATGGGCGTGGGCCACCGGCTACCTCGCCGGCCGTGCAGCCGCGAGCGGCATTTGCGCTAACGCTCGCGCGGCACGCCGGCCAGACAGCGCGCCTTGACTTGCGCGGGTTATTGGGTAGGGTCTCAAAGCGAGGGGCTGCCGTTCCCCCCCAAAGATTCAACAGGAGGTCGACATCGTGAATTTTGAATTCTCGGCTGAGGAAAGGTCGTTCTTGCACGACGTGGAAAAGTTCCTGGACCACTTCGACACCCCGGACGTCATGGATGTCACGCGCGAGAACATGGCGCAGTTAGTGGACACGGCCCCCCGCAAGGAGTTTCTCACCAAATGCGCGGAGCACGGCTGGTTCGGGATGGGTTGGCCAAAGGAATACGGCGGCCGCGAAATAGAAGGCGTCTATGAGTTCCTGCTCAATGAATCCCTGGCCCGCCGCGGCGCACCGCAGATCGGCAAGGGCGTCGGTATCGTCGGCAAGACCATCATCCGCCACGGCAACGAAAAGCTGAAGCAGGAGTTCCTCCCGAAGATTCTGCGCAACGAGATCCAATTCGCCATCGGCTACACGGAACCGAGCGCCGGCTCCGACGCCGCGGCCATGAAATTGAAGGCGACACGGGACGGCGACGGGTGGCGGCTCAACGGACAGAAGATTTTCTCCACCTCGGCGCACTTCGCTGACTGGTACTGGGTGGGTGCCCGTACCGATCCCACCAACAAGCACCGCGGCATCACCCTGTTCCTGATCAACATGGATAACCCGGGCCTTACCGTCAACCCGATGCCCACCATCGGCGACGAGACCACGAACTCGGTGTTTTTCGACAACGTCTATGTCAGCGACGACTACCGGGTGGGTGAGCTGAACAAGGGCTTTCAGTACATCTCTGAGGCGCTCGACCTGGAGCGTTTCACCATGTTCGCCTTCGCACCGAATGAAGAGCGGCTTGAGGAGCTGTGTGGTTACGTGGCCACCGAGACCCGGGACGGCAAGCCGCTGCGGGAGGACCCGGTCGTTCGCCAGCGCATCGCACAGCTGGTCACGCAAACCGAAGTCGCCCGATCGCTGTGCTTACGGTTTGTCGCCAAATCGTTGAAGGGTGGCGCAGCCCCGACGACGGACGCGTCGCAGTACAAGCTCTACACCACCGAGCTATCGAAGCGCCTGGCCGACGCCGCGTTGGATATCGCCGGCGCGGCCGGCCAACTGCGGGTACAGACGGCGGACGCACCGATGCGCGGCCGGGCGGAATCGACGTACCGTTGGGCAGTCAATTACACCATCGGCGCCGGGTCGTCGGAGGTGCAGAAGAACATCATCGCGAAACGCAAACTGGGTCTGCCACCCAACTTCTAGCGAGACAGGGCGGTTTGGCGGAGTCGCTCCCCGTTGGGTCGCTGGGAGCGGCTCCGCACGTAGGTTTGACGAGACACTGTCGGATCCTGCATCCCGAGCAACCTGGGAACACCGGTTCGTTTCTCGCGCAACGATTACGCCATATGGGAAACGGGCAATCGTGACCGAGGCTTCCCAACTGAACGACGGGCGGCGCGACATCGAGCGCGCCATCGCCGAACTTGCGGCACGGTTGCCAGAGCCGTTGGCCCCGGTTGCCCGGGTCGTCTACAACTACCGCTGGCTGTGGGCCCATGGGTCCCGCAGCGCGATCAGCAGCATCAGCCCCTCGAACTGGCACCAGAGCCGCTGCAAGCACTACCTGATCCAGAGCTTCCCACAAGCGCAGATTCGCGCGCTGGCGGGCCAATCGCAATTCGTTGCCCGGCTGCAGGCCGCGGCGGAAGCGATCGACGCCGACCTGCGGCGCCCGTGGGCACAAACGGGGATTCCTCCGGAACATCCCGTCGCATATCTGTGCGCGGAGTACGGCGTGCATTGCTCCCTGCCGATCTACGCCGGTGGACTCGGAGTGCTGGCCGGGGACACCTTGAAGGCCGCATCGGACCTGGCCATCCCCATGGTGGGTGTCGGGCTGTTATACCGCGAGGGGTACATGCACCAGCGGATCGACGAAACGGGATGGCAGCAGGAGTACTGGACCGACGTCGATTTCGATCGCTTGCCGGTCGTGCTCGTGACCGGACCCGATGAGCGTCCGCTTACGGTTGAGGTCTTGGTGCGCCATCGTTCCGTCAAGGTCCAGATCTGGCGGGTCGATATAGGGCGCATACCCCTCTACCTCCTCGATACCGATCGCGAGGACAATCATCCCATCGACCGCTGGATCACCTCGCGCTTGTACATTGGCGACCGGCACACGCGCCTGGCACAGTACCTGGTGCTCGGACTCGGCGGGGTGCGCGCCTTGGCGGCGATGGGGATCGAGCCGTCGTTGGTTCACCTCAACGAGGGACATGGGGCGCTGAGTATCCTGGAGCGTGTGCGTGTGCGTATGGCAGCGGGCGCCTCGGTGGAGGAAGCGCTGGCGGCGGTGCGGCAGGAAACGGTCTTCACGACGCACACGCCCGTAACGGCAGGCAACGAGGGATACACCCAGGAGGAGATGGAGCCGGTGCTGGGGGACTTCGCCGATCGGCTGGGGATTGCGCGCGCCACCTTCTACGGGCTTGGTCGTGTCAACCCGACGAACGAACAGGAGCCGATCACCCTGACGGCTTTGGCCTTGCGCACCAGCCGGGTGGCCAACGGCGTGTCGCGCCGCCACGGGGCCGTAGCCCGCGAAATGTGGCACCCACTCTGGCCCGAGCGCAGCGTCGAGGGCGTACCGATCGGGCATGTCACCAACGGGGTCCACACGCTGACCTGGATGGCCGGACCGATGCAGGCACTGCTCGATCGCAATCTGGATCCCGACTGGCGCAGCCGGCTGTGCGACGCTGGCCTATGGCAGCGCATTGCCGACATCCCCGATGGTGACCTGTGGGCGGCGCGGAACGCGCTCCGCGCGCGCCTGATCGACTACGCCCGTGAACGCTCGATGTACGACCGACTCGGTAGTCGCGGCGACCGTCCCGACTACGTGGAAAGCGCCGCCGCCGCCCTCGATCCCACCGTGCTCACCATCGGCTTTGCGCGGCGGGTCGCCAACTACAAACGCCTCTACCTGCTCGGGAGGCTTCCCGAGGATGGCCTGATGCGATTGCTGGCGGACGGTCCACGGCCCGTGCAGATCATCCTGGCCGGGAAGGCGCACCCGCAGGACAAGGAGGCTAAGGAAACGATCCGGCGGCGTTTCGAATTACGGCGCGACGCACAGGTCGCGCGCCGCATGGTGTTCCTGGAAGATTACGATCTGCACATGGCGCCGCGGGTCATGGCGGGGGTCGACGTCTGGCTGAACCTGCCGCGGCCGCCGCTCGAAGCCAGCGGCACAAGCGGGATGAAGATCGCCCTCAATGGCGGAC
This sequence comes from Deltaproteobacteria bacterium, assembly GCA_017860575.1. Taxonomy (GTDB): domain Bacteria; phylum Desulfobacterota; class Binatia; order HRBIN30; family HRBIN30; genus JAGDMS01. The sequence continues at coordinate 4,356 of JAGDMS010000037.1, read as the reverse complement.
TCAACGTCAGCGTGCTCGATGGCTGGTGGGCCGAGGCGTACGATGGGCAGAACGGCTGGGCAATCGAAACGCCAACGGGCGACCCCTATCAGCAGGACGAGCACGATGCCCGGGCCCTTCTCGATCTGCTCGAGGGTGAGGTCGTCCCCCTGTTCTACGAGCGCGATGCCGATGGGATCCCACGGCGATGGCTGCAGCGCATCAAGATCTCCATGGCCAGATTGATCCCCTCCTTCAACGCGGAACGCATGGTGCGAGACTATCTCGAACGCGTCTACAGCACGCGCCCGCGTACGTGAGCAATGCCTGCCGCTCCCCATTCCCTGGACGCGACCGGTACCATGCGGCGTACCAGCCCTCTTGTCTGGTGCCGTCGGATGCGAACGACGTGCCTGGGGCTGTTGTCTCTGTTGCCCCTGCAGGCCCCCGCCCGCGCCATCGATCGACTCGGCGCGGAGGAGACGATCTCGGATCTGCTGCCGAGCCGTTTTCCCTCCGGCCCGTCCGACGAACTGGCAGCACGCCACTGGGCAATTTTGCCGCAGTTCGGTTTCGGACCCGACACCAGCATACTGGCCGGCATCAAGCTCGCCGAGCGAGACCTCCTCGATTCGGGAACCAGCCTGGATCTCGATGCAACATATGCCCTGAATCAGCAACAGGCCTTTGAGTTTTCAGTCGCGTCGCCGCGGTTACTGGACGGTCGGCTACTGCTGTTGTTGCGCGCGCGCTATTACTCCGACCCGCAACGCGATTTCTTCGGACTGGGCAACGACAGCGTCGACGGTCCTGTCTCGACCCACGAGATCGGGAGCGCAGAGGGAGGACTCAGCATCGGTTGGCGGCCGTTCGAGCGCCTGTCACTCAATTTCGAGGTGGGCATCCGGAAAGTGCATATCGGCCGCGGGGATCCGGACGACAGCATTCCCCTCCCGAACACCACGCCACAGAAGTTCCCGGACCTGCCTGGCGTCGGCGGCGGGGTGGTCAACCCGATCGCGCTGTCGTTGGTCTGGAACAGCCGCGATGACGTCATGCGGCCGACACGCGGCTGGCGGATATTGCTCAAGGCACTGCATACCGACAAGAGTCTGGCCAGCGACTACGAATTCACCCGCCTGCTGTTCGACGGCGGCTACCTGCGTGCGTTCAACTCCGAGCGGCAAATCGTTGGGTTGCGTGTGAACGGGGAGTGGATCGAGGCCCCCACCAACCAGCTACCCTTCTGGGAGATGTCGGAGCTCGGCGGGGCCGACACCCTGCGCGGCTTCTTTCCGCATCGCTTCGTCGGCAAGGGGCGGGTGCTCATCAACCTCGAACTCCGATCGCGTCTCGTCGAGTTCGACTTCTTCCACCTCTGGCACGTCCGACTCGATGGCGTGGCGTTCGCCGACATGGGCCGGGTGTATTTGACCGGTTCCGAAATTGATGAGGAGTTCCATCTCGATAGCGAGATCTTCGATCGCCTCACCGCCGACTTTCAGTTCAGCTACGGACCGGGCCTGCGCATCGCCCTCTCCGAGGCGCTGGTCGCACGCATCGACCTCGGTTTCAGCAAAGAGGAAACGGGACAGGTCTTCCTGGCCTTTGGACACACCTTCTAAGGACGGGGCGCCGTCGGTCGAGTGCGTCGAGCCCGGCAGGGGAGCGTTCCGCTCGGCCGTCAACCGCCCCCCCGAACATCAACCCAGCGCTCGCCTCTACCCTGGAGTCGGTTTGCATGACACCGGAGCACCTGCTACGGTGGGGTGCAGTCCATCTGACTGTCCGGCGCGAGAAACACACTTGTCTGTAGGCATTCGAGAGCCTCCCGCTCCCCACACTCAGGAAGACGTCACAATGGCAACAGGTGCCATTGTTGCTGAGGCGTGGCCCACAACAGCGGCGCCGGGAGAAGACATTACATCATTCGACAATTTGCCGGTGGCTAAGCCGGTTCCGCGACGCACCCAGCGCGCTCTGCGGCGCGAGATGCCGGTCGCCCCGGAGCACGCGATGAGCCTGTCGCGGGGATATTTGCGCCGGCAACTCGAGGCGCATTTGACACGTTTGGGATACTCGACGGTGCGCGCCGGACGCCCCGGCGCCACGATGCCGGAGATCGTGCGTATCAGCCCGGTGCGCGGTCGCATCGCGTACGGCGAAACCGTTCTGGGCACCGATCTGCGCAGCGCGCGCTGTCACCAGCGACTGGTCTCCTTCGCGCAACGGCGGACGCGCCATCGCAGCACGATCTTGTTCTTCATCGGCGTGGCGGAGACGGATCGGGCGGAACTCGAAACCTTGCTGGAGCGCCTCGAGATTCGCAGCGCCACGCGCGGTGGGCACGTGCACGTAGTCCCGTTCGTCGCGCCGGAAAGGAACCGGCGGCGGGTAGCCGCAGCTGGACAGGGCGGTTGACCATCCCCTCCGATCACTTGCGTACAGGTCGGCACGCGCTACCAGCGGCCGACTCCCATCATTCTCATTATCGCAACACGGTTCTAGGCGCCTCCCGTTTGTAACAGGCGCACGCAACACAGGAAGGATATTTCGTTTCGTGAACTTTGCAACACACACCTTTGATCAATTTCAACTCTCTCAACCCATGCGCGCGGCGTTGCGCGCGGCCGGGTACCAAGCCCCAACCCCCATTCAGGCCGGGACGATTGCCCCGGCATTGGCCGGACGCGACGTGATCGGTGCTGCCCAGACCGGTACCGGCAAGACGGCCGCATTCCTGATCCCAACGATAGAGCGATTGCGGTCCATGCGGCAGCACGGTGATCACACCGCCGCCTTGATCCTGGCCCCGACGCGCGAACTTGCCGAGCAAACGCACAGCTGGACCCAGCGTTTGGGCGCCGACCTGCGCGCGGCTCTGGTCGTGGGCGGCGTCGCCTATGGCCCACAACTCGCCGCGTTGCGCAACCGGCCGGCGGTCCTTATCGCGACCCCGGGGCGCCTCGTCGACCATATCGAGCGGGGCGCCACCGCGCTGCAAGACATCCGCATCCTCATCCTCGACGAAGCCGATCGGATGTTGGACATGGGATTCAAGCCGCAACTCGATCGTATCATGCGGGCGTTGCCGACGCCGCGACAGACGCTGTTGTTTTCCGCCACGATGGCCGCCGACCTCAGCACCCTGACACGCCTGCACCTCCGCGACCCTGCCCGGGTCGCCGTCGGCCGGCAGGCGGTGCCGCCCAAGCGTACCGTTCAGGACGTGTATCTCGTCGAACAGCAAAGCAAGATGCCGCTGCTGCTGTCACTGATCGAGCGCAACCGCGGCAACGTATTGGTGTTTACACGCACCAAACACCGCACCGATCGGGTGGCGCGCACGGTCCGCCAGGCCGGTCATGCGGTGCAGCGCCTGCACGCGGACCGCTCCCAGTCACAACGACGCGAGGCGTTGGAGGGATTCCGCGACGGCCGCTACCGCATCCTGATCGCCACCGACATCGCGGCGCGCGGCATCGATGTTGCCGGCATCGGGCGGGTGATCAACTACGACCTGCCGCACACGGTCGAGGACTACGTGCACCGGGTGGGCCGCACGGCGCGTGCCGAGGCGCGGGGCCATGCGACCAGTTTCGCAACGCCAGAGGAAGGCGCCCAATTGCAGGCGATCGAACGGCACCTCGGAAGCGTCTTGCCGCGACAGTCACACGACCTCAGGCGCCTGGCGTCCTAGTGGTGATCGAAGTGTCCCCCAGCGTACTCGCGGCCCGGATGCTCTACAGGCACATGACGCGAGCCAGAGGCGAGGGAGCCCGCCGCGCTTGGGGGCCCTTTCTAACATGAAGGAGGTTCAGCATGGCTAAGGAACACGCGGCACCCCGTTTCGGCCCGGGACAATGGGTGACAGTGCGCGACAGCGGCGCGCACGTCAGGATAGAGTCGTGGTCCGCCATCGCTGCCGCGTACCGGGTGCGTTCCCGCAAGCACGGACTGCAGTTTGTTGATGAAGCGGAACTCGCCGAAATCTGCGAACATCCCGATATACACCTCGGCAGGCATTGGAACCGCTGCGCGGCGCCCCGATGCGGCGCGCCGCTCACCCCGGACCTCGCGACGTGTCCGCGCTGTCATGCACCAACGTGCCTGTGCGGGCGCTGCCAATGCCCCACCAAATCGGCGCCGCGGGGGAAGACCGCACGCAAGCGGCCGGCGAAGCAGGAACGGTGACCCCATGCGCGTCTTCCTGGTTCACATTCGCGATCCGCAGTTCTACGCACTGCCGACAGGCGGCCGCGCCCCGAACGGCAACATCCGCATCATGGGCTTTCCGCCCATCGGCATCATGTCGCTGTCGGCGGTGCTCAAACGCGCCGGCCACGAGTGCGTCATGTTCGACCAGGCCAACCCGGA
>JAGDMS010000429.1 GCA_017860575.1 Deltaproteobacteria bacterium | reverse complement strand
ATGAACCATCTGCCGGAAGAGTTTACGGCGCCCGTCATCCGCACGATCCCCATCGGCCGCTTGGGGACCCCCGAAGATATCGGGGCGGCGGTCCTCTTCTTGGCATCCGAGGAGGCGAGCTGGATTACCGGTGCGACCTTGGCTGTCGATGGCGGCGGCACAGCGAAGTGATGGTTCGGCGGACGGCGGCCAATGGTCAATCGATTTGAGCCCGCTTTCCTTCGCCTGCCTGAAGGGAGGCGGGTACGGCGGACACGGCGGCTTCATGCATGGCAAATGGATGGGCAAGGAGTGGCACAACGGCTATGCCGTTGATCTGAGAGACCCGGAGGCGTTTGCTGCGCTGACGCACACCGACAATACCGGTGTCGCGGCGCACTGCGGCGACGCGGTGGGGTGCGGTGTCTTCGAACTGCACATATACCGTGCCTACGAACCCTACGGCTTGAAATAAGCGTTGATCGCGAGTGCGTTGCTTCCGGCGCAACGCCTCCGGAAAGGTCACCGGCACGATCGCGGAGGCCCTGATCTCTGCACCGGCAAGACGGCCCTGACCGCAATGATGGCCCGCACGCTGGTTGACAGCACACGCGTCGATACGCTGCTGGTGATCGACGCCGACGCAGCCCTGAGCCAGCTGGGCGCGCTCGGTGTGAAACCCAACCGCACCATGGGGCAGATCCGCGAGGAGATCATCCGTACGGCGCAAAACCCCGGACGGGCAGGTGCATGTTGTCCGAGACCGGCCGGCGGTCGCAAACGCCAGGAGCTACTCCTTTGGGATGGGGAACACTGCGCCGTTTCCGGCCTTTGCTCGGTGCGGGGCCATTCGGGCAAGTCACAGTCTTCCAGCCCCGGCAATCTCTTGCGCCGGCAGCCCCTTCCACTCGATTCGGCGCCCAATGGCAACATTTGTGGTCAGGTATCAACAAACAACTAACATTTCATTTGACAATCGACGAAACGCCCTGTTATAGGGCAGTCGATGGGTCCGAGCCTGCACGCAGGGCCAAGGAAGTAGACGTGGCGAACGCGATCAACCCGCGTGGTGAGGTGGGCAATTCGGAGGTCCGAGAAAGGACCAGACTTCATGGGCAAGGGCTACACGGGGAAGATCCTCAACGTTGATCTCACCAGCGGGACGACCGCAATCGAGCAACTGCCGGACAGCATCTACGAGCAGTACCTGGGCGGTTACGGTCTGGGGGCGCGCATCCTGTTCGACCGCGTACCGGCGGGTGCCGATCCGCTCGGTCATGACAACATCCTCGGGTTCGTGCCAGGGCTGCTGACCGGCACCGGCGCGCTCTTCGCCGGCCGCTGGATGGTGGTCGGAAAGTCTCCCCTCACGGGCGGCTGGGGCGATGCGAACTGCGGCGGCGATCTGGGACCCGATCTGAAGAAGGCCGGCTTCGACGGCATCTTCGTGCGCGGTATTGCGTCCAAGCCCGTCTACCTCCTCGTCGATCGCGGCACGATTGCGTTGCGCGACGCCGGACACCTCTGGGGTCTGGACGCCATTGATACGGAAGCCCGGCTCAAGGAGGAACTCGGCAACCCGTTCTGCCGGGTGGCTGCCATCGGACAGGCCGGAGAGAGGCTTTCGCTCATCTCCGGCATCGTCAACGACCGCGGCCGCCTGGCTGCGCGCTCCGGTCTCGGCGCCGTCATGGGTTCGAAGAAGTTGAAAGCCGTGGTGGTCCGCGGCAATGAACGGGTCGCAGAGCTGGAATCGACGGAGGTCGAGAAGGTCAACCGCGAGTTCCTCGAGCGCATGGCGAAGGCGGAAGAGTTCACGCTCGGGGTCCACTTCAAAGCCGTGCTCGAGTGCTACGGGACGTCGGGGATCACGGCGATGTCGTCCGAGACGGGAGACTCGCCGGTGAAGAACTGGGGCGGCGTCGGGCACGCCGACTTTCCCATCGGCTCCAAGTCCTGGAAGATCGGCGGCGAGGAGGTCATCCGTTACCAGACCAAGCGTTACAAGTGCAGCCTCTGTCCGCTCGGATGCGGCGGCGAGCTGAGCGTTGACGAGCCGGGCTGCAAGCTGCCCTCCACGCGCAAGCCCGAGCACCAGACGCTCGCGTCGTTTGGGGCGATGACCCTGGTCGACGATTTGCCGACGATCTTCATGGCCAACGAGATGTGCAACCGAGCTGGGCTCGATTCGATCTCCGCCGGTTCGTCCATCGCCTTCGCCATCGAGTGCTTCGAGAACGGTATCCTCACTGCCCAGGACACCGGCGGTCTGGAGTTGCGCTGGGGAGATGCGTCGATCATTCGTCCGCTGCTGGAGAAGATCATCGCCCGCGAAGGCATCGGCGACATGCTGGCCGACGGCGTCCGCATCGCGGCGGAGAAGATTGGCAAAGGGGCGGAGCGGTTCGCCATGCACGTCGGAGGACAGGAACTGCCGATGCACGATCCGCGACACGATCCCGGTCTGGGTGTCGCCTATCGGGCCGAGGCCACGCCGGGGCGGCACACCATCGCCTCGCTCGCGTACGGTGAGCTGATGGCTTTGGAAGAGAAGTTCCCCTGGCTCGGGAAGTCAACCGGGCTCGGGCCGAGAGCGGACAGTCACACGCCCAGCGAGGGCGAGTTGCTGGCCGTCAACACGGCGTACACCAATGCCGCCAACGGCGCCGGCCTGTGCCTGTTCGGTCTCAGCATCGGCGGGAAAATCCCGCTCTCGGAGTGGATCAACGCGGCCACCGGCTGGGACAAGAGCAACGACGAGTATCTGGAGATCGGTCACCGCATCCTGGCACTGCGTCATGCGTTCAGCCTGCGCGAAGGCATCGATCCGCGCAGCATTCGGCTGCCGGACCGGGTGGTCGGGAAGCCTCCGGTGAAAGACGGGCCGCCATCTGACATGACCATCGACCACGAAGCCCTGCTCCAAGACTATTACCGTAACCTAGAGTGGGACCCGGTCGCGGGTCGTCCGAGCCACGACCGCTACCGGAGGCTCGGACTCGGTGATGTGGCGGCCGTCGTTTGCCAGCAGTGAGGATCAGTGACGCCGTTGTGGTTGAGCAGATGGGAGTAAATTGATGCTAGCCGTTCTGGCCATGGAGACCGCCGCCGCCCAAAAGCGGAGAAGGTACGCGGGCATCATGCGCGAGCCGCAGGAGGCGGTTCCGCCTCCTGACGAAGGTGACGTCACACAAGCCCTGCGCGCACTGCGTGGCGATGCCCTCGATCGGCAAACCTGGCTGGTCAAACAGGCGATCTCTGTTTGGTCCCAAGACAAAGACCTGCAAGTGACCGAGGCCCGAGATGCGGAAGCGGCCGTGCGCGCCATTGCCGCGGCGAGCCCGCAGTGCCGGGACGTGGTCATCAACAAGTCGTCGGTGGTGCGCAGCGAACTCGTGCCCAAGCTTCAGGCCTCAGGGTTCCGGGTGACAGAACCGTACTATGAGCAGTTTCGTCCTTTTGAAAATCGCTTCACGGAATACTGGCAGTTGCCCGCCATGCCGGTGGGATATCGCCGCGACTCCTTCCAGGTGAGTAATGACCTGGCAACGGTGCGCCGGAGTAGCATCGAGACCCACGGTGCCAAGGATGTCATCGCGGTGATGGGGGTGAATGCCGCATCGAGCAGCGACGGAAGCGTTGTGCTC
>JAGDMS010000428.1 GCA_017860575.1 Deltaproteobacteria bacterium | reverse complement strand
ACTCCGCAGAACGCCCGTCGAGGAAATCGTTGATGCCCACCATCAGAAACACCGCTGTCGGAGAACCGGCAGCTACCGCGTCGGCCCGACGCAGAAGACCGGCGACAGTCTCCCAACCGACGCCTCGGTTCCGGACGCACGGGGCTTCCAGGAGCTCCGCCCATTCACCGTTCGCGACGAGACTGTCACCCGCGAACACGACGTCCCCGGGACGAGGCAACAGAACCGAAAACAGACTCAAGCGATCGACGTAGGAAGACGACGGTTGGCGAGGCGAGACAGCCCGTCGAATCGCGACTGTTGCAGCAGACACCACGACCCCAAGTGCGACGCCGAGGAAGAAGACCCCGACCCTACCGCGCCACCGCGCCATGGCCTATCTCTTCTCTGTGGTTCGTTGCGGCCCATACCCGGAGCCGGCGAGGCGATCCCGGACTTGAGCGCTGATGATCCGCGCGCCGACTGTGTTTGCGTGATCCCCGTCTCCGAATGCCCCGTCCATGAGGGAATTCTCCGAGAAGTCCAGCCACCATGTACCAGGGAACTCCAGAGCCGTGGCCGCGCGTACGGCCTCAAACGCCGAAAGGGCCTCCCCCGGAACGCGGGAGCGAAAGCGCATGTGCTCAGGCCCCGTATAGACCCACGCCTGGATGCCCCTGTCCCTGCACAACGCCAGGATAAGCCGCAGCGACTGAACCACGAGGTCGGACACCCCGGTGAAGCGGCCCCTCTCATCGAGGAAGTAGAGCTTGATCTTGCGGCGAATCTGTTCGTCGTCGAGCTTCGATCGCGCACTTCCGTAGAACCCGCCTACCCAGTCGAAGTCGGCTCGCCGCACTTCCTGCCCGAGCAGAATCTTCGTGGCTGGACGGTAGCGATAGAACTGAATCGGCACCCCGAAGTCGTACTTAAGACTGGCCACCAGAAACCCGCGTCGCCAGGAGCGCAGCAAGCGCTTGCCGCTGGCATCGAGGAGCGTGTAATACGACTCGAAATCCTCGGGATAGACACTCTCATCGAAAAGCAGAGAGTCCTGGTACTTCTTGCTCAGGTTGTGCGCCGAGAATCCGAGAATCACACGCCGGATGCCGGGATTCCGGTCCAGTAAGAACCTCAGCTTGTAGAACGTGAAGAACAGACTCTCTCCTGATCCCGAGACGTTTTCGACGCCGACCAAGACCGCGGGATCGAGGCTCGATTGAGGGTGAGAGTCCCCGACAACCAGCGTGTCTGCTGAATCGTCGACGCCAAACACCGGCTGTTGAAGGGCGGCCCGGCACACTCCGCGATAACCCCAGGATAGCGCCGTCAGGATTGCAAGCCACAGCGTCACACCGACGGCAAATCGCCCCAACCGTCCTTCATTCTCCCGCTGGGACCACGGTTTCATGCTTGTGCGTCAGAATTGATAGTAGATGAATGCACGGGTCGCGGGAGCGGGGAAGATGACGAGGGCGAATCCGAGCGCGTGATAGGTAACCCACCGCGCCCACGGGGGACTTGCCTGGATGAATAGCTCCGGGCTGTGCAGATTCCATCGGCTTCTTGCCAGCCCGGCCGCGACCAGTACCATGAGACTCACCAGGACGACGGCCGCCTCTCGCCACGACTGGTCCAGCAGGAGGTTGTGAGACCAATCTGCGATGCTCGGCGCAATGCTGGCCGGCAACTGGGTCGCCACACTGGCGACAATGTAGAACGCGTCACCCAGGTTCTCGGCCCGGAAGAAGATCCAGGCCACGCTCACCAGCGCGAACACGAGTGCGATTCGCCACCAGCGTACCAGCCGGCTGTCGGCCATACCAATGGCCTTGAGCAGCCGCGCCCGGGTGGATCTCGTGAGCACGGAGCAGGCCATGTAAACGCCATGCAATCCACCCCACAGCACGAAGGTCCACGCGGCCCCGTGCCAGACGCCTGATGCGAGGAAGGTCACCATCAGGGCCACGACAGTGCCGGCCGTCTTCCAGGACCGCAGCCCCATCTGCACTGGTTTGAAGATGTAGTCGAGAATCCAGCGGGAGAACGAGATGTGCCAGCGGCGCCAGAACTCCAGGACAGAGGTCGCGCTGTAGGGCCGATTGAAGTTCTGAGTCAGCCTCATCCCGAAGACGCGTGCGCTGCCGATCGCCATATCTGTATAGCCGGAGAAGTCAGCGTAGATCTCAATCGAATAGAGGACGACAGCGATCAGCAGCGGGACTCCCTGGAACCTCTGCACGTCAGAGAACACCGCCCCGGTGAACATCGACAGCCGATCCGCGACCACGACCTTCTTGAACAGGCCCCAGAAGAACGTCAGCACGCCAGCCCGAAGATCCTCGTACGTCGGCTTCCCAAGCGTCCCGAGTTGAGGGAGCAAGTCCGACGCGCGCTCGATTGGTCCCTGAAGCAACTTGGGAAAGAAGCTCATGTATAGCGCGAAACGTCCCAGGTGACGTTCGGGCTCCGCGACTTCCAGGTAGAGATCGATTAGATAGGAAATCCCCTGAAAGGCATAGAACGACACCCCGACCGACATCAGCGTCGGAGGGAAGGGAGAACCGCCGGGAAATCCTAGCGCGACGCTGACGGCGTTCACTGCTTCCGCGATCGGCGTCTGGAAGCGCAAGGCGATCAGGACCGCAAGGTCTGCAGTGATACCGAGCCAGAGGGCCCAGCGGCGAGCCCTGGCGCCTTGTCCCCGGGCGATAAGTAGCCCGGCCGTGTAGCTCGCAACCGTGACCACGAACAGAGCCGCAAGGAGTTCCAGGGCGCCAAGCGCAGCATAGAACAGCAGGCTCGCGGTGAGGAGGACCGTGGCGCGAGCGCGCACCTGCACGAGCAGGAACACAGCGAGAATCAGCGGCAGAAACGCCAGGTATGTGGGAGAGTTGAGCGCCATGTGTCCGACGGGGCCTGTCCTACGACGCTTTGGCCTCGATGCTCTTGACCAGATCACCGACTCTGCGGAAAGACATCAGTTCCTTCTGTGTGAACCTGATCCGGAACCGGCTCTCTATCGCGAGAATCAGCGTCACATGGGACATCGAATCCCATCCCTCTACGTCGTCTGCTGTCGTCTCCGGCCCGACGGTGAGCTCCGGGTCTCCGAACACCTTCCTGAATACGTCACTCAGCGTGTCGAGCGTCTGCATCACCATGTCTCCCAAGGGAACGCGCGAGAGGCCCACAGTTCGGGAAACTGCGCCCGCAGCGCTTCACGGTCAATACGGCCGGCGGAATCGGTGGGCATGACTTCGACGAACCGGACCTCCTGCGGCGATTCCACTGGCGAAAGGCGGCGTGTGACGCGAAGCCTGATCTCGAGCTCGAGATCGACCGACGGGACGTGAAAAGGCTTCAGCAGAATGAAAGCAGCGACCTTTTCGAGCAGGACCGGATCCGGAACGCGGACCACCACACACGCGTCCACCTCCGGGCATTCGAGCAGCGCAAACTCGACTTCGGCCGGGCTGACCAGATGACCCGCAGTGTTAATGATATCGTCGTTCCGGCCGCCGAACCAGAAGTAGCCCTCACCATCCTGCCTGGCCGCGTCGCCGGTGTAGTAATGAGCGCCCCGGAACTTGCCACGATACCCCACGGAATCGCCGAGGTAGTCGACGAACATTGAAGGCCACCCTGCGC
>JAGDMS010000036.1 GCA_017860575.1 Deltaproteobacteria bacterium | reverse complement strand
ATGGTGCCGGTAGACGTCGATCAGGATCTGGGTGGTGTCGCGGATGGCCGAGACGGCATCAATCAAATGGTGGCCGCGGCGCAGCGCAAAGTAGGTCACGGTTTGGAGCTCGAACAGGTACGGACAGGTGACCATGAAGAAATTGCCGAGCATCAGGTCGCTGTACCAGTCCGCGGCCAGGTCCGAGAGGCTGTCGAAAACGTAGAACGCGCCGCGGCCCGCGTGCTCGATCACCCGGTGGATCTCGGCGGTGAACGTCTCGAAGCCCAGTTCCGGGGACAGATGGTGGATCGCCGCTCCCACACCGTCCGGAACGAGCGGTGGATGACGGGCGAAACGGAAATAGATCAGCCGCCGCCCACGGCTGAGCGCGTCGGTATAAAACGGCTGCACGAAGGCAGCGTAGTCCTCGATCGCATCGACCTGCCAGACGATGTTATCCCCCGCCATCACCCCCTGAATGACGCGGTCGAGACTGGGCAACCCCGTGCTGAGCATACGCCGGCTCTCTACGGCGGGTCGGCGGTTTCGATCACGCCGCCGTCGATACAGTCTTGTATCTCCCGAGCGCTCATTCCAAGCAAGCCGCCGAAGACGTACGCGTTGTCCTGCCCGATCGCGGCGCCCGAGCTGCTGGTGCGGCCCGGCGTACCGGTCAACCCCAGCGGAATGCCGGTGGCGACCACCTTCCCCTTCTTGAGGTGTTCGATTTCCTCGAAGAATCCGCGCGCCGCCAACTGCGGATCCCGCCGGAATTGGTCCTCGACGTTCTGCACCACACCCGCGGCGATACCCGCCGCCTGAAGGGTGGCCATCACTGCGTAGTCAGCTTGCGGCGCCGTCCATTCCGCAATCAAGCGGTCGAGCTCGGACGCATGTTCGAGCCGCGCGGAGAGCGTGGCGAACCGGGGGTCTGTCAGCCACTCCGGTTGACCGACGATGTGGCAGAGGCGTTCCCACTCCGCCGCGGTGGACACAGTGATCACACACCAGCGATCATCGCCCGAACACGGGTAACACCCGTGCGGTGCCGCGTGCAGGGACCCGTTCCCGCGCCGCGCCGGTTCGCGGCCGTTGGCGAGATACTCCATGATGACGTGCCCGATGACGCCGACCGTCGCCTCGTATTGGGAGAGGTTGATGTACTGACCTTTGCCCGTTCGAAGACGATAGTCCAACGCGCACATCACCGCGAACAGCCCATGCAGTGCGCCGACGGCGTCCGGGTACGCGTATTGGGTAATCGTACATGACCGTTCCGGAAAGCCGGACAGCGTGCTGAGGCCTGACATGGCCTCGATGTTCGGACCCCACGTGATGTAGCGACTGCACGGACCGCTGTCGCCGAACCCGGCGGTGCTGAGCATAATGATTTCGGGCCGCACTTGATTGAGTTCCGCATAGCCTAGACCCAACCTGCCAATCACACCGGTGGCGTAGTTCTCCACCACGACGTCGCCGTGCGCCACCAGACGCTTCGCCAGTTCGATGGCTATCGGCCGGGTCAAATCGAGCGCGACGAAACGCTTCCCGGCATTCCAGTCGGTGAACCAGGGAGACAGCTGGGTCTGCATACCCATCTCGGGTGCCCATGGCGGAACGTATTGCCGGGTGACGTCCGGACGCTTCTTCGACTCCACGCGGATGACTTCGGCACCACAATAGGCCATCAAGCGGCCAATCCACGGGCCCGCCATGCCGTACGCAAATTCAATCACTTTCACGCCTTGGAGCGCTTGCATGCTCGGAAGAATCCCACCGTCTTAAGTGTCCGTCTTGGCAGCCGACAGATCGCGCCGCACCATGACGCCGTCACCCTCAAATAATGCCGCGTTGTCTCAACTCGCCCACGGTCTCCGTCGAGAGGCCGAGCTCGCCACAGAAGATCTCTTCGTTGTGCTGACCGACGCGCGGCGCCGGCCGCGTGATGGCCCACGGCGTTCCCGCATGGCGGTATGGTGCGCCCGGGTAGCGCAGCGTGCCAACGCCCGGATGGTCGACGGCAACGAAGTAATTGCGGGCAGCGAGGTGCGGGTCTTGGACGACGCCGGTGGCCGTATTCACCGGCGTCACGGCGAGGTGGCGCCGCTGCCCTTCGTGGTACATCTCGTCGACCGTAAACCGCGCGGTCAGGTCGGAGATGTACACATCGAGCAGATCACGGACCGGTTGCCGATTCGCGGTGGGGCCTTCGAACATCGGATCCAGGACGATGTCGTTGCCGGTGACCTCGTAAATCCATTGCGCCAAGGCCTTCCAGTGCAGCGGGCGATTCACGATGAGGTACACCAAGCCGTCCTTGCACGGGTAGGCGCCGGAGGGAACGGCGGCGATCAAGGCGCTGCCGATGCGCTTGGGAATGAGGCGGTCTTCGAGCCACCGCCCGACACCGGCGATGTGCGTGACCGCCAAGTTCACCTCCTCCACTGAGATGTCGACCTGCTGGCCCTCGCCCCGGAGGGTACTATGAAAGAGCGCGATCATGCTGCTGACCGCCGCGCAGGTCGACGCCATTATGTGGGCCTGCGAGCCCACCAGCACCACCGGCGGATCCTCGGGCACGCCCGTGACGTACATCCCGCCGGCCAAGGCGTTGGCCACGAGATCCGACGACTTGAAGGCTTTGTGCGGCCCCGTCTGTCCGAAGCCCGTGATCGACGTGAACACTAAGCCGGGGTTGTTTTCATTCAGGGCCTGGTACCCGATACCCCAACCGTCCATGGTGCCGGGCTCGAAGGTCTCGATGACGAGGTCGGCGGTCTGCGCCAGCCGTCGAAAGAGGGCCTGGCCCTCGGCTGTGGTAACGTCGAGGGTCACCGCGCGCTTACTGGTATTGGTGTACAGGAAGAAGAGGCCACGCTCGGGATGGGGCGTGTCGCCCCAGAACGGGGGGATGTTGCGGGTCGGATCGCCGCCGGGGCGCTCGATCTTGATGACGTCGGCACCCATATCGGCGAGCAGCTTCCCGCAGTAGAGGCCTTTCTCGTCCGCTAGCTCCAGGACGCGCCGGCCGGAGAGGGCAGCCGCGGAGGTCATAACGGCACACCCCTTGCGCAGCGAGCGCGGCTATCGTGCGTCAACAAAAAAGAGGGGCACCCACATTTGGGCGCCCCTCCGAAACCGCGATACAGACAAGCCGCGACCGTCACGGCCTCATTTTTCGGTCGCGTCGCGTGCCGCGATGTATCCGAAGGTCATCGTCGGGCCGATGGTGGAGCCGGCACCCGGATAGGTGCGTCCCATCACCGATGCCGAACAGTTGCCGGTTGCGTAGAGTCCGGGGATCGGTTCCCCGGCCTCGTTCAGCACGCGGGCGCGGGCATCGGTCTTGAGGCCACCCTTGGTACCCAACTCGCCCGGATACGCCTCGAGGATATAGAATGGGGGCGTCTCGATCGGCGCCAAACAAGGGTTCGGCTGGACCATCGGATCGCCGTAGTACTTGTCAAATACGGTCTCTCCGCGGTGGAAATCGGGATCCGTGCCGATGCGGGCATATTCATTGAACTTGGCCACGGTGGCCTTGAGTCCGGCCGCATCGACCCCGGCCTGGGCTGCCACCGCATCGAGGGTATCCGCCTTCTTGAACATGGCCAACATAGGCTTCGGCACACGCGAGTCCGGCTGTTGTTGGCCGGGCAAGAAGGGACCGACGGGGTACTTCTTCCGGAAGGTGGCATCGAACACCAGATAGCACGGCACACAAGGCGACTCCGGCGTGTGATTCTTGTACATGGCGTTCACCACGTCGATATAGGCCGACGCCTCGTTGACGAAGCGTACGCCGCGCTTGTTCACGAAGATGCTGCCGGGTAACGATTTCTCGATCACCAGCATACGAGCGTATTCCTCGCCCGGCACGATGCAGGTGGGACCCCACCAGGCATCGTCCATGAGGTCCAGTGCCGCACCCACCGCCTGTCCCATGTCGACGGCGTCGCCGGTGTTGTACTTATTGGCACAGGACCATTCCGTGCGCGTCGGGTTGGGCAGATATTTCTCCCGCTTTGCCTGACTCTGCTCGAACCCGCCGGTCCCGAGGATGACGCCTTTATTGGCGCGGATGCGAATCTTGCGACCCTCGCGCTCCGCCACCACGCCGACCACGCGGCCATCTTCCATGATCAACTCGCGCGCAGGCGTGTTCAGCCACAGCGGCACGCCGCGATCCATGAGCGAGCGCCACAGCCTGGCAACGAGGGCGTTGCCCATGGTCATGGACCGGTCACGTTTCGACTTGAAGCGCCACGGCAGATCCAACCAGTACCGCCCCATGAGCTTCATCGCCATGGTCATCCAGCCCGGCGAGCGGGTCATGAGTACGCGCGCCTCGAAAATGCTCATGAAGATGCGGCACGAGATCAGGGACTGGAGGGCGGACGGGCGCATCTTCACCAACTCGTCGTTGCCGATCTCACGGGCGTGGAAGCGCTCCGGTTCCAGGCAGCGCCCCCCAGGCCGGCTGCCGGGAATGTTGGGGTAGTAGTCGGCGTACTCGGGCAACGCGACAAACTTGACGCGCGAGTGCTCCATCAGGTACTTGACCATTTGCGGGGCATTCTCGAGATAGGCGCGTTGGCGGTCGTCTGGGACGGCGTCCCCCACGCAGCCCTTCATGTATTGCCAGGCATCTTCCGGGCTGTCTTGAATGCCCACGCCTGCCATCAGGTGGTTGTTCGGCACCCACAAGCCGCCCCCGCCCATCGCCGAGGCGCCCCCAAACTGCGGGCTCTTCTCGATGATCAGCGGCGAGGCACCGCGATCGTACGCGGCCAGCGCCGCCGTCAGCGCACCGGCCCCGGAACCGACGACCAACACATCCACCGTCTGGTCCCACGTTGTCCCACTTGTGTCCGCGCTCATCGTCTCCCCCTCCGTTTCCGTTCGACTCGACGCGCCCTACTTGCCCTGGCCGCTGCGACTGGGCAGCGCCAGCGTCGCCGTGCACGGCGTAACCGGCCCTTCCTGGGTCGAGACCATCAGCTCGAGGTCGACGCGATGCTCGCCGTTATCGATGTACTTCTTGGTCACCTTGCCGGTGATGTTCATGTCATCGCCGGCGCATACGTTGCCGCGCATGGCGAGGTTCATGCGGCGCACGGTGCTCTTCGGACCGCCCCAATCGGTCATGAAGCGACTGAACATCCCCATGTTGAACGGTGTGTTCACGAAGATGTCCTTGGTTTTCGACCGCTGCTGTGCGTACTCGCGATTCGAGTGCTGAGGAGAGAAATCGCGGGTCGCCGAAGCCAGATACACGCACCTTGTGAACGTGATCGGGAACAGGAGCGGCGGGAGCTCCTCGCCCTCCTGCACGTCTTCCCAATACCGATCGCGAAATGCCGGCGGCTGGTACCCCGTGCGATCGCCCTGGATCATCTCCTCGACCGCCGGACTCCACCCACCGCGCTTCGCGGGGGCAGCCGCCGACGGCGCTTTCGGCTCGCCGTACCCGAAGGCGGTCATCCGCTCGCGCATGATCAACTCGCCGTTCTGGTTACGGTAGAGCCTATCCATCGTCCAGAAGTAGCCCTCACCGACCCGTGTCTTCTTCTTTTGGGAAACCGAGACGAATCGTTGGCTGACGTTGAGGCGATCACCGATCTCCAGCGTCTTGTAGTTCTCGATCTCGACCGCCTGAATGATGCCCACCGGCAAGCCCAACGCATCCTTGATCTGATAATGGATGTGCGGTTGCGGCTCACGCCCGCCCGGAGGCCACGGCCAGCGGAATGGGAAGTAAAAGGTGTTCATGACCGTGCCCATAGGAGCCACGATGTTCTTGTGCCCTCTCGACCTGGCGTAATCGGCATCCAGGTACATGGGGTTGCCGTCTTCCAGGGACTCACACCAATGGCGGATCAGATACTCATTGACCTCCACCGGCGAGGCTTCCGGCTCGCTCTCTTTGGCCAGCGCCAACAGCTTCTGCTTGATGTCCGCGGGAATTTCGTCCGGAATGGATACCTGCGAGTGCTCGTCTGCCATCGGTTGCCCTCGGTTGCTACTTCTTCTTCACTTGTTGCTTGACTTGATCGCGAAACGCCTGCGCACGCCCGCGCTGATTAGCGTGCTCGGCAAGCGCAAGCGCCAACTGCTGCTTCGAACGCACCCCGACTGGAATCGGTTCCGGCGGCCACTTGAACGTCTTGCGGCCATCGTCCGTCAGGCGCACCGGCGCGCCGTGATCCAGCACCGTCCGGGCGATCAACTCTTCCAGATAGCGTCCATCCCACCAGGAGAGCTGCAGTTGCTTGGCGCGCCGAAAGAAGAGCTGGATGTCGCACTCGAGAGTGAAGCCCATGCCGCCATAGATCTGCTGTGCCGTGGCGGTCACATCGCGGAAGGTCTGGCAGGCGAACAGTTTCGCCATCGGTGCCAGCCGTTCGATCGACTTGCCGTTGGCGCAAGCCCATGCCGCTTCGTAGGCCAGGGTGGTACCGCCATCCACGGCCGCTGAGGCATCCGACATGTAGTGCGCCAGCGCCTGGAAGGCGCCCAGCGGCTTGTCGAACTGCTCCCGCTCTTTGGAGTACTGGACCATCATCTCCAGAGCGCGCTGCGCGCCGCCGATCGCCCATGCCCCAAGCAGGATGATCCCGTCGTGCATCACCTTGTTCCATGTCGCCCAGCCCGACTTCGCGGCGCCGATGCGGCCCGCCGCCGGCACGAGCACGTCCGTAAACACCACCTTGTACTGCGTGTCGGACGCCAGGCTGTACTGCTGCGTCAACTGCACGCCTGGAGCCTTCGGATCCACCAACAGGAGATCGATATCCTGCTCACCATCGCCGGTCCGGACCAACACCAGCAAACGCGTCGCAGCGGCGGCGAACAGGACATGTCGCTTGGTGCCGCTCACACGGTACTTGTCGCCTTCGAGGACCGCCTTCACCTGGACGCCGCGCGGGCCGTAGCCATTCTGCGGCTCCAGCCAGGCCGGGGTCAGGATAGCCTCACCGGAGGCGATCTTCGGCAGCCAGGCCCGCTTCTGCGCATCGCTTCCAGCCTCGAGAAGGACGCCGGCGCCCAAGACCGCACTCACGAAATGAGGCGACGGAGCCAGCGCCCGGCCCAGCTCCTCGTACATGATTGCCGCCTCGACGAACGACTGCCCCGAACCGCCGTATTCTTCGGGGAGCGTCAGCCCGGTCAGTCCCAATTCGGCCATCTGCTTCCACAGCTTTTCGGGATACCCGATCGGGTCGTCCTCCATCTCGCGGACCACGCTGATCGGTGCGCACTCGGCACACAGCCGCTGCACCGTCTCGCGCAGCATTTGTTGTTCTTCGTTGAAATCGAGATCCATCCGAGACTCCTTCTCCGTATGTTGCCCCCGGCGGGCCACTCTAGCCTATGGCCGCTCACGGGTTCAAGGTGTTGTACGTGCTCTGTCAGGCGACGGTGCCGGCGGATCTTCCGTCAGGCGATCGCGCCCTGCTTTACCATTTCCTCGATTTCCGGTGCGGGAACCCCCGCTTGCCGCAACAGCGCTGCCGTATCGGTCCGCGACGCGCCCGGTGCCGCGTAGGTCGCGGGCGATCGGTCGATTCCCGCCATCACCGGTCCGAGTTGCCGGAACCTGCCGTGCTGCTCGTGCAGCGCCTCGACGAAGACGCGCCGGTGCGCGAACTGCGGATCGTTGGTCAACTCTTCAATCGAGTAGACCGGCGCGACGCAGGTGTCACGCGGGGCCAACTCCGTCACCCAATCGTCCCGGTCGCGTGTCGCGAACGCCGCACGGAACGCGGCACGGATCTCCTCCTGACGGGCATCGTCGGTCTGGTGTGGAATCCAGTGCTCGCAGCCGAGGGCCGTGCACAGGTTGCGGTAGAAGGCGGACTCGATGGCGCCCACAGCGAGCCACTTGCCGTCGCGTGCCTGGTACAGATCATAGAAGGCATAGCGCCCGGTCAGGATGTCGTGCCCGGGACCGGGCTTCACGCCGGTGGCCAGGTACTGGTCCACGTACAGCGAGGTGAAGAACAGCACACCGTCCGCAACCGACACATCAAGGTACTCACCGCTGCCGGTCGCATGGCGCCGCAGCAATGCCGCCATGATCGCAATGACCGCATGCATACCACCGGCGGCGCTGTCGGCCACCGTCGCACCGGGCAACGCCGGACCGCCATCCGCCCGCCGGCCGCCACAGTAGAGGTAGCCTCCGACGGCGAGATAATTGAGATCGTGCCCTGCCCATTGCGATGCAGGGCCGTCCTGCCCGTAGCCACTGGTCGAGCAGTAGACGATCCGCTCGTTGACGCGGCGGACATCGTCGTAGCCGATACCGAGGCGCGCGACGACGCCGGGGCGGTAGCTCTCGATGATCACGTCGGCCGCCGCCGCGAGGCGAAGGAACGCCGCCTTGCCCGCAGGCGCCTTCAGATCGATCTGCACCCGCTTCATGCCACGACCGGCGCTGTACGCCCAGTAGGCGGGCTGCGTCTGCAGCGCACCCTTGCGCGGCGTCGGCGCCACTTTGATCACCGTGGCACCGTAGTCGGCCAGGATCCGAGTGCAGCGCGCCGCGGGCCCTACGCTGGCAAGGTCCAGGACGGTGACACCGGAGAGGTGAGCGGGCTGAGACATTTGGACAACTCAGAAATTGGGCGGGAGGCCGAGCTTGCGCCGGGCGATGATGTTCTTCTGAACCTCCGACGTACCGCCGCCAATGGTGTCGATCACGGTGTAGCGATAGGTGAGTTCCGCACGCCCGCGCATCGGCGCATCGGGGGTATGCACCCGGAGCTGGCTCCCGGGTCCGGCCAGGTCAAGCGCCGTGTTGGCCACGCGCTTTGAGAGCTCGGTGGAAAACAGCTTGTACTCCGACGCCTCAGCCGTCGGCGGCGCGCCCCCTTTCATCGACTTGGCCACAAAACGGAGCCCCAGCAGTCGGGCGACTTCGGCTTCGGTCACGAGTTGCGCCATGCGCTGCCGGACCACCGGATCCTCGCGCAGCGGTTGGCCGTCACGCTCCTCGCTCGCAACGTAGCTGCAAAGCTCCTCCATCCGTCGTTCGATCGGGGCAAAAGTGAACATGGTGAAGCGCTCGAGATCGAGCGCCTCGGAAATGTACTGGAATCCCTTGTTCAGCTCGCCGACCCTATACTCATCGCTCACGTAGACGTTGTCAAAGAACACCGTGTTGGTGATCTCGTCGCCGATGGTCGGCATCGGCTGCACGCTGATGCCCGGGGTGTCGACCGGCACCAAGAAGAGCGTGATGCCGCGGTGCTTGTTGCTCGGGTCCGTGCGCACACCGAGCCAATACCAATCCGCGAAATGGGCGGAGGTATTGAAAATCTTCGTACCGTTCAGTCGCCAGCCGTCACCGTCACGGGTGGCCTTGAGCGCCATGGCCGCCGCATCCGATCCGGCCTTGGGTTCGCTATAGCCGACGACGAACTGAATCTCGTTGTGCAAGATTTTCGGCAAGAACTCGTGCTTCAGTTTGTCACTGCCGTGGCGGATGAGCGTCTTGCCGACAATGCCCACGCCCTTGCCGATCTGCGGCGCACCGCGGCGCGCGAGCGACTCGTTCAACAGGAACTCGTAGATGCCTTCTTGCTCCGTGCCCCCGTATTCTTGTGGCCAACCCATGCCGAACCAGCCATGCTCAGCGCACTTGGTCAGAAAGGCCTTGCGTTCAGGGGTGTCCACCAACTGCGCCATGTTCTCGCGCGTGACATCCATCACGTCCGGCGTGTCGTACTGATCGAGGAACGACTCCACCTCCTGCACGAATGCATTCTCGTCTGCTGAAAACTCGAAATTCACGACCGCTCCTCCCTTTTCTCGCTGCCGGAAGTTCGACCGAACCACCGTGGTAACGAACCTACCCTAAAATGACAGGTGGAACAAATGTCCACTTTTTAGGTGTCCCGGCGGCACCGAAGTATGAGACACCCGCAATTCAAAAGATGATTTCCGTCAGTTTTCCCGGTCGCCTGCGCGATTGCATCGCCGGTGGCGTCGGTCTATGCGAGGAAGTCGGAGGCAGGCGGAATTCGCGGAGAGACCAGAAAGAGCGACAGGCGGTATGGGCAGGTTGGACGAACTTCATCGCCAAAGCCTCGAGGATCCGCAGCGATTCTGGGGCGAGGCGGCCCAGTCGATTCACTGGTATCGGCGCCCGCGTGTGGTGCTCGACGACTCCAATACGCCCTTCTACCGGTGGTTCAGCGGCGGGGAGCTGAATACGTGCTGCAACGCGCTCGACCGCTGGATTGATGGCGGCGACGGCATCGACCGGCGACGCGCGGATCAGGTGGCACTGATCTACGACAGCCCGGTCACCAACACGGTGGCACGCTTCACGTATCGCGAACTGCGCGACGCCGTGGCAACGTTTGCGGGTCTCCTGCAACAGCTCGGCGTGGGCCGCGGCGATCGGGTGGTGATCTACATGCCGATGGTGCCGGAAGCCGCGATCGCGATGCTCGCTTGTGCCCGCATCGGCGCCATCCACTCGGTGGTGTTTGGCGGCTTCGCACCACATGAGCTGGCCATTCGGATCGACGATGCAAAGCCCAGGGTCATTGTGTCGGCGTCATGCGGCATCGAGGTCAAGCGCGTGATCGAGTACAAGCCGTTGCTCGACCGCGCCATCGAGATGGCGGCGCACCAGCCCGACCGCTGCGTCATCCTGCAGCGGCCGATGGCGCACGCATCACTGGTCGCGGATCGCGACATCGATTGGCACGAAGGGGTGGCGCGGGTGCAGCCGGTCCCCTGCGTGCCTGTGGCCGCGACGGATCCGCTGTACATCCTTTACACCTCCGGCACCACCGGCCGCCCGAAAGGGGTGGTGCGCGACAACGGCGGCCATGCCGTGGCCTTGCGCTGGAGCATGTCGAACATTTACGGCGTGCAGCCCGGCGAGGTGTACTGGGCTGCCTCGGACGTCGGTTGGGTCGTCGGTCATTCGTACATCGTATACGGGCCCTTGCTGGCCGGCTGCACGAGCGTGTTGTACGAAGGCAAGCCGGTGGGCACGCCGGATCCAGGCGCGTTCTGGCGGGTCATTTCCGAACACCAGGTCACCACGCTGTTCACCGCCCCGACGGCGTTCCGCGCCATCAAAAAGGAAGATCCTGGCGGCGCGCACTTCCGTCGCTATGATCTTGCGTCGTTTCGTGCGTTGTTCCTCGCCGGCGAACGCACGGATCCCGACACCTATCACTGGGCCACCGATCTCTTGCGCCGGCCGGTGATCGATCATTGGTGGCAAACGGAAACCGGCTGGCCAGTGGCCGCGAATTGCCTCGGCATCGAAGCGTTGCCGGTCAAGCCGGGTTCGCCGACCAAACCGGTGCCGGGTTACCAGGTGGACATCCTCGCGCCTGACGGGACGGTGTTGCCCGCAACCAGAGAAGGCGCCATCGCCATCAAGTTGCCCTTGCCGCCGGGGACGCTACCGACGTTGTGGAACGATGATGCCCGCTTTGTGTCGTCGTACCTCACCCAGTTCCCAGGCTACTACGTGACCGGCGATGGCGGGTTTTTCGACGCGGATGGTTACCTCAACGTCATGGGTCGAATCGACGACGTGATCAACGTCGCCGGTCACCGGCTGTCGACCGGGGCCATGGAGGAAGTGATTGCCACGCACCCCGCCGTGGCGGAGTGTGCGGTCATCGGCGTAGCCGATGAACTCAAGGGGCAGGTGCCGGTCGGCTTCGTCGTCCTCAAGGCCGGCATCGAGACGGAACCGGCGATAGTGGAAGCCGCGCTGGTACAATTGATCCGCGAACAGATCGGCGCGGTGGCTTCGTTCAAGCGCGCCCACGTGGTCGCCCGCCTCCCCAAGACACGCTCGGGCAAGATCCTGCGCGCCACCATGCGGGCCATCGCCGACGGCAAGCCGGTAGACATTCCGTCGACCATCGACGACCCCGCCGCGCTCGAAGAGATCAAAGGCGCGCTGCACCCCGATTCGCAGCAACCGGCGTGAACCAGGCGATCGCTGCTCTTGAAACCGGCCGGGGCCGTCGCGTCACTGTGCGGCCAACGAGGACCTGCGGAACGGGGCTCCCCGCACGCTTCCCCCGGCAGGCGCCCGCTACGCCGTCTTCTCCATCGCCGCACGCACCTCGGCCATCGTCAGCACGTGCCCGGTGAATGACGGCGCCCGCGTCGCCAGCCAGAAGATATCCGCACCCACGGCCTCCGGCGTGTCCCAGTCGGGTGACACGGCTTCGGGGTTGAAGAAGACCGCCCCCTCCGAAGCGACGCTGGTTTCGATCCGCAGGCCGTTGACGGCGATATGATGCGGCCGCAGCTCCAACGCCAGCGCTCGCGTGAGCATTTCGAGGCCGGCCTTGGAAACCGCGTATGGTACGATGCCCAACGCCAGCTCCGGATTGACGGCGCCCGATGACACGTTGACGATCGAGCCGCTTCCGCGCTTGAGCATGTGGGGCAAGAAGGCCTTTGTACACAGCACGCTGCCCCGCAGATTCACGTTCAGCACCAGGTCCCACCGCTTCATCGGCGTCTCAGCGAACGGCGCCCTGAAGTTGACGGCGGCGTTGTTGACCAGGATGTCAATACGGCCGAACTCATCGAGCGTGCACTGGGCCAGCGCCTCGACCTGCTCCTCCTGGCTGATGTCGCAACGCACGGCGAGCGCACCACGTCCGAGGGCACGCACCTGTTCCGCCACCTCATCAATGGTGCCGGGTATTTTGGAGGGAGTGGCCGCTGTCGAGCGCGCGGTGCACACAATCTGCGCCCCGGCGCGGGCAAAGGCCATCGCGGCGGCGCGTCCGATGCCGCGCGACGCCCCGGTCACCACGGCAACGGCGCCTGTAAGATCGATGGGTTTCATGCGCGCTCCGGTTTACTGTGCAAGCGCCCCCCCGTCCATGACGAGGGTGTGCCCGGTAATGAACGCGGCCGCGTCGGAACAGAGCCACACCGCCGCCGCGGCCACCTCCTCCGGTGTCCCCAGCCGCCCGATGGGATAGCGCCCGACGAGTCGTGCCTCGATTTGCGGATTGTCGGTAATGAAGCGGTCCAGTGCGGGTGTACGAATCGCGCCCGGACAGATCGCGTTGACGCGGATGCCGGCGTGGGCGTACTCCAGCGCCGCGGCTTTGGTGAGGCCGACCACGCCATGCTTGCTCGCCACGTACGCCGCCTGTTGTCGCGCCGCAACCAATCCCACCGCCGATGACATGTTGACGATGGCGCCGCGGCCGTGCCGGAGCATCTGAGGGATCTCATACTTCATGCACAGCCAGACCCCTTTGAGGTTGATGTCGATGGTCTGATCCCACACCTCCTCGGTGAGGTCGGTCAGAGGAATCCGCGGCTCCGCGATTCCGGCATTGTTGTACGCGAAGTCCAGCCGCCCCCACGTGCGCACAGCCGTACCGACCATCGCCTCGACGTCCGCAGCCCGCGCCACGTCAACGCGGACGAAGACCGCCGCACCGCCCGCGTCGGCAATCAAATGGACGGTTTCCGCGCCACTGCGCGCGTTCGTATCGGCCACGACAACCTTCGCGCCCGCGCACGCGAATGCCAATGCCCCAGCCCGGCCGATGCCGGATCCCGCCCCGGTAACGACAGCCACCTTGCCGTGGAATTCGGGCACTTCGCGCATGGGGTCCGGTCAGGCACCCGCGGTCGTTCAGGGTAGACGGTCGGCCGTCCCTGCAAGACGAACCGGCGCGGCACCGGGCCGCGCCGCCGCGGCCTCAATACCCTTTGAACGTGGCCTTACGCTTTTGCAGCAGGGCCTGGGTACCCTCGCGGGCATCCTGCGTGCAGGCCGACATCGTGGCCGCAACCGCTTCATAGTCCAGGATTTCATCGAGGGTCGCGGTCAAGGTCTTGTGGATGCAACGCCGGCCGATGTCGATGGCCACACTCGGCCCATTGGCCAATTCCTTGGCGTATTCCAGGGCCCTCGGGAGGGCTTGCCCCTCATCGACCAGTTCGTCGATCAGGCCCATTCGGTGCGCCTCTTCGGCGTCGATCATCTTGCCGGTCTCCACCAGCATGAGAGCGTTGGAGAGACTCGTCAGCCGCGGCAGAAAATAGGTCACACCGCAGTCCGGGCTGAATCCCAGCCGGACCATCGCCACGCACATGCGTGCCTTGGCCCGATCGCCAAAACGCCGGTCGCAGGCCAGGGCATACGCCAGTCCCGCCCCCATGGCCGGACCGTTGACCGCAGCGATCACCGGTTTTTCGACCTCGACGATCATGCGGGTAAACTCGGCGAACGGCCCAGCGGGAGTCTTCCGCTGATAGCGCGGCATGGGGCGGCTGGCGTCATCGGCGAGGCCTGGAAGGGCGTTGCCGCCGGTGCCGCTCACCCAGGACGCATCGCCACCGGAACAGAACGCCCTGCCGGCGCCGGTCAGCACGATGGTGCGGACATCGTCACGGAAGCGCAGCTCGCGCAACAGCGCGACCAAGCCCAACGCCATGTCCCAGTGGATGGCATTGAGCTTCTCCGGACGGTTCAACGTGACTACGCCGACACCGTCTTCGACATGAAACAGGTGTGTTTCTTCCGCTGCCATCGTCATGACCTCCTCAGGGCGGGCTGCGCCCGCAGCTCAAAGTCCAAAGTCCAAAGTCCACAGCTCAAAGCAGCTGGACATACCATTCGCTTGGTCCGAGGCGCTGCCTCGCTAACGCTTCAGGATCGCCGCGGTGGCGTTGAGGCCGAGGCCGAGCGTCTGTGCCAGTCCGACCTTGGCGTTCGGCACCTGCCGTGCGCCGGCCTCGCCACGCAGTTGCCAGGTCAACTCACAGACCTGGAATACACCCATCGCGGTCGTCGCTTCGCCGAAGCACAGGAAGCCGCCGCTCGGATTGATCGGCAGCTTGCCGGTGGGCAGGGTCTCGCCTTGCTCCACCAACTTGTCGCTCTCACCCGGCTGGCAGAAACCCCACTCCTCAGGGAATGCCAGTTCGTAGTAGACGGTGTTATCCTGCAGTTCCACAAAATTGACGTCGCGCGGCCCCAGCCCGGCTTTCTCGAACGCCTTCTTGACGGCGTTGCTGGCCTCGGTGTGCTGCGAATGGCCCGGCGGGATGATCGTCGACAGATTGCGGGGGAGGCCGTCGTGGAAATTCGCCGTCGCCACCGCGCTGGATGCGACCCACACCGGCTTGGTGGTGTACTTGCGCGCGATATCGCCGGAGCACAACACCGCGGCGGCGGCGCCGTCGCTGACGGGGCAGATTTCGTAGAGGCGCAGCGGCCAGCTCACGGGCTTGGACTTGAGCACGTCCTCCACCGAGAAGAGCTGTCGAAACCGCGCGTTCCCATTGTGTTGGGCAACCTGGTGGGCCTTCACGGCGACTTTCGCCAGTTGCTCCTCAGTGGTACCGAAGTTGGACATGCGCCGCAGGCAGAGCATGGCCCAGAACGCGGGCCCCGGCACGCCGACACACACCTGGCGCAGGTATTCCGGGTCGGTTTCGTCCGCGATACCCGAGGTTTGAATGAAGCCCTTGGGCATCTTCTCACCGCCCACGACCAGCACGATGTCATAGACGCCACCGGCCACCAGGCTGTAGCCAACGTTGAAAGCGTTGCCCCCCGCCGCGCAGCCCGCGGACATGTTGTATACCGGGGCGCCGGTCGGACCCATGTCCTCCATGACATCGTTGCCATTGAGTCCCCACCCCTTGCCGCCGGAGAAGCGGGAACTGGCCGCCGTGATCGCCTGGATGTCGCGCCACTGAATACCCGCATCCTTGAGTGCCCGGCTGGTCGCCGCGCGGCACAAATCGGTCACGGATTTGTCTTCAAACTTTCCGAAGGGGTGCATACCCACCCCGAGAACCGCCACGTCTCTCATGTCGTGCCCTCTCCGAGTTCTGCGCCCGTGGCCCTTAGACCAGGCGGAATTTCCAGGTTGTCACTTCGTTCCCGTCTTTGTCGCCACACAGCCGTTCAATGACCAGATCGACATCCATGCCGATCTTGATCTTCTTCACATCGTCAACGCTCATGCGGCCGAGCACGCGCAAGCCTCCGGGCAAGTCTACCGCACCAACCGCGTACGGCACGAAGGGCTCGTCGTACTTCACGGGCGGCGGCGGGGGGTAGAACTGCACCACATAGCTCCACAATTTCCCGCGCGGACCGAACTGCGCGTCCTCGACGCGCGGATCTTGACAGTCCGGATTGTGACACGCGGAAGACTTGGGAAAATAGGGCGTCCCACACGTCGCACACTTCGATCCCAGCAGACGCGGCCCGTTGGGCGTCTCGGCAAACAGACCCTGAACGACAGGCACACGATTCGCAGTGGTCATCAGGCAGCTCCTTTCACAGCACGGGTCAGTTCAGGTAGCACCACAACGCAATCGCCCACGATACCATAACGGGCGTAGCGGAAAATGGCCGCGTCCGGGTCCTTGTTGATCGCCACAATGGTCTTCGCCGCCGCGCAGCCAGCCATGTGCTGGCTCGCTCCCGAGATTCCCGCGGCGATGTAAAGTGTCGGCCGCGTGATCTTCCCGGTCAACCCGACCTGCCGCGAGGAGTCGACCCAGCCGTTGTCGACGAGCGGACGGGAGGCCGCGGCCATCCCTCCGAGGGTCTGCGCGAGATCCTCGATCAAGCGGTAGTTATCCTTTTGGCCGAGGCCCATCCCACCAGCGACAATGACCTGCGCCTCTTCCAGACGGGGGCCTTCGAAGTGCGCTTTCTTGACGACGCGCACGCGCTCGGTGATGGCACTCAGATCGACCGGCACCGGCCGCACCGCCGGCGCCGACGCGCCCCCTTCGGGAGCCTCGGCGAGCAGCAGATCCGCGAGCACACCGACGACACAGGACTCCGCGCCCGTGATCTCATAGACGACACGGGTGTCGCCGCCGTACGCCGAGGTCGTCACCTTGACCGCGCCGCCCTCGATGTCCAGCTTGAGTGCGTTCATCACGACGCCGGCCCCGGCCCGCGCCGCCAACCGCGGCGCCACCAGGCGCGCATTGAACGTCTGCGGCATAAGCATGAGCTTCGGCGCATGTTGCGTGCTGTACTGCGCCAACGCGTCCACACAGACGTCGGCTTGGAAATCGCTCAGCTTCGCGTCCTCGATCCGGTCCAGGTGGGCAACCCCGTACTTCCCGGCGATTTCAAGCGCCCGCTCCGGCGCCGGACCGGCAATCAACCAGTTCAACTCGAGGCCCGCAGCGGTGGCGAGTTTGCGCGCTACGGTCAGCGTCTCTTCCGCACCCGCGGGCACACCCGCGCGGCCTGGCTCCCATGTGCATACAACAACCGAGTTCGACACGTTTCCCTCCGATTTCTCGCGTACGAGGCGTTCGCGTGGAAGCTACTCAACGGTCCGGTCTGCCCGCAGACGGCTGACCAGTTCCTTCGCCACCGCAGCCGGCGACTCGCCGTGGATGATTTCGCAACGACCAATGATGGGTTCGACGAACTGGCGGGTCATCGTCACGCGCGGCCGTCCGCCGCTCGCGCCGAGATCCAAACTGGCCGGCGCCACTTGTTGCGGCTTCACCTTGCGCGCCTTCATCGTCTGAATGCCGGTTGGGTAACGCGGGTCCCCCAGTTCGTTACTGATCGTAATCACCGCGGGGCAGGAAACCTCGACGATCTCGTCACCGTCAGGCGTGACCCGTGTCACCCGCAGTGTGGTGCCATCCACGCGCTCCACCGCGCGCGCAATCGTCACGACCGGCATCCCCAGCATCTCGCCCAGCAAGGCCGGTACGACACCCTGGTCTCCATCCGACGCCTGCCGCCCGCACAGCACCAGGTCCGCTCCCCCCAACGACTTCACGAACCCGGCGAGGAGCGCGGCCGTCGCACAGCCGTCGACCGTCCCCGTATCGACCGCGATGGCTGCCACCTCGTCCGCCCCCATCGCCACAGCCTGTTGGAGGATCTTGGTCGTGTCGGTGCCGACCGAGACCACGTGAATCTTGCAGGAGACACCCGCGTCCCGCAGGCGTAGGGCACACTCGATCGCCTGTTCGTCGTAGGCGTTCATGAGCCGCGGAATCGACGTCTGGGTCAAGGTCTTCCCGTCCGGCCCGATCTCCAGCTTCCCGACCAGGGCGTAGTTGTCCACCGCGCTTGGGTCGAGGACTTGTTTGACGCAGATGACCATTTTCATGTAGCGCTCACTCCTTGCTCTCGTTCTGGCTTGCCGATGCGACGGCGGTTACCCGACGCGCACCGGACGGTGCCTTACTGGGGTCACGCTGCCAGCGCTTCCGCAACCAATTCGGCGATGTCCGCCGCCCGCACCGTTCGTTCCGGATCCTTGGCGCGAATCGCATCCTCGAACATCTGCATGCAAAACGGACACGAGACGGCAGCCGTACTCGCGCCACAGCCCTTCACTTCTTCAAACCGCAGGTGATGGATTCGCGACGGGAGCTTGTCGTCCATCCAGGCATACCCACCTCCGGCTCCGCAACACAACGACCGTGACCGATTCCGAGGCAGTTCCTGTACGCCACTTTTCGACACCGACGCAAGCACCTCCCGCGGTGCCTCGTAGATGCCATTGTGACGCCCCAGATAACAAGGGTCGTGGTACGTCACCGAAGCCACATCCTGCCGCAGTCTCAGTCTGCCGCTCTGAATCAATTGCCGAATGAACTCGGCATGGTGCACAACCTGATACTTTCCACCGAAAGCGGAATACTCATTGGCCAAGGTATTGAAGCAGTGTGGGCATGTCGTGATGATCCGCTGGACCTGGTAGCGCTCAAAGAGTTCGATATTCGCCTTGGCGCACATCTGAAAGGTCAACTCGCCGCCGACACGTCGCGCGGGATCTCCGGTGCAGGACTCCTCCGCCCCCAGTACGGCGAAATCGACCCCGGCGGCCTGCAAGACTTTGACGAAGGCGCGCGTCACTTGGATATTGCGATCGACCAGCGCGCCCGCACAGCCGACCCAGAAGAGATACTCCGCCGTATCCCCGCGCCCGAAGACCTTGATATCGAGATCCTGAAACCACTCCTCGCGCTCATGCGCCGCGCCCACGAACGGATGACCGCGATCGTCGATGTTCTTCAGGAACATCTGCGCTTCGTCACTCATCTTGGACTCGGTCATCACGAGGTACCGGCGCATGCCGACCATCTTGGGGACATGTTCGATATACATCGGGCACTCTTGCTGACAGGCCCCACAGGTGCGGCACCCCCACAATTCCTCCTCCAGCACCGCCGGCAACAACGGGCCGCCGTCGGCTTCACCAAACAGCGGGGCGTGTTCAATGTCCGCCGCCGCACCGTTCCCCGCTCCCACCGCCAACAGCGACGGCCCAACCGCCGTCAGGTGAGCGCCCATGTTCCGAATGAGCATGCGGGGATTCAGCTTGGACCCGCCGAGGGTGGCCGGACAGACGGACTCGCACCTGCCGCAATTCACGCACGCGTCCAGATCCAGCAGGCTCTTCCACGAATATTGCTGGATCTCCTTGATTCCAAGGACAGGTTCCTCCGCGCCTTGCTTTCCCTCCTCGGCCTCCAGCAGTGCTTCGATGTCCGGATAGGGAAGTGCGAAGCCGCGGTTCAGATTGCGGCAGAAGATGTTCAAAGCGCCGTAGATGACGTGGTTCAACTTCCCATAGGAGAAGTAGCCGATGAACACGAATGCCATGACGGCGTGAACCCACCAATTATATCGGTGAATGAGTCGTAACGCCGGCACGCTGAGATCCTGCAGCAGGAGCGCGACCATGTAGCCGCCGGGTGACCAGGGGGCCAGCGCGGGATTGTCGCGCAATTCGGTGGCGGCAATGCGCAGCCCCTCGATCACGAAGCCTTGTACGAACAGCAGCAGCAACAGCCCCAGCGCAATGGCGTCTTCCGTCAACGACTCGACATGTTTCGGGCGCATGACGACGCGCCGCGCAATCGCCATCCCGAGCCCGACGATCGCCACCAGGCCGAAGCTATCGCTAAGCAACGAAAACCAGCGATACGTCACTCCCTGCAGGAAGTGAATTCCGGTCCATTCTTGAATGCCCACGAGTGTGGTAGCGACCACCTCGGCCATGAACCCGTAGAAGATGAAGACATGCATCAACCCGGGATAGAGCATGCGCAACTGGCGGCGCTGGCCGAAGATCTCGATCAAGAGGCCCTTGATCCGCTCAGCAATGCGATCAAAGCGGGCCTCGCCACCCCCGAGGCACCAGAGGCGGTAGCGGCAATACACGCCATAGGCGAAAACAGCCATGGAGACGGCGAAAAACAGGTAAATCAGCTTTCCGCCGATGATGTTCCAGTAGATTTCGCGCGTATCAATCATCGCTATTCTTTCCAGTAGCTCGTCTCACGGACGCTCCACCGAAACGCCATTCCTTTGACCCTGAATGCTGCCCGCCGTCAAGTCCGACAGGCCACTCGTATCCGCACTCGGCCACTTGATCGGTCTGGGTCGTAGCGAATCCGACCCCAGGCGGGATCAATCCGCGCACCGACGGCTCCGCCCACAAGCGTCGGCGCCGAACCGCTCTGCTCTATTCTTCTGCCGCGGCGCCGGTGAGTCCTTCGAACACCGCCAGCGCCTCCTCGACCATATCGAAGACGATCTGCCGAGCCGGTTTCATCGCGGTGACGAAACGCACGCCCTGCCCCGCCGCCTCGGTCATCAAATCCGCCCGACGGTAATCGTTGGCACCCTGGATGTAGTCGGCACTGAGCAGCGTCTGGTACGGCGGCGGCGCCGGGGCCGGGGCGTCCGCTTTGCCCCATTCATCCGTCCACGGGCACTTCAGCACGCGCATGGGCATACCGGAAATGCTCTTGGAGTACACCGTGTCGTCAGCCGTCGCCGCCAACAGCTTTTCCTTCACGATCATGTCGGAGTCGGATTCGCGCGAAGCCAGCCAGATCGTTCCGGACCACACACCAACCGCGCCGAGGCACAACGCGGCCGCCAGATGCCGCCCGGTGGTGATACCGCCTGCGGCGACGACCGGTACGTCACCCACAACGGAACACACCTCGGGCACGATCGACAGCGTCCCGATCGGTCCGGTATGGCCGGCCGCATCGTAGCCCTGCGCAATAATGACGTCGACTCCCGCCTCGACCTCGCGCTTCGCCTGACGCGCCCTGCCCACCAGGCCGAATACCTTGATGCCTTTCTCGTGCAGCTGCTTCAGAATGAAGGCAGGGCTGCCCAGCCCCGAGGTAAACACCGGCACCCGCTCGTCGAGAATGACGTCGAGCTGCTTGCGGGCGTGTTCCTGGCTCAAACCGCCCCACTGGTGCAAAGCGATCTGCGATTTCGGCGCCGGCACATTGTACTTCTCCAAGATGCCTTGGGCGTACTTGCGCGGGATCTCGGGAATATTCGCGATCAGTTCCTCAACCGTGCCCGCGGGCGGGACGGAGGCGGGCAGAACAAGATCAATGCCGAAGGACTTACTACCGATCCGGTCGCGGATCCACTTGATGTCGGCCGCAATCTCGTCCGGCGTGTGCATTGCTTCCCCCAGCACGGCAAAGCCGCCCGCATTGACGACAGCAATGACCACGTCTTTGCAGTGCGTGAACGCGATTATAGGAAACTCGATCCCCAGCATATCGCAGAGTTTGGTGTGCAATGGATTCTTGGCCATGGTGCGTTTCTTATCTCCCTTGCTCCGACAAATCTGATTTTCTGCTAG
>JAGDMS010000427.1 GCA_017860575.1 Deltaproteobacteria bacterium | reverse complement strand
GACCCGCAGGATATGCATCGCCGGATGGCGGCGACGCTTGACGAAGTGTTCGAGGAAATCCAGGCGATCCAGAATGCTGCACGCCGCGACGGTGTCGGGGAACGCCCGTGCTGGCCGATGATCGTGCTGCGCACGCCCAAGGGCTGGACCGGGCCGAAGGTGGTGGACGGCAAGCCGAGCGAAGGCAGCTGGCGCTCGCACCAGGTGCCGCTGACCGACACGAAACGCAATCCACTGCACTTGCGACAGCTTGAGCAGTGGCTGCAGAGCTATCGCCCTGGCGAACTGTTCGACGAACACGGCGCGCCACGGGCCGAGATCGCCGCATTCGCGCCGCAGGGCACTCGTCGCATGGGCTCCAATCCGCATGGAAATGGCGGCCTTTTGTTGAAGGATCTGCGCCTGCCGGACTACCGCGACAGCGCCGTGGACGTGCCGCAGCCCGGCGCGGTCACCGCCGAGGCCACGCGCGTCATGGGCGGCTTCCTGCGCGAGGTGATGAGGCACAACCTCGACACTCGCAACTTCCGCGTCGTCGGCCCGGACGAGACTGCTTCCAACCGCCTGGACGCGCTGTTTGAGGTGACCGACCGCACCTGGCTCGCGGAGCGTCTGCCCGAGGACGAAGGCCTCGGAGCCGACGGTCGCGTGATGGAAATCCTTTCCGAGCACACCTGCCAGGGCTGGCTCGAGGGCTATCTGCTCACCGGCCGGCACGGTCTATTTTCCTGCTACGAGGCCTTCATCCACATCGTGGACTCAATGTTCAACCAGCACGCCAAATGGTTGAAAGTTTGCAACGAGATACCGTG
This sequence comes from Deltaproteobacteria bacterium, assembly GCA_017860575.1. Classification (GTDB taxonomy): domain Bacteria; phylum Desulfobacterota; class Binatia; order HRBIN30; family HRBIN30; genus JAGDMS01. Next base: position 2,857 of record JAGDMS010000427.1, on the reverse strand, counting down.
GCGGCGCCCCATCGCTTCGCTCAACTACCTCCTCACTTCGCACGTCTGGCGTCAGGACCACAACGGCTTCTCGCACCAGGATCCCGGATTCATCGACCACGTGGTGAACAAGAAGTCCGATGTCATCCGCGTTTACCTGCCACCGGATGCCAACACGCTGCTCTGCGTCACTGACCGCTGTCTACGCTCGCGCAATCTCGTCAACGTGATCGTCGCGGGCAAGCAACCGGCGCCGCAGTGGCTGGACATGGATGCCGCGATCCGGCATTGCGCCACGGGGATCGGCATATTCGAATGGGCGAGCAACGATCAGGGCAGCGAACCGGACGTCGTGATGGCCTGCGCCGGCGACGTGCCGACACTCGAAACCCTGGCGGCCGTCGACCTGCTCCGCCAACACCTGCCCACACTGCGGGTGAGAGTCATCAATGTCGTGGACCTGATGACGCTGCAGCAGAAGGAGGAGCATCCCCATGGGCTGTCCGATCGGGACTTCGACACGTTGTTCACCACCGATAAGCCGATCATCTTCGCCTACCACGGCTACCCATGGCTGATCCATCGATTGACCTACCGGCGCAAAAACCATGGCAGCCTGCACGTTCGCGGGTACAAGGAGGAAGGCACGACTACCACTCCGTTCGACATGACCGTGCTCAACGACCTCGACCGTTTCCATTTGGTGGCCGACGTCATAGATCGCGTGCCCAAGCTCGGCTACCGTGCCGCGTACCTCAAGCAGGCAATGCGCGACAAGCTCGTTGAGCACCGCGAGTACATTGAGCGCTACGGTCAAGACATGCCCGAGATTCTCCAGTGGGCGTGGCACAACGAGATCCGGCCGCACGCACCGCCGTGAAGGACGACGAAGCTCAGTTCACCCCAAGACTTCGACTTCAACCTGGGCTTTCCGCAATTCTGCGAACACGTTCTGAGACTGCGCAGATCTCCGCTTCGAGGTCCTTGGAATCAAGAGCGTCAGCGGCGTCGATTGGTTGCCACGTGAAAGATCTTTGGCTCCACGCAATTTGAAAACCGGTGCTCAATGGCTGAGCCTTTAGCCGCACACGGCCAAGTGCAGACGTTTCAGTCTCATGGCGGATTGACCCGAAAGCGGCCCAAGGCTTACTGTGATGAGCGACTTTCTGTGCGCACCGTCAACTATTGACTCTCGTTCGAAGAGTCGTCGCCTGGTCACAACGTTGCCTTAGTTCGGAGCTAGATCACTTGCAACGCTGCAGCCGCTGCGGAGGTGATGTGTTCCCTGGGGCCACTGATTGCCCTTCCTGCGGGGCGCTGGTGGCCGCGCAACGCAACGACGATTCGACGTCGTTCGGAGCAGTCGCCTTGCAACGGCTGGGTAAGCGCGGCACGGTAAAGCTCGTCCTCGGCGTCCTTGCGCTGGTCGGCGCTTGGTTCCTCTTTCATTACGGTCAGGTCACGACCGAGTGGGAGGAAGGCGTACGGCTGCACAACGGGCGAGATCTGGACATAAAGCGGAGCGTGACAATTGGGCCTGATGAATTCTTCCGTCCGGGCCGTGGCGCGCTTCTCGAGCAGTCGCTCAGCTTCTGGCACAACCGCCGGCGTTTCACTTGGAAGAACGACGACAAGTGGGGCGTCCATTACATGCCCGCGGTGCTTGACATCATCGACGACGAACCAATTCTTGTGCTTCCCATTTATGGACACGGCCCTTGTTCAAAATACGGGTACCCGCAAGATGGGCTAGCAGCGTTCCGCTACCGAAAGGGGAAGTGGGAAGTCACTGAGCTTGGATCGCCTTCCGTCGCGCTTACCGTCAATCTTTTGCGGAGTTCTCACCAGGTTCGGCATTCGCCGAGCTACAAGGATCGAAAGATTGAACCCGCAGACAAGTGGGCGATGGAAGGTGTTGGCGAGGGACGTTATGGGACAAGCGTCGGAAGACTCGCGCAATACTACTCAGAGATAAGCGACTCCTGCGCCAACCTTCGGCCGACACTCGGTCCGGACATGGAGTTGGCGAGGCAGCGAAGTGCCGAGGCGGAAACGCAGGCCGAATCGGTACGCGCTCGACTTGCATCCATGAATTCTTCGGCGACGGCTTACTCGCGAAACCAGTTTATTGCTGAGCGGGGCGGATGGTCCGGCAGCGGGATATACAGCGGTGCTTGCAAAGGCATTGTGGAAAGAACTCTCGACGTGTCGGGCGGCTATCACTTGCTCTTCATCGACGGCCATGGCGGGCGGAAGAGAGTTCCGCTCCAACATGGTGACCGCCCAGCTCAGTTTCAGGGTGTAGTGTGTAATGCAAGTAGAGCACTGGCCATTCGGCGTCATGACAGGACAACGTTGATCGTCCATCGGTTTGATCGGGGGGGTCGCCTGATCGACGCGGTGAGGATTCTGCTCCCCGATGCAGAACAGGTTTCAGCGGATGCGGATTGGGGGACTCTGTGGTCGATTGATGCGGCCGAGGAGTCCCGCCTAGTGATAAAGCTCGCAAGGATCCGCTATCAGCAGCTTGCCTCCGACGGGGGCACGATTGAGCGCATGGCCACATATGAAGTTGCATTGCCTGCGGAGCCGCCGGTTGGGCGGTAGCGGCCAATTGCGGAAGGTGCTCCTAACCGAGAGAATGCGCTGAAAGCGGACATGCACTCCGCGCGCGCTTTATGGAAGACTCGATCTGCCTGACTCGCTGATCTCCCTACGTACCACCGTCCGCCCGGCCTCGGAAAGTGATGCGCTTTGTCTTTCCGTCTTGGCCATGCAGGTTTTTCTGGACACCTACGCTAGGCAAGGCATTCGGCCAGCGATTGCTCGGGAGGTCATGTCGACCTACTCCGAGGCCGCATTTGTCGCTGCTCTGAGG
>JAGDMS010000601.1 GCA_017860575.1 Deltaproteobacteria bacterium | reverse complement strand
CCGCTCGGGTCCCTGTGGCTGCTCAATGTGCAGAACACGACCACCTGGTTCTCCGGCGCGCTCGTCGACCGGGCCGAACCGCTTGGCAGAGCCCAGAACGCGACGCTGATTCAGCCGGTGCTGTCGATGCGACTGACGCCGAACATCCGCTGGCTCTCGAGGCCGATTATCCCAATCAACAGCTTTGAACTCCCGAGCGGCTACACCAGGCTGACCGACCAGCACGATCCGGGCACGCGGACGTTCAAGTTCGACCGCACCACGGGTCTCGGTGACATCCAGTGGATCAACTATTTCGCCACCAACGAGGCGGTGAAGCCGCCGGACATTTTCGGCGTCGGCGTCGGATTCCTGATGAAGACTGCGACGAGCGAATTGCTGGGTGCCGGCAAGTGGGCGGCAGGACCCTCGGCGGTCGCGGTGCACCTCGGCGAAAAGTGGATGTACGGCGTCATTGCGCAGCACTTCTGGTCATTCGCCGGCGACGCCCACCGCAACGACATCAACCTCACCAGTCTCCAGCCGATCCTCCGGTACACGTTGAACCAGGAGAGCGGCATCGGCGTCATGCCCAACTGGAACTACAACTGGGAGACCCGCCGGTGGACGCAACTCTTTGTCGGCCTCGGCTACGACGCAATGATCAATCTGGGGCCGGTGCCTACGCAGGTCGGAATCGAATTCCATTACAACCTGGCTAAGAATGAAGTGCTGAATCCGCAGTGGCAGGTGCGCTTGGTGTTCACGCCCGTCGTTCCGGCACCCGCTTGGGCAGGCCGTGCGCTCTTCGGGAACTGAGCGCGATCCCCAATGGGCTAGTGGTGGCGTACGGCGAACCTGCTCAGGGTTAACGACTTTCGCAAGAGGGCGCTCGCCATCAGCACCGATGTGGCCAACCGGCCCAAATTCGCTGACCGCAAGCGCGTGGTCGGTGGATGGCGAACCACAAACCGGCGAATTTGCCCACGAGTTTACGCTGGCGGAAATCAGGACGTTGGGAGCGACCGTCACCGAATCGGAACGGTCCCAGCAGAACAACGGCAATATTCGGCCAATTGCTGCCGCTGGCAAGCAAGGGCAGAATCGGTTGAAAGCAGACGCAGTTTCATGGTTCGAGCTAGGTGCGCGACACCTTACGGAGAGATGCGCATGTCTTGCCAGGCGACGCCCGGGCCGCTGCCATCGGCCAAAGATCTGGTTGCCGCATTTGTCATCGCGATGGGCGTCACCGCCTGTGGCGACGATGCTCCGGGGAATACCGGTTCCCCGCCGCCGCCACCGACTCCGCCGCAGTTGCGCCTCGAAGGGCTCTACTCCGGGGCAGTCACGCAACCGGACTATGGCCTCTCGTTGCTCGTGCTGGACGACGCCACGATCTGGGGGGTCTACGCGGCTCGTGCGACTGTCCCGATTGCATTTGGCGTCGTGCAGAGTGCCGGGGTCCGCATCAATGCGACTGGCAACTATGTCGGAAGTCTTGAGGGTCGGAATTACTTCTACAGCGCTGCGGGCGTAGTCGGCCAGATCCTCGGTTCTTACACCGCAACGGATGCCTTTACCGGATTCCTGCCAGGCCTTCCTCCGCCGGTACCTGCCGCACCATGGGCATTTTCTACAACACGCGTCGCCGAGGCGACTTTCAACTATGACGCCGCGGCACAACTAGCCAGCGTCACTGGAAGCTGGGATGTCGTAACCCCTCGGGGCGGATCAAACCTGACCATTCTGGCGACCGGCGTCGTCGGGGGCAGCGTGGCCGGATGTCAGGTCACGGGCAACGTTGCTCCTCGCGCAGGCGGGAAGAACGTCTTCACCGTCAATTTGGTATTTGGTCCAGTTCTTCCGCTGGCCGACAGCTAATGGTTGCTGTACAGAATCCCGCGCGGACGGCTGGGGTGGGATTCTTCGGCGATGCGCCACGCTAGCAGCGCGCGGCAGAGCCCGGCCATTTGCTGCCGTTTCGGCAGTGGATGAGAATCCGCCGAAAGCAGACGCCCTTGTGAGAGGTACGGGTCACACGTGGGTGCGACGTTGCCTTCCGCCGCCGGCTCAATCGGCCTGGCGGTGAGCGCTATTCTTGCCGGTTGCACCAGTACTGCGATCACCCTGACACCTTCGCCACAGGCACCCGTGTGCGATCGCGCGGCCAAGGCTCTCGTTCTTTGGGCGCCGCAGTGGCGCCCGGATCAGAAGGACGTCGCCGAACGGGAAGTCGCTGCCCAGGCGGGCTTGCAGGACGTCCTTGCCCATTCCGGGTGCTTCACCCATTTAGACCTTCAGCGCGTACCGGACCTCCCGTCATCCTCGATCGCCGCGAAAGCCGCGTTGGCCACGTCGCAGTTCAACCGGGTCGTTGTCGTCGCAGTGCGTGAGCTTGGGCCCGTAGTCAGGCTGCTCTCCTCGGCCGCGCTCGTGGACGGCGGCACGGAGGTCGTTCAGCACATTGCGGTTTACTTGGCCCCAGAAGCGGCCGCGCCGCATGAGTTCACCATTCACTGGCAGAACGGTGGCCGAGGTGTGGTCAAAGGTGTAGCCACTCTTCCGGTTGACATGCGGGCTGCGCTGGTCGCTGCAATGCAGCCAGGTACCGCAGTGAGTTGACGCCTGATCCTTCGGTCGCATCCGTCGAGTGATCGCAGTCCGACTACGGCCACTGGCTGCCATCTCCGGCCACTGCGAAATCGGCCCCCCAAGCGGTCCTTCCTGCGGTGCCAAGAAGAAGTCTTCTGACGCCAAGT
>JAGDMS010000426.1 GCA_017860575.1 Deltaproteobacteria bacterium | reverse complement strand
GCTTCGATCACGATGGTCGAGAATCCCCACACATCATGCAACTCGGGGTAGCGGGCGAGATATTCGTCAACGCCGGTAAGCCGCCCCTTGCGGCGTTTGATGGCGATCTCCCACAGCGACGCCACCGACACCAGCATCTGATTGCGGCGGTTGGCGATGGTCCGGCGGGCGGCCCGGCCCAATTCGGCACCGTCGGCCATCCACCACAGCAGCGCACACGTGTCGAGCAGGTAGGTGCTCATCCCCACGGAGAATCGTCGGATCCCACCCCACCCAGCACGTCGCCAGCGATCTGGCCGCGAAAGGTACCGGGCTGGCGGTGCACCGGCTCGACCACGGGAACCAGGCGCGCGTAGGGTTTGCCGGCCTTGGCGATGATGACTTCTTCCCCTTGGTGTGCCCGTTCGAGCAACTCCGAAAAATGCGTCTTGGCCTCGTGCACGTTCGCCCGGATCGACATGGCGTTACCTTAGTCCATTTAGTGGACTAGATCAACGACGGAACGCAGGCGGTCGGCCCGGGGACCCCGCATCGTCTCCCGCTGGGGTCCCTTCCCCTGTTGCCACTTCCGGCAGCGGGGGAAGGTCAGGATGGAGGCCGGGTGAATTGCGGTCCCCCGCCGCCATCCCGCAGTGGCCCGCGGCGGTGTTGCGTGACGTCGCCCGCCCGCGCACTCTTCGATCGAGCGCACGTGTCGTTCGGATTCCTCGAGCAATTGAAACCGTTGCACGCGAATGGCGGCCCAGGGGGTAAAGCCCACCGTGAGGCCGAGGATGGTGATGACGAACAGGATCAGCTTCAGCTTGAGGCTGCGGCGGACGGCACCGATAACGCTGGCAATTGGCCGCATGGGAGCCCGTGCGCCGGAACGATACATCATCGAAGAGGATTGCGACAAGCGACGGCCATACCCCCTGTCGAAAGGGACTGTCGATAAACGAGACAAACACCCTTCGACGAGCTCAGGGTGAGCGGAATTTCTTTTTGAAATTGATAACCCAACCGCTCGTGCTGAGCTTGTCGAAGCACGGTTCCGGAGAACATCGACAGTCCCCCAATCGCGCTCTGGAAAAAAAGGGCGGACCCGGGGAGGGTCCGCCCTGTGGTGATGCAGCAACCGCCTGCGGTGCTCAGACCGGCGGTATCTCCACTTCCAGCGCCTGTTGGAGTGCGGCTTGCGCTCCGCTCAGCGCCTCGTGGACGAAGCTCGGGTTGTGCACGCCCTTGCTGCTGTCGCCGTGGATCAAGAAGTAGTTCCACCCCGCCTTGATGAGCGGGTCGGCCTTGCTTTCGGGCTTGGTCGCGTCCTTGGCTAGGATCAGCTTGACCGTTCCGGCGGCATCGGTCGTGAAGTCACCCAGTTGCACCTGAGCCTGGCTGAGAGTCTGCGTGTCCGAGGCACTATACGTGAAGCTCACCGGTGTGTTGAACTTCACGACATAGGATTGCTGTCCGTGCACCTCGACCGGCGCCACCCCACTGATGTTGCTCACCGGCACGCCGACAATGCCGCTTTTCACATCGACGTTGGCACCGTTGAAGGTGTGCGGGGTGTAATCCTTGATGTAAATGGTGCCGGCAGCGGTGATCTTCGCCATGAGATACTCCGACATGACGTCAGCCAACGCTTCGAGTTCCGCCTCCGTGCTTTCCTGCAGCGTGCCACCGTCGAACGCGCCGTGGCACTGGGTGCAGATGGTGAGGCTCGCCACAAACGAGTGATTCGTCCCGGCTCCGCTGAAGCTGAACTCGGGTGGCGGCGGGGTCAGTTCCATGTGGCAGGTCGCACAGGTGTCGGCGATGAAGGAGTGCTTCGACCGTTCGGCGATCTCCCCGTAGTACGCGTTCTGCCCCATCAGCACGTCGCCTTGCGAAGCAACGTGCGGTGCGGAGTAGTTCGTCGGGTCGCCGACATCGTCGTTGTGCGCACCATTGCGGGTGTTGTGGCAGGTAATGCAGATCGCACCACGGCCGACACCGAGTGCGGCATAGCCGGCGGGCAGAAGCGGCGTGTCGTCGGTGATGCGGACGGTTGCGGTATTCGGCTCGCCGGAGGTGTTGCCTTGGGCGTGCGGGTCGTGGCAAACGGTGCAGGTCTGCGGGTGCACGGTGTCCTTGGTCAGCCCCAGCGCCGTCAATTCGGCCACGGTGGCGTTGCCGTTGGCGCCCTGGATCTGCTTGGTCAGGTCACCCTGCGTGATCCACTTGAGGAAGCCTTGGCCGGCGTGGCAACGGCCGCAGTGTCCCGCGGTGGCGCCACGGTTTTCCACGGTTGCCTCATCGATCGCGAGTTCGTAATTGCCGTGACCGCTCTCTTGCCATTGCTGGAAGCGGCCGTGGCGTGCCGGCTCGCCGTGGCAGCGGCCGCAGACATCGGAAGAGATGCTGACGCGCGCGGAAACGAGATCCAGACTCGGATGTGCCGGCGTGCTCTGGGGACCGTGGCAGTTCTCGCACTGGATATTGGCGAGCTGCGCCACGGCGGGGTAATTCGCCAGCACATTCGCCCAGTTGTTCGGGTTCGCCACCGGCGACCCGCCACTCGAGGTCGGTGGTTTGTTATCAAAGTAGTCCGTCAGGAAATTCGAATAGTTGGGCTGATCGTTGAAGCCGTTGTTGGCCGGATTCCCGGTCGCCGTATCGTCGTAGCCGACGGTGTGGCAAGGGAAGCAAGCGCTGCTGTAGTGCCCACCCGCGTTCAGGTTCTGGGTGAAGATCTCGGCATGGCCGGAGGCCATCCATGGGGTAAATTTGTCCGGCGCGATCGGACTGGGCCCTGGGCTGTGGCACACGGTGCAGTTCGAGCTGGGTTTGCCGGAAGCGTCGATCGCCCCAACCCATTTCCCCGCGTAGATGTCAATCGTGGCGTTCCCGACCGTCTCCGTCAGCGTGTACTTGCCAGTAATATCGGGGGTGAAGTACGGATTCTGTGTTGTCGCGTCTTGGACGCTCGCCTGCGAGCCGCTCGGAGCGGTCAAGGTCCAATTGTAGGACGCGCCCGTCTTCGTATGCAGCAGCACCGGGAGGCCAACGGCTTGGGTCCGAAGGCCGGTCGACCAGACGAACGGCAGCGTCACCACGATGGGCACATCCTGCGTGTAGGTTTTCCCGCCCGACGGAACCGAGGCCGTCAATGTCACCGTACTCGCCTCCTCGAGATCGAGCGGAGCGATACCCATGACCATGGTCCGGTTCAAGATCGCGCTGCGCTCGTTGCCATCCAGGTCCGTCTTCTCGGCCAAGAGCGTGAGGAACTCGTCCTTGAACGCGGTGACGTTGGGCAGCGCGACCTGGATAGTCGACGGACCGCCGGTGGGCGTCACGGGCACACCGTTCTTCTGCGTCCAAGTGACGGCACCTGGGGTCGAGCCGTCCATTGGAGTCACGGTAACCGAGACGGCCACCGTCTGGCCGGGCGCGGCGGTCCCAGTCACTTTGGTCGTTATCACGACGGGCGCCACCGGCACCATCGCCACATTCTTGGTGACGGTCTGCCCCGCGGTCAGGCTCGCGGTTGCCGTGGCCGTGGTAAGGTTGGTTCCCTTGTAGGTCAATGCGTACACCCCGGCCGGGAGTTGGCCGGCGTAGTTGCCCTGCGCATCGGTCGTCATGTTGACACCGGTGACGACCGGGTCCGTCGAAACCGCAACTCCCTGTACGCCGGTCCCGGTCAGGCTGTTGGTCACTTTAC
>JAGDMS010000425.1 GCA_017860575.1 Deltaproteobacteria bacterium | reverse complement strand
AACTTCGAGGTCATTGTCGTGGACAATGCCTCGACCGATGGCACGCCCGCGTACCTCAAAGAGGCGGAACAGCAATTTCCACGGATGCGGGTGGTGTTGAACGAAGCGAATCTCGGTTTCGCCGCGGCCAATAACATCGGCTTGCAGATGGCGCAGGGCGATTACTTGGTGCTCCTGAACAACGATACCGTGCTGGTGCGCGGTTGGCTTTCCACGTTGATCCGGCATCTCGCTGCGGATCCAACCATTGGCCTCATTGGTCCGGTGACCAACGAGATCGCGAATGAAGCCAAGGTGCCTGTGAGTTACCGGCACCTTGAGGACATGCCTGTCTGGGCAGCGGAGTTCACCCGCCGGCAGGATGGGCATCTCTTCGACATCCCGATGCTCGCCATGTTCTGCATTGCGATGCGGCGCGCGACCTTCACCGAGATCGGCCTGTTGGACGAGCAGTTTGGCATCGGCATGTTCGAAGACGACGATTACTCCCTCAGGGTGCGAAAGAGCGGTTACCGTGTGGTCTGCGCCGGCGACGCGTTTGTCCATCACTTTGGCTGCGCCGCATTCAAGCAGCTGATGGAAAGTGGTGCGTACCAGCGCCTGTTTACGGAGAATCGGCAGCGCTACGAGGCCAAGTGGAATATTGGCTGGACGCCGCACCAGGCTGCCATATAGCGGCCGGCTGCGCCGGCAGGGCAACGACACGGGATCTGCGGAGCTACAGGGCGCATACGCCGGTATGATCGAAGCGGACACGATACTGCATGATGGCCTTGGGGAGCACGCTGAATCTCGCGGCGCCCAACCGGCGCCTGCATCAGAGAGCTACGAAAGTCCCAGGCCCTTGCGCGGGCACGCCCTGCAAGTCAAACTCATCGCCTTCTACCTGCCGCAGTTTCATCCCATTCCAGAAAATGATCGCTGGTGGGGCGAGGGATTCACCGAATGGCGAAACGTGACACGGGCGCAACCCTTGTTCGAGGGCCATTACCAGCCTCGGCTTCCGGGCGCGCTTGGGTTCTATGACCTCCGGCTCAAGGAGGTCATGCAGCAACAAATTGAACTGGCGCAACAATTTGGGATTCATGGCTTCTGCTTTCACCACTACTGGTTTGGCGGTAGGCGCCTGCTGGAGCGGCCCGTGGAGCAACTCCTTGCCGATCCCCAGCTCGCGATGCCTTTTTGTCTCTCCTGGGCGAACGAGAACTGGACCCGGCGCTGGGACGGGTGGGATCACGAGGTGCTGATCGCGCACCAGCACTCCGCGGAAGATGACATTGCGTTCATCAGCGATCTGCTGCGATTCTTTCAGGATCCCCGTTATATCCGCGTGGACGGCAAACCACTGCTCCTGGTCTACCGGCCCCAAAACCTGCCGGATGCCGCGGTGACGGTGAACCGGTGGCGCGCCTGCTGTGCAGCCGAAGGCGTGCAGCTGTACTGCGTGGCCGTTGAGACCTTCGGCCAATCTGAACCGCGCGCCCCAGGCTTTGATGCGGCCGTGCAGTTCCCGCCGCATCATTTCAGTTTGAAGCAGATTCCGAAACCCGGTATCGGCGCAGACTTCCAAGGGGAGATTTATGACTACGGGGAGTGGGCCTGCGAATATCTGCGTCCGAATGCCAATGATCCCACGTATCCGCTCTTTCGCTGTGTATCACCGGGCTGGGACAATACTGCGCGTCGGGGCCCGAACGCCCTCATTTTTGCCGACAGCACACCGGACCGGTACGCGCGATGGCTCGAAGCCGCATGCATCGAGACCTGCCGGACGCAGCCCCCGGAGCGGCGGTTCGTCTTTTTGAATGCCTGGAATGAGTGGGCCGAGGCGGCCTACCTCGAACCGGATCTGCGGTACGGCTATGCCTATCTGAACCGAACAGCCACGGTGATGGGGCGAATGGCAACAGGCGGTGAATCTGCCGACCTGACCAAGCTGCGCACCGAGTTGGCCGCACGTAACACCGACACCGAGCGCTCGCACGCTGACCGTCAACCCAAAGGAACCATCAACGCACCGTCCGAGAACGAGGGGGAGCCGTCTCGACACTCGATCTCATTGGGGGTCACCGCAGCGCTCAGTGCCGTTCAACGTGTTTTCGCCAAGCAGCGTCGAAGCCTGCGAAAACGCCGGGCGGAAGTCCGCGAACTTTTCATGCGCGCGGCCGTCCGCGTCCATCCGACTCGCCGCCTCAAAGAGCTTCGCAAGCTGGTCAAACTCGTCCGCCGGTCGAATCTCTTCGATGAGCAGTGGTACCGCTCTCAGTACAAGGGGCTGGTTCCCAAAACGGCGGACCCCATCCTGCACTATCTGCGTTACGGACTCGCGCTAGGGTGCGATCCGAGCCCGATGTTTTCCAACCGCTCCTACCTGGAGAAGAACCCGGACGCGGTTGCGGCCGGCGTGAATCCTCTCGTGCACCATATCCGTGTCCAACCAGCAGACAGGGATCGTGCCCTTCCGCCTCCGCTCCCCGACCCGGAAGCGTTCGAGCACGCGGCCTGGGCTGTCGCACAGGCGTCGCACGACGATGCATGGGATGCCTACGAGCGACTCCGCGAGCAGATGTCCGCGACACAGCACCAACGGCTGGCGGAGCTGCAGATCGCACCGTGCACGCTCATCCAGGTCGATGCGGAGAACCTCTCCTCCCAGGCCGCCACGCTCAGATTCCCTGCGGCCGAGAGCCCGCTGGTCTCCGTGATCATCCCGGTCTTCGTGAGTGCTCCGCTCTCTGACAAGCTCAGAGTGACGCTGGAATGCCTCACGGCGCTGCAGCGGCACACCGCCGAGATCGACTACGAGGTCATCGTCGTCGATGACGGATCGAGCCAGGAGACCGCGCAGCTGCTTTCTCGCATCGAGAACCTGCGCTACCTCCGCAACGACTCGAATGCCGGATTCGTTCGCACCTGTAATCGAGGAGCCGAGGCCGCACGGGGTCGCTACCTCGTGTTTCTGAACGACGATGCGCAAGTGACCGCCGGGTGGTTACCGCCGCTCCTCGATGCGTTCTCGCGTTTCCCCAACGTGGGCGCCGTCGGACCCAAGATGCTCTACCCGAACGGACGACTGCAGGAAGCCGGGGTGGCGGTCAATGCAGACCTATCCGTGACGATGGTGGGCGTGGGGGGCGATCCGAACCTGGCGCGCTACAACTACTTGCGCGAAGTGCACTACTGCTCAGGCGCCTGCCTGATGGTGGTGCGCGAGAAGTTTGTTGAGCTCGGCGGGTTCTCCACGTACCTGGCCCCGGCATACTACGAGGACCTTGACCTTGCACTTCGCCTGCGGAGGCAGGGATTGCGCATCCTCTACAATCCCGACTCCACGGTGATTCATCACTTGAGCCTCACCAACCGTGACGCGTTCAAGACCCGACAAATCGCTCGCAACTCGCAGCTCATGCGGGAGAAATGGGGCAAGGAAGTCGACGACCTCAACCAGGTGCGCGTGATCGCGTTCTACCTGCCCCAATACCACACGTTTCCTGAGAATGAGTTCTGGTGGGGCGAGGGGTTCACGGAATGGACGAATGTCACGAAGGCCCGGCCGAACTTCCGGGGACACTACCAACCACATTTGCCATCCGACCTGGGATTCTACGATCTCCGCGTTCCCGAAGTCATGGACTACCAAGCCGAGTTGGCACGCGAGTACGGCCTCTACGGCTTCTGCTACTTCTACTATTGGTTTGCCGG
>JAGDMS010000424.1 GCA_017860575.1 Deltaproteobacteria bacterium | reverse complement strand
GGTCCCCTCAGACTTGCTGAGCAGGTGCAAAAACCTGCCGTTTACGGAAGCTTTCCCCCATCGCTACTTTTGGACAAATGACACGGCACCGTCCCAGGTCGCAGGTCCCAAGCCGCAATGTGCGACCCGCGACTTAAGACCTGAGACTCGGAATCGACAATAGCAAAGCCGGTCCGCATTGCTTCACTACGAGGCAGTGTGAGGAAAGCGGATTGGCGTGACACCTGCCAACCTTTCCCAATGCGCATGCCTTATTTCAAGGTGGCGCTATCCAGGTTGAGCTTGTCGATCGGTATGCGTTCGACATCCGCGCGCTTCTTTTTAAGCGTTTCGAAGAAAACCGCGCCGTCACCCACGACCACCAATGTCGCTTTCATTGGGTCATAGAGCCGGGCGGCGACAGCCTTGGCGCGCAGAGCTGTCACGGACTGCACGTCGGCGACATAGGACTGCAGCTTATCGAGCGGCAGGCTGAGTGTTGCCAACAGGGCCAGTTCTCGCGACAATCCCGATGTGGTCTCAACATCACGCCCGAACGAACCGATTAGATTTGCCTTCCTCACCTCGATCTCGGCCGCAGGCGCTTCTGTCTGGCCCAGTTTGGCAAGCTCCTGCTCCATCAGTTCGACCACCTGAGGCGCGGCGTCGTTGCGCGTCTGTGTAAGAGCCATGATCGGCCCAGGCGCCAGCTGTTGCGATAGGATTGATCCTGCGCCGTAAGAGAGCCCGCGCTTGATGCGGATCTCTTGATTGAGGCGGGCGGAATACCCGCCGCCCAATACCGAGTTGATCACCAGCGCCGGGAAATAGTCTGTGTCGGAGCGCGCAAGGCCGCGCAGGCCGAAGCCTACCGCTGCCTGGCCGGACTCCGGCAGATCGATTACCACGGAGTGACCGGCGCCGCCGAAATGCGCCACGTCCGGCTTGGCCGCCGCCGGCGTGCCCGGTTTCGCCCAGTCCCCGAAGAATTGCTCGGCCAGCTTGAACCCATCTTCGGGCGTTAGGTCCCCCGAGATGACTAGCAACACATTGTCGGGGCGCCAATAGGCGGCATGAAATCCTCTTGTTTCTTCCGGCTTGATGGCGGCCACACTCGTCGGCGAAGCAACGCTGCCATAGGGGCCAGCGCCGAAGAGAAGGCGCGTCAGGGCATAGCCGGCCACGGTGCCCGGCTGGCGCAGATTCACCTGCAGTCCGTCGAGCACTTGTCGGCGCTGGCGCTCCACCTCCGCAACCGCATAGGCAGGATTTCGCACGACGTCGGCCATAATCGTGAAAGCGTCGACGATGCGGTCCGCGCGCGTTTCGAGCGAAACGCCCGAACTGTCCGCGTCGGCAGAGGTCGACAAGGTAGCTCCCAGCGACTCGATCTGGCGCGCGATGGCGGTGGCGCTGCGCGTCTTCGTGCCTTTCGTTAGCAAGTCGGTGGCAAGCGAGGCGAGGCCGCCTTTGCCCGCGGGATCGCTGCTCGACCCCGACAGCGCGCGCATCTCCGCGCTGATGAGGGGCAGACCGCGCTTGGCTGCCACGATGACGCGCAAACCGTTGGCAAGCGTACGCTCGGCCGGCGCGGGCAGCTTCGCCGCAACGGGCCCAGCCGGCGCTGGCGCCTTCGCGCGCTCGGCCTCCGGAGCCAGCACATAGGTCGCAATCTCGTTCTGTGGAATGTCGAGCCTCTGTGCCTGAATGGTCTCGGCCGACGCTATCGTGCTGCTCTTTGCTCCCGGTTGTTTGGCTTCCTCCGGCAGATAATGGATCGTCACCCGCTTGCTGTCGTCGAGCACGGCTCTCGCCACCCGCTGAACGTCCTCCGCGGTTACGGTCTGGATCTCATTCAGCAGCTTGTCGGCATACTTGCCGTCGCGATAGCGGATCAGCGAATTCGCAAGCTCCGTCGCCCGGCCGAAGGCTGTCTCACGTCCGCGCAGGGTCTCTGAAACAAGTTCGTTCTTTGCCTCATCGAGTTCGGCGCCGGTGACTGCCCCATCGCGCACGCGCGCGATCTCGGCCATGAGCGGCTTGAGGCCATCCTCGGCCGACTTGCCCTTGCTCAGGATCGCGATCAGGCTGTACGCACCCGCGTCGCGTGTGGCCTCATCGACGGTAAACACCTCCGTCGCGACCTGCTGGGTGTAGACCATCGATTGATAGAGCCGCGAGCTCTCGCCTTTGGACAGGATGGCGTCGAGCACGCTCAGCGCCGCCTGGTGCGGGCTCAGAGCGTCGGGTGATGGATAGGAAATCGACACCGCGGCCAACGGCGTGTTCGGCTCATAGACGGTGTACTCGCGCGGGGCGGTGCGCGCCGGTTCCTTTACTGTGACGCGCGGGATCGCACGCTTCGGCGTCGCGATCGGCCCGAAATACTGGTCGACCCATTTGTCGAGCTGCGCCTGATTAAAGCTGCCCGAGACAACCAGCACCGCGTTGTCCGGGCGGTAGTACGTGGCATGGAAGGCTCGCACGTCCTCGATCGTCGCCGCGTCCAGATCCTGGATCGATCCGACAACCGGCCGCCCATAGGGATGCACGGAGAAATTAGTCTGGGCGAGATAGAGCCCGAGAAGCTTGCCGTAAGGCGAGGCCAGGATGCGCTGGCGGAACTCTTCTTTCACCACATCTCGTTCGGACAGAAAGACCGCTTTATCGACAACGAGTGAGCCCATGCGGTCCGCCTCCGCCCACAAAACCCGCTCCAGGTGGTTGGCCGGCACAACCTCGTAGTAGTTCGTGAAGTCGCCATTGGTCGATCCGTTGTCGAAGCCGCCGACATCTTCCGTCAACCGGTCAAGCATCTCGGGCGGCATATTGCGCGTTGCCTTGAACATTATGTGCTCGAAAAGGTGCGCAAAGCCCGACCGCCCGACCGGATCGTCTTTCGAACCCACGTCATACCATACCTGTACCGATACATTCGCCGTGTTCGCGTCCGACATTGCACAGACGCGCAGGCCATTCGCCAACTTGCGCTCGGTGAACTTCAAAGGCTCGATTTCCAGCGTTTTCATCGCGAACCCGGCTTTCTTTGTCGGTTCGGAACAGGCGGATACGCCAAGGATCGCAAACATGACACTGACCATTGCAGCGGCGTAGCCCATCATCTGAAGGCGTGTCCTCTGATTTCGTGACATAGGCGCTCCCAAGAAGACTGAAACACCACGAATTCCACGGATCTGAATTCCTTTTACATCTGTGAAACCCGTGGCGTTTAGGTTTTTTCACAAACAGCTTATTTCCAATTGTCGATCGGGATCCCCCTGCCGAATCTGAAATCTGTTACAAACCAGGTGGTCTGGATCTTGCCGCCCGCAACCACGACCTAGATGGCCTTTGCATTCGTGAAGGGTTTGATCAGTTTGTCAGGTGGCACCTTCCTCAAGGTAGCGAAAGGCTCCAGACCCTGGGAAGCCATGCGAGAGCTTGCAGTAGCATTGACGCCGTTCCCCCAGAAGGTGCCGGCAGCCACTTCCACATTCTGGGCCAACCATTCGCCCATCATGATCCTGGCAGACATTCCAGCGACGGATCTCATGTAGTCCCGGAACATCATACGGGGCGGATGGTTTAGCTGGGCTTCACCCACACTCGAAATGTAGCTCCATCCGACACCTATGCTGGCGACATTATCCGTACGCCTGGAGCCCAGCTCCACACTGAGAGGCTCCCACCCCTGCGGTAGCGCTTCCTCATTCTCGGCGAAGCATAGAAGGATTGGCTGCCGTTGTGCAGTTGTCCCTCCGGTAATCCCCCGCCGTGCAGGTGCTGGTAGAAATATAGATACCGCCTCCGACGTCCTCGCCCTCGAATGCAGCCGAATTTTACGCCTGAAGTGTGCACAGGGGGCATACCAAGTTCGTCTCGATTACACTTGGTTGGCACAACTCTAGGTTGCTGAAACTGCAGCATATGTGAACAAATCAATCACTCGGAGACTGGCACGAGCCCGAGAAACGGGATTACGTTCCACGCCTTCGGATCCGCCCTCAGTCAACTCAACCAGTCGTTCTGGTGTTCGGATGAGAAGCGGAACGCGAC
>JAGDMS010000035.1 GCA_017860575.1 Deltaproteobacteria bacterium | reverse complement strand
AAATGGTCCCAAGGGGATTCGAACCCCTGCTACCGACGTGAGAGGCCGGCGTCCTAACCACTAGACGATGGGACCAGAGCGAAACATTGGCGATTGATTCGTTGACGATTGGCTCATTGGGGAAAAGCCAGTGTCATCGTCAATGGATCAATGAGCCAATCGTCAATTCCAACTGAGGAGGTAGGACTCGAACCTACAATCGCCTGATCCAGAGTCAGGTGGCTTGCCAATTAGCCGACTCCTCAATATCCAGACACGGCCGTACCTTACGGAGCCGTGGCGCCGATGTCAAGGCAGCGTCCCGACGCATGCCTCAAGCCGCAAACGTCACGACGCGCCGGTCGCCTGGGCCGCGGGTGCCACGGCAGCGCCGCCGCCGTTGATGTGCGCGATTGCGCGGTCGAGACGATCGAGCGACCGATCTTTGCCGAGCACCTCCAGCACCTCGAAGATACCGGGGCTGGAGGTCCCTCCGGTCACGGCCACGCGGACCGGCTGCGCAAGCTGTCCGAGTGAGAGCGCAAACCGATCGGTCACCGCCTCGAAGCAGGCGCGGATGGCGTCCAATTGCCAGTGGGCCACGTCCGCCAACTGCGCCCGCAGCACGCCCAGCGGCTCGCTGATCTCCGGCTTGAGGAACTTGCGCGCCGCCGCCGGATCGATGCTGATTTCCTCACTCAGATAAAAGTGTGCCGCATCGACCAGTTCGACCAATGTCTTGGCTCGCTCCCGGAGCGTCGCCACCATAGCAGCCAGCCAACCATCATCGCCGGGGATCGCGTAGCCTTTCTGCGCAATGAACGGCTTCACCGCTGCCGCCAACTCGTCCACCGGCGTAGCCTTGATGTACTGGAAGTTCAGCCACTCCGCCTTTTCCAAGTTGTATACCCCGGCGGACTTGCCGACGTCCTCCAAAGCGAACTTCTCCACCAACTCGGCGCGGGAGAAGATTTCCTGGTCGCCGTGGGACCAGCCGAGCCGCGCCAGATAGTTCACCAGGGCATCCGGCAGGTAACCCAGGCCGCGGTACGCCATCACCGAAGTGGCACCGTGACGTTTGCTCAGCCGGGTCCGGTCCAGGCCGAGGATCAGCGGAATATGCGCAAAGCCGGGCAAATCGTACCCCATCGCCTTGTAGAGCTGGATCTGTTTCGGCGTGTTGGTGAGATGATCCTCGCCGCGGATGATATGGGTGACGGCCATCTCGGCATCGTCGATGACGACACAAAAGTTGTAGGTGGGCGTGCCGTCGGAGCGTAGCAGGATGAGGTCGTCCAACTCCGCGTTCGCAAACGTCACGTGGCCCTTGACGACGTCGGGCACCACGGTCTCCCCGTCGAGGGGAGCTTTGAAGCGCAGGGCGAAGGGCTGATCCCCGGACGGCGCGGTCAGGTTGCGGCAGGTGCGGTCATACATCGGCTTGCGGCCGAACTTCATCGCCGCCTTGCGCTTGATCTCCAACGTTTGCGGCGCGCAAAAGCAGCGGTAGGCCTTGCCGTCCCGCAGCAGCTGCTCGGCACGTGCGCGGTAGAGTTCCGTACGCTCGGTCTGAAAGAATGGCCCTTCGTCCCATTCGAGCCGCAGCCATGTCAGCGCATCGATGATCGCCTGGATCGATTCCTGCGTGGAGCGTTCGCGGTCGGTGTCCTCGATGCGCAGAATGAATTTTCCGCCGTGATGCCGGGCGAACAAGTAGCTGAACAAGGCCGTACGGGCACCGCCGATATGCAGATACCCCGTTGGGCTAGGCGCAAAACGCGTTCGAACCACTGACATGACGTGTTCTTCCGCCTAACAGGGCATGCCCTCCAAGTCAACGTGGCCGGTGACCCGGGGCCGGTGCCCCACAGCCGCCTCGCGGCGCCGCAACCGCTCATTACATCGGCAGTGCGTTTGCCCTTGCCATCGGCCTGGATTTTCTAGTATGGGGACGCCTAGCTGGCTCACCTATCAGTGGTCCGAAAGCCGCTGTGGGTATGGAGGGGGTGCGATGCGCGAGGCGAAGCGTGAAGGCATGCTCCGATGGCAGACGACCTGGGCAGTCGCGCTCGCGGCAAGCGCGCTTGCCGCTATCAGCAGTTCGGCCCAGGCGACAATGCGGTATCACTCGGTGGAGTTGTCGGGCAACATCGAGACCCAGAACCTCGTCCGCCATCAGAGCCCGGACGAGCTACAATTCGTCCAGAACCGCAACACGCTCCGCGTTCGGCTGGACTGGAGCTGGGTGCAGAACGGACGTTTCCTGAACACCGTCGACATCCCCTTCCTTGACCGGTCGAACGTGTTTCTCCTGTACCGCGGGGCGTACGACGGCTTCTACGACATCGCCCCAGGCGGCCGCCAGATCGGTCAGGAACGCCTCGATGACATCGTCGGCGGTCCGATCAATGGCAACCAGATGGGGACACTTGGTGCGGACGGGCGACTCAAGCAGGGTCTGTACAGCCGTCTGACCGACTCGGACCGGACCGATCTGAAGTTCGACAATACACTGCGCGAAGCCTACATCGATCTCAAGCTCAAGAGCTTGCCTCTCAGTTTTCGGCTCGGCCGCCAGCAGGTCATCTGGGGCGAATCCGACCAGTTCCGGTTGATGGACATCTGGAATCCGCTGGATATCACGTGGCATGCACAGCAAGAGTCGTGGGACAATATCCGCATTCCGCTGTGGCTGGCCAAGGGCCTCTGGGATATCGGCCAACTGGGCCCGTTGTCCAACAGCTTCCTGGAAGTGGTGTACAACCCGGGTGATTTCCAGTCTAACCTCAAGCTGGATTTCTTGCCTCGGCCGTGGGCGCTGCCGTTTCCGAACCCGATCCGCAGTGGGCAGCTGCTGCAGGTGCCGCTCGGCACAGGGTTATTTGCCGGCAACTTCGACATGCAGGGTACGACGTTCCGGCACGGGGATTTCAACCGCAACCCGAGCGAGGCCAGCGAAATTGGCGCCCGCTTTCACGCCGTCACCCCTCAAGGGGTGGAATTCACCGTCAACTACCTGAACACCCGCGCCCGTAAGCTCGGGGCCGGCAATCCGCTCGCGATCAAGATTGACGAGGTCGACTTGATCCTCAACCGCTCCGCCGGTTCCTTCGCATTTACGGACCAGCCGGGCAATCCGATTCCAGCCTCAACCGCGCTCATCAAAGGGAAAACCCGGTTCCCGTACACGCATATCATCGGGCTGACGGCCAATTATTTCGACGACAACTTCACCTCCGCCATCCTTCGCCTGGAAACCGCCTACACTACCGACGCGCCATTCCAGACGGTCGAAGAGGGAAAGCTGCCCCCGGCAAAACTCTGCATCGACTCCGCCGGCGGCCTGAACTGTCTAGCCACTGTGGGCAAGGCCGGGTTTGGATACGATACCCGCGCCATCTGGGCCGGCATGCTCGGCTTCGATCGTCCGACCTGGATTCGCTTCCTGAACGACAAGAGCACGTGGCTGCTGAGCGGCCAGTTTTTCTGGAGCTACATCCCGGGCAATGTCAGTTTACTGCGCGGCGTTGCCTCAGGCGCCGCGCAGACGCCGTACTTCACGCCACAGAGCGGCCCCGGTTCGAAGAGCCTCGGCGTCGGCACGTGGCAGACGGGCCCCTACGCCGGCGCCATGGAGCGCGTCCAGGCGGGCTCCTGTCTGCCCGGCGCGATTTGCCTGGGCAGCCACACGCCGGATCCGAGCGGCGACCTGTTCCGCCGCTGGGAGCACCTCATTACGTTCGCGGCCAACAGCTTCTATCGCGGCGGCACCGTCGTGCCGTTCATCGCGTCGGCCTGGGACCCCATCAACGACAGTGTATTGTTTAATTGGTCAGTCGATTACTTTTACACCAACAATTTTATCATTACTCTGCAACAGAAGTTCTACGCGACCTACGGCAGCAACCAGCCCAGTAATGACCCGTGGGAGGCCGGTGGCCTCCTCGACCGCCGCGACGAGACGGGCATCAAGCTGACGTATCAGTTCTGAGGAGGGCTTGAGGGCGTGGCGGCCTGAGGGCCTGAGGTCAGAAACACCCAGTCGGAGTCCGCACCCCAAGCCCCCACGCCCTCAAGCCCGATCCACTTCCAGTCCACGCGTTGCCAGCTCGCGGCGCAGCGCGTCGCGGAACGAGGTGTACGATTCGTCATAGGCTTGCCACCATTCATCCGTGACCTCGGTGGCCAGCACGATTCCCAGCGACACGCGCAGGCACGGCGTGAAGATCCGATAGGTCGGCTCGTCGGCCACGCGGAAGAGCGCCACCGATGAATCGGGAGCGGCCCACTGCAACGCGATCGGCGTCTCCAGTGCGGCGAGGCTGTCGGCACACATAACGTACGGGAGTTCCCGCTCCCACCATTCCGATCCGCCGCTGTCCGGCTCGATGCCGACAGACAGCAGACGCGCGATTCGGTCCGCGCAGTCGGACGCGCTCAAGAACGGCGCCGCCCCCGGCCGACGCCGACCGCTCGAGGGCGAGACGGGAAAGAAAATCCCTGGTGCGGGTCGGACGTGTCGCACGCTCGCAAAAATGAGCGGGATGAGGCGGTCCAGCGTCGCCTGATCGTTCGCGGCCCACGCTGCCAACGCCTGTTGGTACGACGCCGAGGATCGCACTTCCTCCAAGGCGCCGCGCCACGACGATCGCAACTGAAGAATCTCCCGCGACACCCGGTCAATCTCGTCAGCGGACAGGCGTGCCGCGCGGAGCAAGGCACGCAGCCTGGCACCGAGCGCGATCAGGGCCGGCAAGAGGTCGCCCTCCGCCTCGGCGTGCAGCGCAGCAAAGCTCTTCGCTGCCGCGTATAGCGTACCAAGCTCCATCAGCGCGGCTTCGAGGGCGATCAATTGTTCCGCGGACACAGGACGCATTGTGCCGTGGTATGCACGGCGGTGCAATTCGACCACGACGCGTTTTCAGCGTCCCGCGAATCTGCTAGCAGAGGCCGATCATGACACGTGCCTTCATTCGTCCTGCCGTCATCGCAATGACCGGCTACGTCCCCGGCGAGCAACCCCAAGATCGGCGCTACGTCAAACTCAACACGAACGAGAATCCGTACCCGCCGTCGCCGCGCGTTGTGGCGGCAGTACGGGCCGCAGCCAACGAGGATCTCCGGCTCTATCCCGATCCCTCGGCGAATGCGCTGCGCGACTGCGCCGCCAGCGTGTACGCGGTAGGACGCGACAACGTGTTGGTCGGTAACGGATCCGACGAATTGCTGAACCTGCTTGTGCGGGCGTGTGTGGGACCGGGAGACCGAGTGGTGTTTCCGTACCCCACCTATAGTCTGTACGACACCCTGGTGACCCTCCAGGAGGGGGAAATCGTCCACCTCCCCTACCCGCCTGATTTCTCCCTGCCGCCCACTTTGGCGGCAGCCGGGGGCCGCATCACGTTCGTCTGTCACCCGAACTCTCCGTCCGGCACCGCGGTTGCGATCGAAAGCATTCGGGCACTGGCCCACGAGGTTACCGGTTTGCTCGTGGTCGACGAGGCCTACGTCGACTTTGCCGAGGCTACCGCCCTGCCGCTGATCCATGAGTTCGACCACGTGATCGTGCTGCGAACGTTTTCCAAGTCCTTCTCCCTTGCCGGCATGCGTATCGGGCTGGCCTTCGGCGCGCCCTCGGTCATCGCCGAACTCATGAAGGTCAAGGACTCTTACAATGTCAGCCGACTCAGCCTGGTCGCTGCGACCGCCGCCCTGCAGGACTACCAATGGATGCAGGCGAACGCGGCGCGTATCCGCCGCACGCGGGCGGAATTGATCCGCGCACTACGAGAGCGGGCCTTCGCCGTTCTACCCAGCCAATCGAACTTCGTCCTGGCGCGGCGCCCAGGGCAAGACCTCGAGGGGCTCTACCTGGCCTTGAAAGCCAAAGGGGTGCTCGTGCGCTACTTCCCGACGCCGGTGCTGCGTGATGCCCTGCGGATCACGGTCGGTACCGACGACGAGATTACCGCATTGCTACACGCGCTGGACGAACTCAGCGTAACGGGCTGACCTCGACCAACGCGGGTCCGATCGCTCGGAGGTGTGCCACGGCCACGGCCGGTCGCGTCACTGTTCCTGGGCGGCCGGTTCGTCGGGCACCCCGCCGAAATCGTCGCCGAGCGGTTCACCCTCGAACCCCTCGTCCGCGGCATCAGGCATGCCAGCCTCCGGCGCCAGGGCAGACGCGGGCGTCGGCCGCTCGCTGAAATCCTGTGGCTGTTTGTCGAGGCGGGTAAACTGGTAGTCTCGGATTCTGAAGACGGTCCGCCCGCCTTCGGTCATCGCCGTATATTCATTCGCCCCCGCATCACCCGCGCGCGTACCCAGCAGAATTGTGCCGACCGGGTGATCCGCCTCGCCAACCAGACGCACTTTCAGTAACGGCTGGTCGAGTCCGAACGGCGCCAGATTGGCAGGGTCGTCGGCCACGATTTCGTAACCGACGAGGTCGCGCAGGTCGCCAAGGTATTGACTGATCGCCGTCTGCGAAGGCTTGCCGTCGCCCACCCCTTCGACGCGCCACTCCTGATTTGCGCGGACGAGTGTGAAGCGCGCCCCATCGCGGCGCGTAACATCCACGGTGGTGAGTTTATCCCGATCGAACACCAGCAGGGTCTTGTCCCGGAAATCGTTGGTTGTTTTGTCGAGATCGCGCAGGACCCAGTCGCTCACCAGATAGACCGTCGGTTGGCCGCTTCCCTTGACGTAGAGCTGCTTGTTCTCGTTTTCCTTACCGATCAGGATGTCCGTCTCGGCTTTGTCCTTTCCTAGATAGAGCCGTACCGTGAGGCGCGGCTTGTCCAAGCCAAATGCGCTCAAGTCCGTCGGCGTATCCGCAGCGAAATCCACCGCCCGCAAGGCGCGCAGCGCGGACAGAAAACTGCGCATCGTCGCAGCGTCGGCCGCGTAGGAGGCGGGCCGCTCAATCGTCCAGCGAGTGTCCGCCTGGACAAGTGCGACCTCCTTGCCGTCACCGGCGATCTCAACCCTCTGAACGTCCGGGTCGGCGAAATTGACGATGGTCTTGTCGCGGAGATCCTTGGCCTGCTTGTCCATGCCGGCGCGAAACGCCGCCGTCGTCAGCAGCACGGTCTGCTCGTTGCTTTTCTTGACGTACGCCGAGTAACCCACCGGGGTCGCCTTGCCGACCAGAATGCTCGGCAGCTCCTTGTCTTTGACGGTGATGGTCACCTTGACGAACGGCTGATCCAGCCCATAGGGACCGAGGTCGGAAACGTTCTCGAAGGTCTTTTTCACCTCCGCTTCGGCGATCGCAGTGATCATGTTACGGATCGCGGTCGCATCGGCAGCGGCATCGACCGGCTGCGTCAATCGCCAATCCGCGCCGGTCCTTTTGACGACCATCTGTCGGTCGGCGTAACCCAGCGACACCTCGGTAACGTCATCCGGGTTGAACTCGAACACCGTCTTTTTCTTGGCTTCCTCACGCGACTGCGGCACCTCCACCCAGTACACGTAGGCAGCCAGTCCGAGCAGGACGAGGACGAAAATGAGCGTCGTACGAAAGCGCATGGTCAGCAACTCGCAACCCGGATCTCGATCCCTTGATGCGGAGGCAATTCGCTAGCGGATCGTCCCACGCACTGCCGGCTATTCGCGTCGCCACCAGACGGCGATGCCCGCAATCAGCAGGATCTCGGGGATCACCAGAACCGACAGGTAGAATACGACGGTCAGTTGGTCGGCGGTAAACTGGACTCGCGATGAGCGCACCGCACGGGGTCGAATCGATATCAACTCGGACTGGCCCACCAACCAATCCGTCGCGTTGAGCACCAGATCACGATTGTAGTAGGTTCCGTCGAATTGGCGATTGCCCGCAAACTGGATACTGCCAAAGACAACCAACCGCGTCGTCCCCTCCTTACCGCCCCCCATCTGCTTGAGATCGGCGCTGCTGGCCACCGCGACCGGGACTGGCCCCTTCGTGTCAACAGCGGCATTGAACTGGGCTTCGCTGTGTTGGAACAGCGCGTCGAGATCGGTTTCCCCCCAACTCTGAGCACTGGTCTTCGCCAATTCGGTCACTTGCAGACCCTGTTTTCCGGCAGCGTCGGCCTGCACGGAGCGCGTCATGGGGAAGATGGTGCGCTCCTTCAGCGAGCGAGTGATCTCATGCGGACCGTAGGTGTTCACCAGCGGTGTCAGGCCAAGGGCCGGTCCCTGGAAGAGCCGGACCAACTGGTCCACAACCACGTTCTTGCCCAGTTTCACACCCCATTTCGCCAGCAACGGCTGGAACTCGCCGCCGTTACGGGGCGGCAGCATGAGCAGCGCACGTCCGCCGCCGTCGAGATAGCTACTGATGGCGTTCAACTCCGTTTCGAGAAATGGCTTCTGCGGCCCGGCGACCACGACCACCGAGCACTCCGGTGGCACATCCGCCATGGAGGCGAGCAGGACCTCCCCTCGATGAAGCACACGGTTTTGCGCGTCGAGCGGGTCACCTTGACGATGGCATTGGTAACCGCTTCCTCGGTCGGCTTTGAAACCGTGGTCGACTCGTTGCCGTACTCCACCCGCACCGTATTGTACGCCGTGATGTGATATTTTTCGGCCACTTCGGGTTGCCGATCCGGGTCGATGAGGTCGAAGTGGATCTTCGGGGAGCTGTACTGATAGTTCTGCAAGAGCTCGCGCAGCTCCGGGTTGATCCCACCTTCCACGAACGCCTGAATCTGCAGGTCGTTCTCCAGACTCTTGACGACGCTCACCGATTGCGGCGAAAGACTGAAGACACCCTGCTCGGTCAGATCGAAGCGACGGTGGTGTCGCGCCGACAGGTAGTTCAGCACCGTCAGGATGGCCAAGAACAATGCGGACACGACCAGGGCATTTACACCGTACTTGGTCGACCGTTCGCTTACCACGCTGCGCAGGTTTTCCAGCCCCGCACTCAGATAGGAGATCAGCGCAAACAGGCCGAACAAGCCGTTCACGAATATGTATAGGACGTCCACCCCGGAGCGGGCGCCCGTGAACACCGCGGCAATGCCCGCGAACAGCAGCAGGACGACACCGATGAGTCCGAGCAACGAATTACTGCGGCGCACGGCCTATCTCCAACGCACGGACTCAACCGAACGCTGCGTCAAGAACAGCGCCAACGCGATGACGCTGCCGAAGTACACCAGGTCCTTGGTATCGATGACGCCTTTCACCATCTCGCTGAAATGCTCGGTCAGGGAGACATATTTCAGCACGGCACCGAGCACTGGCCCCGCACTCTCCGCCGGCCACGAGATCACGTACAGGAGCAGCAACACCACCAGGCAACTCACAGCCGCGATGATCTGGTTCTCGGTGAACGAGGACGTCAACAAGCCAATCGTGAGAAAGGCGGTCGCCAGCAGGAAGAGGCCCAGGAAGCCCGCCGCGATGATCCCAACTTCCGGATTCCCATAGAACATCAAGATCAGGGGGTACACGCCGGTCAACCCGACCATGATCAGAACGAAGGCCAGCGCCCCGAGGAATTTGCCCGCAACAATCTCCGTGATCGACAGCGGCGAAGTCATCAGCAACTCGTACGTTCCCGCACGCTTCTCCTCGGCGAAACTGCGCATGGTGATCACCGGCACCAGAATCACCAGGACGACGGAGAGGTTGTGCAGCAGCGGCGCGATGACGAAGTCGTTCAAATTGAGCCGCATCTGGGCGTCCGGATTTCGCATGGCGGAGTAGAGATTAACGAACAGGCTGAAGCGGGCGAGCAAGTTGAAGAAAAACCAGCCACCCAACAATAGGAAGCCCGTCAAGACGACGTACGCGATGGGTGACACGAAATACGAGCGTAGTTCCTTCGCGGCGATAGTCAACGCATTCCTCACGCCGTCGCCTCCTCGGACTCGGACCGCTCTTCCGCCGGCTCCTTGCTGATGAAGCGCAGAAAGACTTCTTCCAAGCTCATCTGTTGCGTCAGGTTGGCGAGGGCATCCTCCACCACGATGCGGCCAGCGTTGATGATCACGACCTTCTCACAGAGCTGGGAAACCTCGGGCAAAATGTGGGTGGAAAGAATGACGGTCCGCTCGCCCGACAGTTCGCGGATGAGCGTGCGGATTTCAATGATCTGCCGCGGGTCGAGGCCAATGGTGGGCTCGTCAAGCACGAGCACGCTGGGATTATGAATCAGCGCCTGCGCCAATCCAACGCGCTGGCGGAAGCCTTTCGAAAGATGGCCGACGACGCGCCCGGTGACCTCGGTGAGCCCGCATTTGCGCAGCACCCGGTCGACACTGTCACCCAACTCCGCTTTGGCGATGCCGCGAATGCGGCCGACGAAACGCAGGTAGCTGGTGACCGTCATATCCCCGTACAGCGGCGGGTTCTCCGGGAGGTAGCCAATCCGCCTCCGCACCTCGTACGAGTCGTCGAAGATATCGTATCCCGCCACTTTGACGGTGCCGCTGCTTGCGGGCATGAAGCCGGTGATGACCCGCATGGTCGTGGTCTTCCCGGCGCCGTTCGGCCCCAGGAAGCCAAGAATTTGGCCGGTCGCCGCCGTGAAGCTGATGTCGCGTACCGCTACGACATCACCGAAACGCTTGGTCAGATTTCGGACTTCGATCATCGCGAGGTCAGACGAAACTCCACGCCCAAGATTCAAAGGCTACGACTGAACGGGTGGCTGTTTAGCCACCGCCTGGTTCGTTGTCAATATCCGCGTCACCTCCTTGTCGCATTGCTGCAACTACGCACGGACGTGCAACCGTCCGACTCAACCGAACAGAATTGGACTTGAACGACACCATCTGTTAGCGTCGCTGGGTGCGCCGATGCCCCAGCCCCGTCCAGTGTTGTACCTGATCGACGCCAGCGCGTATGTCTACCGTGCCTTCTTCGCGTTGCCGGCGCTGAGCAGTCCCGGCGGCCTCCCCACCAACGCGGCGTACGGCTTCACGAGCATGCTGCTGAAGCTCCTGCGCGACATCGCGCCGCAGTACATCGGCGCGGTTTTTGACGCGCCGGGACCGACATTTCGCGCCGCGCTCTTCGAGCGCTACAAGGCCAACCGTCCCGCGATGCCGGCGGATCTCGCGGCCCAATTCCCGCTGGTGCACGAGATCGTCAACGCGTTCGCCCTGCGCGCGCTGTCGATTGCGGGCGTCGAAGCGGATGACGTCATAGCCAGCGTTGCGGAGCGGATGGCGGGACAGGACGCCGACATCGTCGTCATCACCAGCGACAAGGATCTCATGCAACTCGTTGGGCCGCACGTCCAACTGTGGGACACCATGCGCAACCGCCGTTGCGACGCGGAGGCGGTTCGGCAGCGCTTCGGCGTCGCCCCGGAGCAAGTCGTGGAAGTCATGGGTCTCATGGGCGACCCGATCGACAATATTCCTGGAGTCCCTGGGATCGGCGAGAAAACCGCCAGCGCCCTGATCGCGCGCTTCGGCACGATCGACTCCCTGCTGGCCCACCTCGACGAGCTGGCCGCATCGACCGACATACGCGGGGCACGGAAGCTGGCCGCCCTGCTGGCCGCCCACGCCGAGACCGCGCGACTCAGTCGCGATCTCGCCCGCGTACGGCGCGACGTGCCGATCGACTGTGCGTTGGCGGACTTCCACTACCACGGTCCCGATCTCGCCGGTCTGCGGACGGTGTTCACACGGCTGGGGTTCCAGAGGCTCGTGCGCGACCTCCCGTCGCCAGCGGCGCCGACCCGCGGCCCGCTTCGTGTGAACCTCGCGCCGGACGAGCTCGCCGCGTTCGTGTCACTAGCGCGCCTACGCGGGCGTGTAGCCTTCGCGTGTGACGGAACCCTCGCTGGCGACGGCGCGACAGGATTTGTGCTGGCAACCGACGGCGAGCCGCCCATCTACGTGTCGGGCGTCGCACCGCGGGCACAGACCGACCTGTTCCACTCCGCAACTCCGGTCGCCCAGTTGCCGGATGACCTCCGCGCGTTGCTGCACGACGCGCAGATCGAAAAGATTGGCCACGATGTCAAGCATGACTTGCGGCTGCTCGACCCCGTCTGTGCGCAAGCCATGCTCCCGGCGTTCGATATCAAAGTGGCCTCGTACCTGCTCGAAACATCGGCAACGCACAGTTTGGAGGATCTGGCGTCGAGCCTGTTGGGCGTCAGCCTGGCCGGGTTCCGTGAGAACCGGGAAGCACTCGCTGCTGGAGTCGCGGTGCTGCCGGCGCTCCGTGACGTGCTGGCGGCCCGGTTGCAAGGCACCGACATGGAACGCCTCTTCTTTGATGTCGAAATGCCGCTGGTGCAGGTCCTGGCAGCAATGGAACGCTGCGGCGTGCAGCTCGACGTCGATGCGCTGACCCGAATGAGTCACCAGGTCGCCGCGCGGCTCGATGCCTTGATCGAGGAGATCTACACGCTCGCCGGCGGTCCATTCAACATCGCCTCCCCCGCGCAATTGCGACAGGTGCTGTTTGACCGGCTGGGTCTCTCACGCAAGGGGGTACGACGCGGGAAAACGGGATTGTCCACCGATGTGGATGTGTTAACCCGGCTTGCGAACGAACATCCGCTCCCCGCCAAAATCCTGGAGTATCGTAACCTGGCAAAGCTGAAGTCGACCTACCTTGAAGCCTTGCCCGCCGCTATCAGCTCACGGACGGGTCGCTTGCACACCACCTTCAATCAGACGATCACCGCCACTGGCCGGCTGAGTTCAAGCGACCCGAATCTCCAGAACATTCCCACCCGGGGGGCGGAGGGCCAACGGATCCGCGCCGCCTTCATTGGCGGCCCGGGTTCGTTTATTCTGGCCGCGGACTATTCGCAGATCGAGCTGCGCATCCTCGCCCATCTGTCTGACGACCCCGTGCTGGTGACTGCGTTTCGCAACGGCGACGACATTCACGCGCGCACGGCGACAGAGATTTTTGGCGTTCCGGGTGATGCTATCACGGCAGACATGCGCCGGACCGCAAAAGTTATCAATTTCGGCATTATCTACGGCATGGGTCCGCAGCGGCTGGCGCGGGAACTGGGCGTCCCCCAGGAACAAGCGGAACATTACATTGCCAGCTACTTCGCACGTTATGCCGGCGTCCGCCGCTACCTGGATAAGGTGCGCACAACCGCACAGCGGCAGGGGTACGTGGTGACCCTGTTGGGGCGTCGGCGCACGCTCCCCGATATCACGAGTCCGCACCGGGGCGTCGCCCAAGCAGCCGAACGCACCGCCATCAACACGCCAATTCAAGGGTCCGCTGCGGATCTGATCAAGGTGGCGATGGTAGCGATTCATCGGCGGCTCCAGCGTGAACAGTTGCGCACTGCCATGTTACTGCAGGTGCACGACGAGCTGGTCTTCCAAGTCCCGGAAGCCGAGCGCGATGCCGCAATGGCAATTGCGCGCGAAGAAATGGAAGGCGCCTTTCCCCTCACGGTCCCACTGCGCGTCGACCTTGGGTGGGGCCGCAATTGGGCGGAGGCGCACTGACCATGCCGCCGGTTTGCCAGGCGCACTTCACAGAGCGAGAATACGTCGAAGGCCATGGACCGCTCGGCATCCGCAAGCACCGGGGCAGGCATCACGGATTTCCTATGAATAACGACGGTGGCGGCCCGTCTATAGGGTGTTGCCGTGGAGCGTAGCGACCAAGAGCTGGTTCGCGCCAGCCGCCACGGCAGCAAGGATGCGTTTCGGGAGCTGGTGGAGCGGTACCAGCGCAAGGTGGTGTCGGTGGCACTGGGGATGGTACACAATCGGGACGATGCGGTGGAAATAGCGCAGGAGACATTCGTCAAAGCGTTTGAGAACCTCGACAAGTTTAAGGGCGAGTCCAGTTTCTACACTTGGCTGTACCGCATCGTGGTGAATCGTGCGATCGACTTCCAACGCCGTGAGCGTCGGCACCCCACCATCGCACTGGAGGACTGGGCCGGCGAGGGCGAAGGATACGAGGAGATCTTGCGGGACGAGCACCCGCAAGACCCATACGAGGAAACGCAATCGCGCGAGGTAGGGGCGCGCGTCACCGAAGCGATCAACGAGTTGACCCCTGATCACAAAGCCGTCATACTGCTGCGTGAAGTCGAAGGCCTCTCGTATGAAGAGATCAGCCGCGTGATGCAGTGTTCCAAAGGCACGGTGATGAGCCGGCTGCATTATGCCCGCAAGAAATTGCAGAAGCGACTTAAGGATTTTGTCTAGCTCCTTTTATGAGGGCACGATGTGCGCGCGAGGGGATTCATGAATTCTGCTGGAGGGCATAAACACTGAAATGACGTGCCGTGACGCAGCGAATCTCTTACCGCTCTTCTTCGACGGAGAGCTGGACCCGCATCAGATGCGTGCGGTTGCCTTACACAGCACCCGGTGCACGACCTGCGAAGAGGATCTCCGGCACTTGGAGCGGATGCAGGACCTGATCAATCAGAACGTCAACCGTGCCGTGGATGCGATCGACTTCGACACCTTCTGGTTGGCGATCGAGCGCCGCCTGCCGGCGGTGCAAATGCCATGGAGTGCACGGCTACGGGAGTGGTGGAACCGCGGTAGCGACCATCCCTGGGTGCTCCGCTTCCCGGCAATCGCCGCAGCGATGGCCGTTGCGGTGTTCGCCCTGTACCTGCTTACCCATGGCATCCAACCCACAACGCAGCCCGTCGCGCCACAGTTGGCGGCAGCTGACAGCACCTCGACCATCGAGTCCCTCGAAACTGACGTCGATTCGGTGGCCGTACTCAACGATCCCGAGACCCGGACAATGGTGTTGTGGGTGAATGACGTGCAGAATGGAGACCTGCCGTGATCGCTGCCGCCCGGAGCGGGCTGGTCTGCTTGCTGGTCCTGTGCGGCCTCACTGGCGCGGCGGCGGCGCAGGAGAGCTTGGCCACAGAGACCAGCGAACCCCGCACACGCGGCGTGGAAATACACATTGGTGCGGTCTTGGCCAGCAACTCGGGGCAAGAGTTCGACCAACGCCTCGCATCCATGCAGCGCCAGTTCAACGCCCTGTTCGCCTATTCGTCGTACCGCTTGGTAAAGGAGCAACGCCAGCAGGTGGCGTGGGGCGAGAGGGTGGCCTTCGACATCCCCGGCGGCCGCTACATGGTCGTCATTCCGAAGGAGTTCAAGAACGACCGCGTCTTGATGAAAGTAATGTTGATCGAGGGCACGCGTCCGATTATTGATACGGCTCTGTCGCTGCGGGACCACGCAACCTTTCTGGTGGGCGGACCGCGCGAACGCAATGGGGTGCTGATCTTGTCGATCGGCGCCACGGCAATCCGCTGATGATGCGCGACCTGCTCCAGCTCTTCGAACGGACGGTGACCGTGGTGAGCACGGCGCGGCGCGTCGCTGCGTTTTGGGGTCCGGTCACTGATGGATCGGCCCTGGTGGCGCCGCTGCTCGCGCTGGCATCGGTCGTTGCGCTCGCGCTGCTCACCGGACTCGCGGCGGCTTCGGTTGCGCTGTTGATCGTCGCCCTTGTCGCCCTCTATCTGTTGCTCACCGAGGTTTTGGGCATCTCCGTAGAGATCGCCCACTGAACAATACCCAGGCGGGGCGCGCCATCGCGCCCCGCCTGGGTAGGTGAACGGCGGTTTCTACGACTTCGCGCTCTTCTCGCGATAATACCCGATCAGAATATCGGCAATCTCAGGACGCAGGATGCGTGCGTCGGGCCGCTCACCCTTGGTGAGGAGTTCGCGGACTTTCGAGCCGGAAATCGTCATCGGGCGTTCCTCCGGGTGGGTGTCGGTCAGATCCACACGACCGACGCTGTCGAAATACGCCGCGAAGCCGATGTTGCAGGGCCGGATGCGCAGGTCGCCTTTCAGGTTATTGAAGATCTCCTGCGCATCAAAGTCGCCCCAGATCGGTTTGCCGTCATCGTACGGCGCGTCGGCATGCTTGCGGCCGATGACGATGTCGGTGAAGCCCAGATTCTGGCGGTAGATCCCATGCATGATCGCTTCCCTGGGTCCGCCGTACAGCATCTTGATATCAAGGCCAACCAACTCGAATACCTCGGTCAGATCATAGCCGCGAGACTGCCAGAGCGCCTCATCCTTGTCCCCTTTTCCGAGCAGCTTCTGCTCGTGCAAGGTGCGGTAACAGCGCATCCGCACCCGGGCCGGCACATCGTCGCCTTTGAGCTCGCCGATCAACGGGTTGAGCACCACGCCCGCAAAATGGCCATCCCGCGTTAGCCGCTCGACGCCGGCCACGAGGGCGTACTCGTGCGCCCGATGTAACGGATTGCGCGTCTGAAACGCCAACGCGCGCTCCCAGCGCCGCTCGGCGATGAGCGTGCGAGTCTGGCGCGGTGACAGGACGAACTCCCCGTACTCGGCGTCGACCTGCTGCGGTAGCGCCCAGAGATCGCCGCCCACCAGACGGGTGCGGGTATCCTGCATGACCATGTGCGCACCCGGATGATCGGTCCGCGCCGTACCATAGAACTTTTCGACGTGCTTGGGTTTGTCCCAGTCAAAGATGCTCGACACCCGAAGAATGGCAACGACCTCCCCCTCGAACACCAGTGCGGCGGCGTGCCCGACCTTAAGTCGGCGGCTCTCGTCATCGGTTACCGGAAACGAAATGGGCGCCGTCCAAGCGTAATGGCGAAAACCGAAGTCGATCGCCTCGTGATCGAGCACATAGTGCCACGTGTCTTCGTCCATCGGACCGGTGAGCGGAGACAACGTCCCATCGGCGATCCGATACACCGTTGAGAGATCCGCGCGGTTCACCTCGATTCGCGGTAGCATGGCGGCCTCGGCGAGAAACTGCTTGCGGCGGGATAACGGTACAGTCCGTGAGACCGGGGTTTCCAGACCTCCATGGACCGGAATTAGATCAGGCATGCTGCATTTTCCTCCTCTTCCTATTATCTGATTATCTGAACGAGAGGTTCTTCGGATTACGTGCGAATATCTTCCGTCACGCTGGCACTCTAATGCCACGTGCGCCGTGCTGCGCGCAACTCAGGCGCAACCCGACCCAACAGGGCCCGATTGCGACTGGCGAGGGGCAGCGAGCCGCAGCAGGGCGTGACGGAGGAGTCCATGAAGGCCACAATCCCCCTCTCGCCGTCCCCATCACGGGGCGTCCGCTCCGGTTCCCGTCCCACCGATCTCACGCGAGCCACACACGGGACAGTTCGGCATTGGCATAATGTCGTCTACGGACATCCAGCCGCTGAGGGCACCGTACGTGAGCCGCCGGCCTGCGAGCGTGGAATTGAGATTGAGCGTCAGCTTGATTACTTCCGTGGCAATAATGGTGCCGATGAATCCACCAATCACCCCCGACAACACAACATCAATGGCCGTCTCAGCGTTGTGAGCGCGCGGTGCGTCCGCCCCTTCAGCCCGAATGGCTGCGATAGTCTGCGAGAAGCACTCAAAGCAGGGCCCCTCGCGTTGTCCGCCGCCGACCAGCGCGACCTCGCCGACCGCGCCGGTCACGCGGCCAATGAGCACAGGTCGCTCCACGGCCAGACACCGCGTACCCAACCTCGCGACTGTGGCGGGACTGGCGTCGGCACAGACGACCGCACTTGACTGTCTGACAATCTCGTCGACCGCCTCATCGGTAAGCGGCCACCCAACACCCCTGACGTGGGAATCGGGGTTTAGCGTTTCGAGATCATTGCAGACCGCGCGATCCTCTCCGATCAGGAACAATTGGCCGACACCCGCAGCCGCCAGGTACACTGCCGCGACGCGCGCCATCTCCGGGCGGCCCGCAACTGCCACCGCCGCGGACAACAGTTGCTGTTGACCACGCCCGCCAACGCTCGGCAGGATGATCTGCCGGCTATAGCGGGCAATCTGCAGATCGGTCAGCACCGTTATCCCGTCCGCGCCCGTGCACCCCCGCGTGCGGCATTCCGTTCCCTCCAATCCCGCCATCCGAACCAGAATGTCGTACTCAGGTAGCGCTCACCAAAATCGGGGAAGATAGCGACCACGACACCCTCGTCGATCTCACGTGCCACCTGCAAGGCCGCCAGCAGCGCGGCACCGGAAGACTGCCCGACCACCAACCCCTCCTCGCTACCCAGCTGGTAGACCATCTCGTAAGCAGCGTCGGTCGCCACACTGATCTTCCGGTCGAGTTCGTTTTCATGATAGATCCCGGGCACGATTGAACTCGCCATATGTTTTAATCCTTCGAGCCCGTGCCAGGGATCGTCCGGTTCCACGGCTATCACCTGCACCCCGGCGTTCCGCTCCTTCAGATACCGCCCTGTGCCCATCACCGTACCGCCGGTACCGATGCCGGCAACAAAGTGGGTCACTGTCCCCTCGGTGGCTGTCCAGACCTCCGGCCCCGTGCTCTCGTAATGCGCCTGTGGATTGACGGGATTGAAATACTGATCCGGCTTGAAATAGCGCGACGGGTTCTCCGACAGACGTTCGCGGCACAAGCGGATGGCGCCATCAGACCCCTCCAACGGGTCGCTGAAGACGACCGTGGCCCCGTACGCCCGCACGATACGTTTCCGTTCCAAGCTCACATTGGCTGGCATGACCAGTTCAACCGGATAGCCCAGCGCGGCCCCGGCCATCGCCAATGCGATACCGGTGTTCCCCGAGGTGGAATCGATGATGGTCTTGCCGGGTCGCAACGCGCCGCTGCGCAGACCATCGCGCAGCATCCAGACCGCGGGCCGGTCTTTGACCGAACCTCCGGGATTGAATCCCTCCAGCTTGGCCAGCACGCGCACGCGCGGAGCGATGCCACGCGTCAAGCGGGGCAACTCGATCAGCGGTGTGCGCCCGACCAGATCAAGCATGGTCGTGTAGCAATCGCACCGCTGACTGCCCGAGGCGGCCGTGCCATGCACGGGCGGCTGGTCCGGCGCCAATGCCCGATCATCCTCCCGCAATGGCTGGAACGATCGACACTTCGTCTCCGTCCTTGACGGAGGTCTCCAGGCTGTTGAGGAAGCGGATATCGTCGCCGTTAATATAGATATTGACGAAGCGGCGGACCCGGCCCTGCTCATCGCATAACCGCTCCTTCAAGCCAGGAAACTTGCGCTCCAATTCCTCCACAACCGCACCGATGGTTGCTGCATTCACACCCACCTCCTCCGCATTTGCCGTAAACCGGCGCAATGGAGTTGGGATACGCACACGTACGCTCATACTTCACATCCTCCTCGACTCGCTATTGGCTTCACTCTACAGCATCTCATTCCCTGAAGCTGCCCGCCTTCAAGTCCATCTCCGATACCTTCCTACAGCACTCGACCGTTCGCGTGCCGGGTGACGCGGCTCGGGCCGCTTTTCATCCGCACGGCTCGTCTGCGGAATCCGCCGACACAAGCTGGCGAATCGTCGGTTGGTCGCCGCACAGCGGACAGCGGCGGTTGCGCGATACCCGTACCGTCCGCCAGCCGGTCGCCAGTGCATCGTAGATCAGCAAACGGTCGGTCAAAAGCTCGCCGGCGCCTAGCAGATACTTCAGTGCCTCGACCGCCTGCAGCAGTCCGATGCTGCCCGCCAGCGCGCCGATGATTCCGGCCTCCTGACATGTCGGGACCTCGCCTGCCGGGGGCGGTGTGGGGAACAGACAGCGGACGCACGCGCTCTGGCCGGGGAACACGGTCATCGTCTGTCCCTGGAAGCCCATGATACCCGCGTGCGAAAAGGGCACCCCACACAGTACCGCCCCATCGTTGACCAGATATTTCGAGGCCACACGATCGGTGCCGTCGATGATGAAATCAAACTCCGGAAAGATCTTGGGAACGTTCTGTGTCGACAGCCGTTCCGCAAAACACTTCAACGAAACTCCGGGGTACAGCGCGGTCAGTCGTTCCGCCGCCACTCTCACCTTTGGACGCCCGAGGTCCGGCGTGCGATAGAGGATCTGTCGGTGCAGATTTGAGATCTCAACATCGTCGAACTCGACCAACCCGAGCGTTCCCACGCCCGCGGCTGCCAGGTGGAGCGCTGCAGGGGCACCAAGCCCGCCGAGGCCGACAATCAAAATGCGGGCGCGCTGCACTCGGTCGTGCTCACGGGTGCCTGCCTTCTGGCAGGTCAAACTACTGAATTCCTTCATCTCCTCGACCATGGTCTGGAAATGCAACCGCTCGCATCGCGGGTTCGCACACGCGGCCCATGCACACGTCGCGCGGGTCGCCCCGCGAGGCGTGGCCAGCTACGGCCGACACCTGGATTTCGACCGACGGCGAGACCGCCCCTAAGACAGGGCCGCTGCAGGCCGGCGGCCTCTCCGGCTCAAACATTTTGTACCGAAGGGCCGACGCTAGTGAACGAATTTTCCTCTGTCAATACGGGCGGCCCCGGCCGAACGGGTCATAGGCGGCGCCGCGCCCCGGCATCGCGCCCCCACCGCCGGGTCGGCGCGCCGACTGTGCCGGCTCGAGCCCGGGTACCTGCACGAACTCAGTACTGCCGCCACCGCGCTGCCGACCGTTCGCCGCCAGCAACAATTCGAGAGGGTCGCCCCCGTTCTCCGGTGGCTCCCCCGACGCGGCGAGCTGCTCGATAGCGCTGCGCGCCATCCCTGCCTGCACACTGCCCGGACGCTGTTGCTCGATCACCAGGTAGGCCAACATGGCGTCATCGTTTCGCTTGTCCCGTCGATACATGCTCGCCAAACGCAACAAACCGTCGGCCGCCGCGTCTGTATCGCCGTACCGGGACGCCAACGTCAGCAACCGAATTTCTGCCGCGCGATTGTTCTTCCGTTTGGCGTAATAGCGAGCGATGTAGAGTTCATGTTCGGCAAGCTTCCTCCGGCACCGGGCCAACTCCTCGCGGGAAAGGTCGGCAAAAGGACTGTCAGGGTACTGCTGGATGACCGTGAGAAAGACGTTTTGAGCGTTCTGTGCGGCGCCCTGGTCACGATCAATCGCGTCCATTTGTTTGGCGTAACACATACCCAGATAGTATCCGACAAACGCCAGATTTGGGCTTGTCGGGTGGCGTCGCTGGAAATCCGTAAAGGCAACGATCGCCTCGGTGTAGTTACCGGACAGGTAATTCGCGTGTGCGATTTTCAACTCAGCTTCTTCGTTGAATTGGCTGAACGGAAACTGATCAATGAGATCCCGAAACTGCTCCAACGCAATGTAGTAGGTACCGTCGCGGAAATTGCGATTTGCCTCATGAAAGTACTGCTCCGCCGTATAGGTCTTCTTGTGGCTACATCCCAAAAGGCCCACCGCACAGGCAATGGCCGCACACCAACGTCGCTTCATGCTCATGGATTATGCCTGACTCCTACGCCGAGGACAAAGTGAATCGCACGCGAGCTATAGCAGGATCAGCCACGCCCGCCCAGACTTCCAGATCCGCTCGTGCACGTCCGGCCAGCCGCTGAAGAGCCTATCCCCGAGCACCTTGCGGGGCGTTTCCACGCCATAGGCGATGCAGACGCCACAGTCATAGCGCCAACCCCGCGAAGGGTCACCCCCTGTCGCTGCCTCCATCGTGACCTGGTAGATACCACGTTCCAGATCACTGAGCGAAGCGGCAAATTTGACCTCGCCTGCGGCTCCGAACGGGAGCGGGTGCTGCAGCCGGAAAGCGGGGGCGATCGTCGCGGTGGGTGCCTTCAGGACGCTGGCACTGCAGTTCCGCACCTCCGGCACGGACTCAGCCAGGCGTTCGAAGGCGCGGCGAACGAACGGCAACGAGGGACCGATGGCCGTTTCATGCTGAGTTGGGCCGCGCTCGGGCCCCGCAAAGCGGAACACGCTGTACGGGTCGGTCCGTATCTCGCGGGCGCGGCACCACGCCGCGATGGCATCATCGATCCGCCCGTACAGCAACTTCTGGCGAAAGCACTCCTCCGCATCGAACCGTTTCCGGGATCGCGCTGCATGTTCGACCTGAGCCTTGTCGATCAGGCGTCGGACGCATTGCCTGTCGGACAGGACCTCATCGCTCCGTAGCTGGCGCTCGAGAAAGGTGAAAAACGCGCGGGCCGCCTCGCGCCGGGCATCGACAACACTGGCCATGGCACTCTTTGGGCGGAACGCGTCAATTCTTTCGGCGCGCCACCTTCCACCGTAGGGCCCAGCCTAGGGGCGCCGCGGCTTCGCCAACCCGGCCGCGGCAACCTCCTGGGGTCGAGCCGCAAGCGCGGCTTCGATGCGTTCGGACATCAGCCGGAATGCAGGCTCGCCTTGGAGGACGAGGTCGTCGTAGAGATCTTCGAGGTCGGCCTGCTCCAGCGCCACGGCCACCGCCAACGCCTCATCGAGCGTTCGCGCATTTGCCGCCCGCTGCTCCAACTGACGCAACTGGGCATCAATTTGGCTCAGCCGGTCGGCGTACTCCGG
Organism: Deltaproteobacteria bacterium; assembly: GCA_017860575.1. GTDB lineage: Bacteria > Desulfobacterota > Binatia > HRBIN30 > HRBIN30 > JAGDMS01. The sequence goes on along the minus strand of JAGDMS010000035.1, from coordinate 8,023 downwards.
AAGAAACGATCCCGACTGGTCTTGCTCCTGGAAGGATTTCAATTCCCGGCGGAGGATATCCGCGTGGGTCTCTTCCGCCAACGCCAGTTCCCGCCACAGCCGCACCCGCTCCTCTTCGCCCTGTGACTGCTCTGCCAGCCGACGATACACGCGCGCCGTACGCGCCGCCATTTCACTGCAATGTTCGAGAATCTCAGAAACGTACACTGCTTTCTCCCGACCAAGGAAACGGGGTTCGACCCCGACAACTAACGGTTGCACATTGACGTACTTCGGCGCGTGCTTCAAGCGTTTCCATGCACGATCTGCGGCTAATTTATCCTGGGGCGGGCGGCCTTTCCCTCTGCTTGCCAGCTCAGGTTAGCCAAAGCCCAAGCGTGCAGGAACCGACCGGCACCGGACCTCGCTGGCAGGCTGCACCACAAAAAACAGGCCCTGGTGAACCACCAAGGCCTGTCCTGAAAGCGGGTGACCGGGGTCGAACCGGCGACCTTATGCTTGGCAAGCATACGCTCTAGCCAACTGAGCTACACCCGCATAGTACCCGCACTGTAGCCAACTCGCCGAAAGCTGTCAAAACATCCTGCCCCCCTCGAATATCGCGATGGCCAAAAGCGTCGAAGCATTCATGGATAGAGTACGAAAACATCTTCTGCCCAAGCGGCGTGTTGCTGATCGCCTACGCCACATGGGGCTCACTGTTCGCGCGGTGTCGCCCGTGAAGGGTTTCGACCTTTTGGTGAATGACCGCGTCCGGGTCGCGTTGCGAGTCGCGTTTCCGCGACTGCGCCGGCATCACGTCACCGTTCGAGACCGCCGCTACACCTACCAATACCGGTCATGGCACTTCAATTTCCATCATCATGGAAAGCTCGGCAGGCGTTACGCTGACGTGTTTGTCTGCCTGGCGATGGAGCCACGTCAACCATCACGTGAGGAAGCATTCGTGATTCCCTGGGACGCCATCTCCGGAAAAACGTTTTCGCTGCATGCGGCGCGAAAGCGGTACGCTGGTCAGTACGCCAAATACCTCAACCGCTGGCGACTGGTGGCCAGTACGGTTGCCGAGACACCACTGCGAAAAGTGGCCTGAAGGCGTCACGGCGACACAGCCGTGACGCCCCACAGCGCATCGTCCGCGTTCAACAAGAAACGCGCCCTCCAACGGTTCGGTGGCACAAGGTGCCACGCGGGCGTCGAGAACTCAGTGCGCGAGGACGTGTGCGGTGGTGTCTCGGACGCCGAAGGCGTTGCGGGCATCTGTCGAGCGGTCAATCCGCCTCGTCGGGTGCATCGACTTGGATTGGCACGTCGCGTTGCACCGTCCGCCCGTGACCGTCGGTGACCGTCACGGTGGCGGTAAACGTTCCTGGCCCTAGGTAGGTGTGGCTGGTGGGATTCCCGGTAGCGACCGCGCTGTCGCCGAAATCCCAGTGGACAGAGTGCGGCCCGGGGAGGTCGTCAGCTACTACGACGCGGAATTTCACCCGCAGTGGGGGCAGACCGATGTCAGGATCTGCCTCTATCTCGCAAGCGAAGTCTCTAACCGAGACGCTGATGGGCAGAGATGTCGACTGGCTGGCGCCGTCTCCGCTTACGCTGAGGGTCGCGGCGTACTCACCCGCATAGACGTACGTGTGGCGCGCACTCCGGTGGTAAACGGCAGCACTCCCATCGCCAAATTCCCAACGATAACGCAGGTCTTCCGCTCCCTCCAAACCCTCGCCATAGAAGTCGACGGTAAGCGGGGCTTCCCCCCGCAGGGGGACGGCTCTGGCAGAAATCGAAAGGGCCGCACTCGGGGTGGGCGTTGACGCAGCAGGTGTGAAGGGAGCCGCCGTAGGAATCTCCGTGGCCGCCAGCGAAGGCATTGGTGGAACTGCGTCCGACGAAGTGCGCACAACCTGAGTGCTACCGGAGGTGGGCCGGGTATCATCGGGAGCTTGGCACGCCGCCATGGTGCACAGGATCGCAACACTCGTTACACCGGTACCAATGCGGCACCGCACACTCTCCCGCCCTGTCCGCCCAGGTCCGGCTCCGGTTCCAGAAAGAGAGTTCCCAAAATTCCAAGTCGCTTTCAGCCGCCGGAGAAACTTCCTGAATACCCCACCTTGCATTCTCTCACCGAATCACGGTAGGTTTCACATCTACAGGCCCACGGGCGGTAGCGTTCGGAGTGAACATAATACCGCCCGGGTTCATGTGGTGCTGGTGATCAGCGGTGGCGGCGTACCCAAGTGGTTAAGGGAGAGGTCTGCAAAACCTCGATGCAGCGGTTCGAATCCGCTCGCCGCCTTTTCCCTCCCCGCAAGACTGCAGCTCGGGATTCATTGACGGTGAGTCCGATTTCGCTCCCCCCAGGCGCTCACGTACCGCATATGGCCAATGGTTTTGCAAACGACCTGCCATGGAGCCATATGCGGTACACACAGATCCTGCCGCGTCAGTTCGAGGAGGTGCGTCTTTAGAGTTTGCTCAGAACCGACTCGGCGCCGGAAACGGTAAGGCCGGCGGAGGGTTCGACTAAGAGCTCGGTGACCTTCCCATCCTGGGCGATCATCGCGTATCGCTGCGACCGCAATCCCATCCCGAAGCCGCTGGCATCGAGGGTGAGACCCAACGCCTTGGTGAATTCGCCGTTGCCATCCGCAACCATGCGAACCTTTCCGGCTGCGTTGTTTGACTTGCCCCAAGCCCCCATAACGAATGCATCATTTACGGAGAGGCATACAATTTCGTCGACACCTTTTGCCTTAATCGCATTCGCGTGTTCGAGGAAGCCAGGCAGGTGCTTCATCGAACAAGTCGGGGTAAAGGCGCCCGGGACAGCGAACAGCACGACCTTCTTGCCTTTGAAGATCTCGCCGACGGTCACATCCTTGGGCCCTCCCTCTCCCATTTCTTTCAACTTCAGATCAGCCGGCAAACTATCACCAACCTTAATGGCCATGTCTTCTCCTCCCGTATCGGTCATCCGCGCAGATAATCAGCGCGTCGTCTCTCTGTCTACCTGTCGGGCGATGCACAGGCAACTACCGGTGCTCTGCGCCAACCGCATGCTCAATCGACTCGAACGAAGGGGCACTGCTCGCGAAGCCTCCGCGTGACCAACCCGACGCCCGCAACGTCACCGACCACCTCGATGACGATCACCACATCGGGCTCGTGAAACACGACCGCTGGAGGCTGGCCACGGCTCTCGAGAACGGCGAAAATATGTTCGCCCAACGCTCTCTCACTGGTGCGTGTGTTGATGAGACCCTTGTGTCCTCGGCGCTCGACCCGGACATGATAGCTGTGGCCGGACAGTCGATCGACCAAGGGGTCGGTCTCGGCCTGTATCTGCGCCTCGAACCCCGCCGGATCAACCAGAAAGGTGCGCTCGATGGGCAGGATCCTTCCCAGCCAACGACGCATGCTCGGTCGCCGCTCGCCGTGCTCCCAAACCGCAGTCAGGAAGTCCTCGACCGCACCGGCACGCCCGATCAGCACGTTGCGAAAGCCGGAGTTTCGCAGGCGGATCAACGGCCGAAAGGTTTGCCGTAGGCGCCGTTGCGCTCGTTCGCGAGAGGTAACCAGCACGTTCCAGTCGAGCAGGGGAACCGGTGCCCTCTGGGCATCAGTCATCTCCCACCTCGGCACTACGGATTCGTTTTCCGAATCACTGGCAAATGGATGATGGCACGACGCGTATGGCCGATGGTTGGGTACCACTTACGGTAGCCAAGTAGCCGGTTGCATGCCGTCCGCCTCGCCAGCTGGAGGCGTCGCGTTACGCACTGGCCGCTATCGCACCGGCGGCGTGGCACCGATCGGCGATCGGCCCGCCCCCTCCAACTGGCGTTCACGCCAGTGCCGCAGGCCGCACCGAAGAAACGCGGGATCCAAATCCAATACCGCGCAGATGTATTCGAAAGAGACGACCGGCCGCTCGTTCTCTCCCAACGTCGCATCCGGACGCATCAACCACTGTTCCGCTTCTTCAAAAAGTCGATGCTCGTGTCGCGTTTGTGCGAAAAGATACTTCTGATAGCAGTGCACTGCGTCCTCGAGAATAGCGATCAACAACTGGCATTCACCGCGCTTCTGTGCGGTTCGGCTTGTCGGTGAGGGATAGAACTGAGCGGGAACCAGGACATCGGGCTCGAACAGCCCAGAACTCGAGGCTCCCCGTTCTTCACCACCCCAGAGGGGTGAAGGCGTCCCGTTCCCAGCTCCGAGAACGGTGGCTGATGCCCCCCTGGCATGCAATCCCATCGACCGTGATCTCTCAGGCTGAGATCGCCGCCTCGCCGGCATTGCAACCGGCTGGCGGTTCGCGGTCATACCTGATTTCGCACGATTTTCGTCGTGATCTCGTCCCGCCGTCCTCAACCGTGCGGATGCTTGTACCGCGCAAGAAGAGGTGTGACGGTGCACACGTGGGTTCCGGGATGCGGCTTTCATCGGACCCTCCTCCCGCCAAGCCAGGGCGCACGCAAGCTCCGCGCCACCACTGATCAGTCGGAGCAGAGAGATCTTTTCACTGCAAGTGAGTCATTTTTGATAGATTCGCCACTCCCGCTTCTCAGGATCGGCGCACCTTCAGGAAGCGTCGGCAGACCGCTCAACGAGTTCACGGGTATCGAACCCCAACCGTACGCGCACACCGCCCGAAACACCGCCCCACGAAAACCGCTCCGTCGAGGCGCGACGACGCGCGTTCCGCTACCGGTCGAACCGGCGCCAGACGGCGCCGATAAGCCGCTCGTGCGGCAGGTAGCGAGCTTTGTACCGCATCGGCCGGCAGTCAGCGATGTAAAAACCCAGGTAGAGGTACCGCAGCCCCCACGCCCGGCACAAGTCCACCTGCTTGAGAATCGAGTAGACCCCGGGGCTGAGGTGGGCATAGTCGGGATCGTAGAAACAATAGACCGCCGACAGGGCGTCGGCGGCACGATCCGTAACCGCGACACCAATCAATCGACCGCGGTCGCGGTATGTCAGCTCGATGCTGTCGGTACAGCTCTCGACAAGAAACTGCTCATACGTTTCGGCATCGGCAGGAGCACCGTCCAGCATCAACCCACGCTCAACCTTGTGCCGGTTGAACAGCGCCACCTTCTCCGCCGTCACCGTAGGCGGGCCGATCTCCGGTCGCAGAATTGCTTCCCCGCGCCGGAAAACACGCCGCTGCGTCTTGTCGGCTGTGAACGTGCGGACATCGATCCGGATCGCTTCACACGCCCGGCAATCTGGGCAGTGCGGCCGGTAGAGCAACAGCCCTTGCCGTCGATCACCCAACCGCAGACGCTGCGCGAACTCAGATGGCCGCAAGGGTCGTATCGGCAGGCGCAGCGGCAGCCGCGCCGTTTGCATTGGCAGATAGGGACATGGACTCGGCTGGTCACAAACCACCCACTCTGGCGGACGACCGCTGACTCGTCGGCTTCCACCCGTTGATTCCACGGCACCTCCAGCCCGCAGAGGGGATGCTAACCGGCACGGCCCTTCGCGCCAGACGCCGAAAGGTGCCCCGCCCCGGAAGGCTGAGTCTCGGTCCCCAGCGCATCCGCCGTGAACAAGACTAGGGCGATCCAGACCAAATCAGCAACAAAGAGATGCGCAAGCTGGACGGCCAGCGGAGCGAGCAACGCCACGTTCAGCACGCCGAGGAGGAGTTGCAGGAGGTAAAGTCCGATCACCGCCGGCGCGAGCGTGGCAGTAAATTGTCCCCGTCGGGTGGCAGCAAGCACACGCACCACTCCCAGCAGCGCAATGCCGAACGCAACCGCCAAGACCGGGTGCCACAGCCGTAGCCGAACGAAAATGTGCGCCGCCCGCGAGAACGTTTGCGCCTCCGCCGTAGCCAGGCTCGTAGCCGGGAACAGCGTGTCCCCCAGAGCGGTGACGGCCCCAGTCATCCCCAGGACCAGAACGCCGACCAGCGCAAAAACGAGCATGAGGACCCGCCCGCCCTGATGCGTCAGTCGCACGGGCACGCCGCCCGACGCCCACCAAGCCGTCAGCGTCAGCACCCCAACCAGCACGAACGTATTAGCCAAATGGCCGGCGACCCAGTACCCGCGGGCCGCTGAGGTATTCTGGGCCACGAGATCCAGCAGTACCAAGCCAGCCCCCACCAGCGCCTCGGTTATGATGAATACCCCGGAGAGTGCGGCGCCGAGACGCACGCGGTGACCGCGGGGATACCCGCGCCAGGCACCCACCACCAACGCCGCCACCAGCAACAAGGCTACTCCGCTGGTCAGACGGTGGCTGTATTCGATCAGCGTGGCAACGGCGGGAGCCGGTGGAACCACCTCGCCATTACACAGCGGCCAGTGCCCTCCGCAACCAGCCCCCGAACCCGTGGCGCGCACCACCCCCCCCCAGAGGATGACCAGCAGGTTAAACGCCAGCGTGCCCCAGGCCAGTCTTGCATACCGGGGTGAAACCGCCATCATGTAGCCATTCAACACCTTGCGGCGGGAAATGCCAACCGCAGGCCTGCGAGCCGTCACCCTTTCGCAGGCTCAACGGGCACGGCTGCGTCCCAACCTTAACCAAGAACGTCCGCAACGCGGCCGACCTCATCGGGATCAGCGGTGGTCGGCACCAGCAGAAATTTGTCGGTTCCGAGATCGGCAAGCATACGCACGGCGTCACGCACGGCCGCGGCAGAGGTCGTGTTGACGGTGGGTGCAAGGGCTCTTGCAAGGTCTTCCTCCATGAACGCCGGTTAACGCTCCAGGACCGATCGAGTTTCTCACGGGCTCGTTCGCCAGTGTGTCACCACCGTCTGACAGCCGGCGGCCGACGCGGGCAGAAGCACTGAGCATTTCCTCTCGGACCGAATCGCGGAGCAGTTGAGGGAGGACAGAATCAGTGACCAGTTAACCCCGGACATAATCACTGACCATCAACAAACGCTTGCATGTCCCATTGACGGCGGCTTGGTCCGGGTACTATCGTGCGCGTCCGGTTTTCTGGCATGGCATGCAGGCGGACAGCGCCTGGGAGGAGGAAGATCGATGGACGCCGCAGCGCTCGGCAAAGAGCACCTGCTCAGTATGTACCGGATGATGGTCACCATCCGGCGGTTCGAGGAGACGCTTCGTGATTTGTTCTTCCAGGGACAGGTCCCCGGCTTCGTGCACGTGTCGATCGGTGAGGAAGCAGTCCCCACCGGCGTGTGCGCCGCCCTCACGGACAAGGATTATCTAACCACAACACACCGCGGTCACGGCCACATGCTCGCCAAAGGGGGCAAGCCCAAGCTGATGATGGCCGAACTCTTCGGAAAGCGGACGGGTTACTGCAAAGGCAAGGGTGGCTCGATGCATATCGTCAGCTATGACCTCGGGATCCTCGGCGCCAACGGCATCGTTGGAGGCGGCATCCCCATCGCCGCCGGTGCCGCGCTGGCCTCGACGTTTCGTGGCAACGACGCCGTGGCCGTGGCGTTCTTCGGGGACGGGGCATCGAACGAGGGCACCTTCCACGAGACCGCCAATCTCGCCGGCCTGTGGAAGCTGCCACTGCTCCTCGTCTGCCAAAACAACGGCTACGCCGAGTTCACACCAACGTCCGAATCGACCGCGGTCCGGGACATCGCGGTACGGGCGCAAGGGTACGACATGCCGGGGGTGATCGTGGACGGCAACGATGTCCTTGCGGTGTATGAAGCAACCTCCGCGGCCGTGGCGCGAGCCAAACGAGGCGAGGGTCCGACACTGATCGAGGCAAAGACGTATCGGTGGGAGGGCCACGTGGTCGGCGAACAGGCCTTCATCGGCGAGTACCGCCCAACGGACGAGGTGGAAGCGGCCAAGCAGCGCTGCCCGATCGTCCTTTTTGGTAAAAAGATGCTGGCGACGGGGTTCGTCGAGCAGGCGGAACTGGACCGGATCGCCTCGGAGGTTCAGCAGGAAATCACCGCGGCGGTCGAGTTCGCCCAAACCAGTCCCCTCCCTGAAGCGCAGGAAGCACTCGACGACCTCTTCGCCGAGTGAGCGGCCCCGAGCCAGCGACCTTCACC
>JAGDMS010000423.1 GCA_017860575.1 Deltaproteobacteria bacterium | reverse complement strand
CCACGGTGGCAACATCGTCAACATCACCGCCCCGTTCGCCCACTGGGGTCCGGCGTTCCAGGCGCATGTGGCGGCAGCCAAGACAGGGGTCGAGGCGCTCACACGCACGTGTGCCGTCGAGTGGGGCCCGCTCGGCATCCGCGTCAATGCCGTGGCCCCAGGATCCATCGCCGGCACCGAGGGACTCGCGCGTTTTGCCCCGCTGTCAGGCGATCGGCCCAGCTGTCCGCTAGGTCGCTTCGGGACAGGGGTGGACATCGCCAACGCGGTCCTGTTCCTGGTGAGCGAGGCCGCGGGATACGTTTCAGGCGTCTGTCTGGTTGTCGACGGTGCCGCCACCATCGATTTGCTCAAACTCCCCGTGGGGTAGGGTGGGAGTCGTGAGGGGCAACGCGGCCTCATTGGTTCCGTTACGCGCGGTCGTGCACTGCGGGAGGTGAAAGGGATTCCATGAAGGAAGGTCAGCCGACGCTGCAAAGCGTCTTCGTTGAAGCGCACTACGTTCCGCCGCCGAAGTCCATTAGTCCGGAAGCGCAGGCCTTTCTTTCCGCGGCCGCTACGCCAATGCCGCGGCCACCCTACCCGGCGCTCGGGGACAAGGCGGGGTGGAAGGAATACATCGCCGCGGCGGAACGCGCGTTCCCCCTTGCGCCCAGCCCGGACGATCGGGAGACCCAGAGCGAGACGACTGCACTGGGGGGTGTCCCCACCTTCGTGGCTATTCCCCCGACGGCGGTCGATAGCAAACGGGTGTATCTCGACATCCACGGGGGCGCATTGATCATGGGTGGCGGCGAGCTCTGCCGCATCATGGGGAGGTTCATGTCACGGCGGGTGGGCGTGCGCACGTACTCGGTGGACTACCGCATGCCTCCGGATCATCCATATCCGGCCGCTTTGGATGATTGCCTGACGGCATACCGTGCATTGCTCGAGCGCTATGCGCCAGCGCAAATCGTTGTCGGTGGCGGTTCCGCCGGCGGCAATCTGGCAGCGGCGCTGATGTTGCGTGCGCGCGACGAAGGCGTGCCCCTCCCGGCCGGCCTGGTGTTGCTGACGCCGGAACTCGATCTGACCGAGTCGGGAGATAGTTTTCAGACCAACCGTGACATCGACGTGGTGTTACGCCACGGTCTCCCCGAGGCCAACGCCCTGTATGCTGCCGGGCACGACCTGGCGCATCCCTACTTGTCGCCGTTGTTCGGAGATTTCCGCAAAGGGTATCCGCGCACCTTCCTCCAAGCTGGCACGCGCGACGTGTTCCTGTCCAACGCGGTGCGCATGCACCGGGCGTTGCGGAAGGCGGGGGTCGCCGTCGAGCTGCACATCTTCGAGGCCATGCCCCACGGCGGATTCTTCGGTGCGCCTGAGGATCAGGAGCTGGCGGCCGAGATTCGGCGCTTTGTCGATGAATGCTGGTCATGCCGCGACTGATTACCGATCAAGCGCGAGGGAACGCAATGGCCGACGAGATCTGGCAGGCGAAGGTGACACGGGCATGCGAGGCGTGGCGGGAGTGGTGTGCGGCACTCGAACGCACGGGGCTGGCCGCGCTCGAGCAGACGTTGACTCACGACGAGATCGATCTCGCCGAGGGCCTGCGCTATCTGACGCGGATCGCGCGGCTCGCGCTCCTCTCGGGCATGGAGAACGACGATCCGGTGCATCCGTACTTTTACCGCTCGTTGGGGCCCACGCTGAAGATGGGCGGCGATAATCCGTGCGGCCTGTATCTGTCCGCGCCGGTCAATGGGACGGACACCTACCGCATCGCCGGGACCCGAGGATCGGCGGCCTGGGTCTCGTTCATGGCACAGCGCAGCCACGACTGCTTCGCTCACGGCCTTGGAGTGTTCGGGGACGCCATCTTCATGACCGACCTCCAGGTCGCTCCCGACGGGACCTTCGAGATGTTCCTGTCGCCGCAGGCACACACGGGGAACTGGATTGAGACCGACCGCTTCGCCTCCATGTTGATCATCCGCCAGTTCTTCGGCGACTGGGACGATGTCCGGCCGATGGATCTCACCATCGAGAACCTCACCCGGGGTGGCGAGGTGAAGAGCACGTTGTCGCTGGATGGCGCGGTGGGGCAAATTACCCGTAGTGCGCAGATGTTCAGCCTCTATGTTCCGGCGATGCAATTCGAGATGCAGTCCAAGGGTGGCACGGTGAACGCCTTCGCAACCGACATTGGCGACCCAACGTCGAACTATGGCGGGGTGCCGGGCGGCAACGCGGTGACCACGCGCTGGCGCCTGGAGGCCGACGAGGCACTGGTGGCACACGTGTTTCCCCCAACGCCGTGCCCGTATTGGGACGTGCAGGTCGGCAACCTGTGGTACGAGAGCTGGGACTATCGCCACTTCTTCTCCGGCCTGACCTCCAGTCAGGCAGCCCTGCACGATGATGGCTCCGTCACCATCGTTGTGAGCGAGCGTGACCCGGGCACCCGCAACTGGCTCGAGACGGCCGGCCATCGAGAAGGGCACATGGCGGTACGTTGGCATCTCACCGAAGGCCAGCTACCGCTGCCCGACTGTAAGATCGTCAAGGTCGACGAGGTGGCAGCGGTGACAAGTCTGCCGGCGGTCACGGCTGATGAGCGCCGGGCCCAACGCCGGTCGCAGCGCGCTGCCGTTGAGAAGCGCTTCCGGCTGTAGGGGGCGCAGCGGTAATCCAAGAATGACGATGGGCGTAGAGACGCCGCATGCGTGGAAGCGCCGCATTGAATCGAGCTTCGAGGCCCACAAGCAACGAGGAGGAATGTCGCATGGAACGGAGGGATTTTCTCATGGGCTCTGCTGCGGCGGGACTTGTCGCCTTGGCAAGCGGCCGCGCGAGTGCGGCGACGGCCCCAGAGGCCACCGGCGACGCGTCCGCGCAAGCGCTGCGCGAATTAGCTGAGACGATCGCCGAGTTGGAGAACGGCTACGTCGGACCGGAGCGCGTGATGCAGGGGCCTGACGAGCGCGCGGCGGGCCGCTATTCGCTGGTGCACGCGCTGCTGCACGGTCTCCAGTTCTGGTTCGAGGCCGATCCGGCACGTCCGATCTTCCACCGCTGGCACACGCTGACAAAGAAGCTACTGGGCGACAACCCGGATGCCCTCTACTACGGGACGGCAATCGATCCGACACGGAGCTACCGGATCCGCAGCAATATTACCGGCGCCGTCTATACGTCGTACACCGCCGAGAGCGGTACGAAGGACGGTCAGCTGTCAACGCGCCTTGCCTCGACCCTGAACGATACGCAGTTCGACATTGCGGCTGACGGCAGTTACGCGATCATCGCAAGCCCCGAGCCGCCGCCTGGGGCGAGTGTCGACAACCCGCGCAACTGGCTGCGTTTGACTGCGGATGCGGGCAGCATCACGACCCGCCACTACTTTGAGTGGCAGCGCAGCGCCGCAGCCGATCCCGCGCTGCACGTCCCGATCCTGATCGAGCCGCTCAATGATCCGGGGCCGCCGTCACTCATGGACGACCAGGCCGTCGCTGCCGGCATCCACCGTGTGATCAACTTTGTCCGCGGGGTTACGGTGGGCATGCGCCGCGGGGGGGACATCGATATTCCGTGGGTGTCGCGCCAGCCGAACGTGTTCCGGAACCCGACCGGTCACGACGGCAACCTGGCGATCGGCTACGCGGCGCGCGACAACGTGTACCGGCAGGCACCCTACCAGCTCGCACCGAACCAGGCGCTCGAGATCCGC
>JAGDMS010000194.1 GCA_017860575.1 Deltaproteobacteria bacterium | reverse complement strand
GTTGAACCTATGGCAAGCCCCAGCGGGGCCCCTGGGAGCGGCGTCAGCTTGTGTACGTAGGCGGATCAGAACCTTCGGCGGCAAAGGCTACGGAATGAGTCATCCATCCGAATGGCCCCTGGCAGGCATGCGCGTCGTCGATCTCACGACCGAGATCTCGGGACCGTACAGCACCAAGCTGCTCGTCGATGCCGGGGCCGATGTGATCAAGGTCGAACCCCCTGGCGGCGATCCGCTACGGCACTGGACGGCCGCTGGCTGCTCCCTGGCGCAGGACGAAGACGGAGGGCTGTTCCAGTACCTCAACGCATCGAAGCGCAGCATCTGCCTTGACCTGGCGACCACGACTGGTCGCCAGACGTTGCTCAGGCTGGCTGCAACCGCCGACCTCGTCATCGAGAGCTTCGAACCGGGCATGCTGGCGAGCGCCGGCATAACGGTGGAAGCGCTGCAGGCGAACAACGGAGCCCTCTCGGTCGTCTCGATCACACCGTGGGGAACTACCGGCCCCTGGGCCCACCGGCCGTGCACCGAGTTCACTCTGCAGGCCGCGACCGGCTCCACTGCCCACCGCGGCCTGCGCGACCGCGCACCCGTGGCTGCGGGTGGGCGCATCGGTGAGTGGATTGCGGGGACCTACGCTGCGTTGGGCGCGGTTTTCGCCTGGCTCTCGGCGCGCAACACCGGCCGAGGCCACCACGTGGATGTCGCCATGTTCGAAGCGATGCTGTTAAGCATGACGGTCTACCACGACCTGCAAGGCCAATGGCGCGAGGGACCGCTGCCACGTGCCATCGAGATCCCCTCCATCGAGCCGACCAAGGACGGCTGGGTGGGCTTCTGCACGATCACCGGGCAGCAATGGAAGGACTTCTGCGTCCTTATCGGTCACCCCGAAGTGGGCGAGGACGAACAGTACCTCGAAGGCTTCCGGCGGATGGAACACCTGACATTCATGCAGCGGATCATCCACGCCTGGACGCGCGAGCACACCACCGACGAGATCATCGAGCTGGCCACCGCGATGCGCATCCCGATAGCGCCGATCGGCAACGGCCGGACTCTCCCCGAAATGGACCACTTCATTGCCCGCGGCACCTTTGCCAAAGGTCCCGGAGGATTCATCCAGCCGCGCCCACCTTACCGTCTCGAGAAGACACCGCTACGGCCCCTCGGCCGCGCGCCGAGGCTCGCTGAGCACACCGACGAGGTGATCGCGGGGCTGGGACCAGGATCTACCCAAGCGCCACCCCCTTCCGCTGACACTTCCCATCCACACGAGAGCGGTGGTGCGCAAGCCGGCGCGGCGCTGCCGCTGGCCGGACTGCGCGTGGTGGACCTTACCGTATTCTGGGCCGGTCCGGTGGCAACCAAGGTGCTGGCGGACCTGGGTGCCGACATCGTCAAGATCGAGTCGATCCAGCGTCCTGACGGCATGCGCTTCGCCGGCGCCATGCGCGACAAGGAACGGCTCTGGGAGTGGTCACCTAATTACGCTGGAAACAACATCGGCAAGCGCGGCATCACGCTCGATCTCAACAGCGCGGACGGGATGGCGCTGCTGAAACACCTCATCGCCAGCGCCGATGTCGTTGTCGAGAACTTCTCCGTGCGCGTGCTGGAGCACTTCGGCCTCGGCTGGGAGGTGATCCACGCACTCAATCCCTGTGCGATCTTGGTGCGCATGCCGGCCTTCGGTCTCGATGGGCCGTGGAGAGACCGCACCGGCTTTGCCATGACCATCGAACAGGTCAGTGGCCTGGCTTGGATGACGGGGTACGATGACCTGCCTTTGGTGGTGCGGGGAGCCTGTGACCCGCTCGGTGGGATGCACGCCGTGTTTGCGTTGCTGATGGCGCTCGAGCACCGGCGCCGCACGGGCGAGGGGCAACTCGTCGAACTCGCACTCGTCGAGGCCGCACTCAACATCGCGGCCGAACAAGTCATCGAGTACTCGGCGTACGGTCAGCTCCTGCAGCGTGCCGGCAATCGGGGTCCATCGGCGGTCCCCCAAGGCGTGTACCGTTGCGCCGGCGACGATGCCTACGTGGCGGTGGCCGTGGCGACCGACTCCCAGTGGGACGCGCTACGCCAGGCGCTAGGCGATCCCGCGTGGGCCAGAAATCCGGCTCTGGCAACAGCCGCCGGGCGCCGGGTCGCCCACGACGAGATCGATGCGCACCTCGAGCGATGGTCGCGGACCGTGGGAGCCGACCAAGCCGCGGAGCAGCTTGTTAGCGCCGGCGTTCCCGCCCATCGCCTGGTCAATGGACACTACCTCATGCCGAACCCGCAACTCGAGCACCGCCGCTTCTTTCAAGTGATGGAGCACCCGGTGACGGGCAAGACGCGCTACCCCGGTCTGCCGATGTCGTTCTCCGGACTGCCGCGTCATTTGCATCAGCGGCCGCCGCCGACGCTGGGGCAGCACAACGACGAGGTCCTCGGTGGTGAGCTGGGCGTGCCGGCGAGCGAGTTGGCCTGGCTCCGAGAGAACAAGATCATTGGAGAACGCCCTGAGGGAGCATGACTGCGGATCAGCCCGGTGCGGCGGTGTGCGTCGGCATCGATGTGGGCGGGACGTTCACTGACGCCGTCCTGACACTTGGTGCAGCGATCGTTCGGGCCAAGGCCCCGACGACACCGGATGATCTTGGTCGCGGTGTCCTCGATGCCTGCCGGCTTGCCGCCGCGCGAGCCGGGCTGACGCTTGAGGAATTGCTGCCGCGCGTTGGGCGTTTTGGCCTCGGCACGACGGCGGTTACCAACGTCCTGGCGTCGGGGGCCGGCCTGTGTGCCGGTCTGATTACAACCAAAGGATTCGAGTACACCGTCCCACTCGCCCGAGGTCGCGCCGATAGCAATGCTCAGGGTTGGGTAGTGCCCGCGCCAAGGGCGGTGGAGCGAGAGCGGGTCGTCGGCATTGATGAACGCGTAGACCGCAACGGCACGGTGATCCGGCCGCTGCGCGACGCGGAAGTGCTCGCCGCCGGCCGCCATCTCGTTGAGGACAGGAACGTCGAGGCGCTCGCGGTCTCCTTCCTCTGGTCCTTTCGCTACCCAGCACACGAGGGGCGCGCGGTTGCCGTGCTGCGTCAGGCCTTTCCACACCTGCCCATCACGTCGGCGGCGGCACTCAACCCGGTCATCCGCGAGTACGAGCGTACCACGGCGGCGCTCCTCAACGCCCGGGCGGCTGCGGCGCTCTCGGGTGTGGACGCGCTGGCGGCGCGGCTTGCCGTCCTGGGTCTGCGCGTTCCGTTACTACTGGTACACTCCGGTGGAGGTGCCATTTCAGTCAACGAGGCGCGCGGGCGTCCGATCACGCTGGCCATGTCCGGTCCCGCCGCAGGCGTCGCCGCCTCGGTCGCCCTGGCGAAAGAAATTGGGGTGAGCGACGCCGTGACCTGTGACATGGGTGGCACGTCATACGACGTCTCTGTTGTTCGCGCGGGTGCGGCCTCCCACCGCGTCCGTGGGGAGCTCGTGGGGATATTCACCACGGCATCGATGATCGATATTGCTTCGATCGGCGCTGGCGGCGGCTCGCTTGCCTGGGTGGACGCGCGCGGCATGCTGTGCGTCGGCCCCCGTTCTGCCGGCGCCGTCCCGGGTCCGGCCTGCTACGGGCGCGGGGGAACCGACGCCACCATTACTGATGCGATGGTCGTGCTCGGATACCTCGATCCGGAGCGTTTTCTGGGCGGCTCCATGCGTCTCGACGGGCAGGCCGCCCTCGAAGGCTGCCGTCGCCTGGGGGCGCGGATCAATCTCGACCCCTTTGAAACCGCTTGGGGTATCCGCCAACTCGCCTTGGAGGACATGGCCAAAGCCGTGCGCGCCACGATAGCGGCAGGGGGGCTCGATCCCCGCGTTCAGACGCTGATCAGTTACGGTGGATGTGGCGGGCTGTTCACCCCGGAGATCGCCCAGTTGATTCACGCCCCACGCGTGCTGGTGCCGGAGATTGCCTCGGTGTTCTCGGCCTTTGGCGCGGCCACCGCAGACGTGCGTCGCGAGCGTGCACGCGCGTTCGGGCTGACCGTTACGGGAGAGGACGCCGCGCACAACACGCTTGCGCGCAACGCCCTCCTCACCGTCGTGCGCGAATTGTGGACCGAGGTCGATTGCGACCTTACCGCTGACGGCGTCGCGCCGCGCGGTCGGCGGATCACGATCGAAGTCGATGTGAAGTTCGCTCGCCAGGCATGGGAGCTGGCGATTCCGCTACGGTTCGGCGGTGCCGCAGACGGCGTTCCACCCTCCGAAAGCTTCCCAGGAGACGACGGCCTCACGCTCGCCAACGACGCTATAGAGTTGCTCGTGCGTGACTTCCGCGCCGAGTATTGCCGCCGGTATGGTGCGGGTTCCATCATGTCGGAAGCCGCAATCGAGCTGACCACTGCGCGGGCCATCGGCACCGGCCTCACCCTGCGCGCCGCCAGTCCCACCCTGCCCTGCCTGCACGCCGAGGAGTCGCCCGACGCAGAAGGCCAGCGCGCAGTACGCGTCCGCCGGAGCGGTGCCGGCGCCACGCTCGCTGTGCGCGTCTACAACGCGCGCGCGCTCACCGGAGGCCATGTGATCGACGGGCCGGCCCTGATCGACGGCGACGACACCACCATCTGGATTCCGCCGGCGATGCGCGGGCGCGTCCACACCAGCGCCGCGCTGATGATGGAGGCCACCGCATGAGCACCCCGGCAGTCTCCGCGCCAGACCGCCGTGCGGCTGCGCCCGACACCGACGTGCATCCGGATCCGATCGGGCTCGAGATCTTGCGCAAGCGGCTCCAGGCCATCGCCGACGAGGCGGTCATCACCGTCCGACGCACCGCCATCAGCCCGGTCGTCGTGGAGTCGAATGATTGCTCGGCGACCATTCTCGACGCCGGCGGCGATCTGATCGTCGGCGGCGGCGTGGTTGCCTTTCATTTCGGGGCGGCGATGCACGCCGTCCGCAAGACCATCGAGCGCCACGGCGCCACCATCGAGCCGGGGGACATTTTCGTTTCCAACGACCCACACGACGGGGGCGGGCTCCATCCGCAAGACCTCATGGTGCAACGGCCGCTGTTTGTCGGCGACCGCCTCATCGCCTGGATCTGCGTCTCCGCCCACATGATCGATGTGGGCGGCGCCGTGCCGGGCTCGTTCAGCCCAGCCGCCACGGAGTGCTACCAAGAGGCTTTGCGCATGCCGCCGGTGCGGCTCTTTCGCCGCGGGGTGGAGACTGAAATTTGGGACATCATCCGCACCAACGTACGCATGGCCACCATCGTGGAGATGGACCTGCGCGCGCTGATTGCCGGCTCGCACGTCGCCCGGGAGAAACTCATCGAACTTGCCGCCGCGGTGGGAGTCGAGCGTTTCGCACATGACATTCGCACCATCCGCACGCTCAGTGAGCGAGAGATGCGGCGACGCATCTCCACCCTCGCTGGCGGCCTGTACCGCGTCACCGCGTGGACACAATGGGACACCGACGTCTACCGCATCCCGTGCGCCCTCACGGTCGACGGCGATCGGCTCGTCTTCGACTTCGAAGGCTCGTCGCCGCAAGCGCCCCACTTTTTCAACTCCAAGCCGTTCATCATTCAGAGCTCGGTCGTTTACCATCTCGCCTGGACTCTTGCGCGCGACATTCCGCTCACCGGTGGCGTGTTCGCGCCCATCGAATTTTGCTGTCCCCGCGGCTCGGTCACCAACGCCATGCCGCCAGCCCCGGTTGCGGCAGCACACATGCACGTGGCGCTGGCGGCCACGGCGGCAGCCGAGCAATGTGTGCGGCATGCGATGGCCGCATCGCCGGATTACGAAGGCGTTCGGCACCTGGCTGCGACCAATTCGTCCGGCACGCTCGGGATGTCCGCGTGGTCTGGGCAAGCTGACAGCGAGCCCGTCGCATGGATATTTCTCGAAGGCAACTTTTTGGGGGCGCCAGCGACAATCGACTGCGACGGCGTCGATCAGAGCCAGCGCGCCGCGGCGCCGGGCATGGGTGTTCTCGCCGTTGACGTTGAAGTGCTCGAATCGCTGTTCCCCATCCTCATCCACCATCGGGGAATCCGCGCCGGGATCAACGGGGCGGGCCGCTACCGCTCGGGCGCGGGCTGCGCCATGGCTTTTGGTCCGCATGGCACAGCGTTACTTACCGGGCAGATGCTAGGCATGCGCCAACATCTGCCGCTCGAAGGGATGGCGGGTGGGCAACCAGGCTCGACCACCTTGTTTTCCATTCGGCGACGAGAGGGCGGAACCGACACGGTGGCGGTAACGGCTGCGAATGTTCCCCTTCGGGAGGGTGAAACGTTCGAGTTTCTCTGCGGCTCCTCCGGCGGCGTCGGTGACCCATTGCTGCGCGATCCGAGCGCGGTGGCGGCCGACGTGGCCGTTGGCAGACTGTCTCGTCCGCAAGCCCGGGCCGCATACGGCGTCGTGCTCGACGGAGCCGGCATCGTCGACGCGGCGGCGACCGGCCGCGAGCGGGCGGCGGCGCTGCGCGACCGCCTCTGCCAAGCCCGCACGCCGGCGCGACCCGTCCGCGAGGCGGACTTGCCCGCCGGTTGGGAGCAATACCCGCCCCTTCCTTTCTATCCGGGCCTGCTGCAACGTGGGCCGGTGATCGTCACAGCCGTCAGTGGCACCGCGCTCGCCGTGTCGCCGCACGATTGGCCCGACGGCTGCGCGTTGCTGGTAGAACGGCTCGAAGGCGACGGTCCCGTTGTTGAGGTCCGTTCTTACCTCGATCCGCAGACTGGATACGCACTGTACGTGGAAGTCGCACCCGCCGGAGAGCCGCGTTCGTTCGTGATCCAGCCCGCCCGCTGGTTCGAACTTGGAGACGCGGCGCGCTGAAGAGGCCGGCCAACCTGAAGATCGCCCATGATGCCCCCAACAGCATCCAAACCGCTCACGCATCTCCTGCGGCGCAGCCGCTGTTGCCCACCTGCCTGATGCGGTCAGTGGCGGCACGCGCCGTCCTGCCGAACGTCATTGTGCGCAAACAGAGCTCCGAAACTTGGTGATCGCTCTCTCCCAGTAGCTTATATCGCATCGGCACTAAGGCGTTAACCTATTTGACGCGATAAGTAAAATTAGATATGTCACGTTGCAATGGAGGTCTCCGCGAGCGCACCAACCGCCGCCAAGGTCGACCGGCGAATGGCCCAGGACGCCCGAACGCGGCAGCGGATCCTCGACGCAGCCGGATACTGCTTCGCCGAGCGAGGTCTACGCGGGACCACGTTGGAAGATGTTGCGGCCGCGGCCCACGTTTCGAAGCCGCTGATCTACAAACATTTCGATGGCAAGTCCGGCCTGGTCGACGCGGTCATCGAGCAGGTGCATGTCGACTGGTGGGCGGCCAGCTCCCGTGGGATCGACACCGCCAAATCGGCTGCGGACGCCCTGGCGACAAAGTTCCGGGCAACCATTGAAGCGGCGGAGAAGCGCCCGCTCTTGCGGGCCATCCTCCGCCAGGATCTCACCTTTCTGTCCGCCGAACACCGGGCACACTTTGCGCGGGCGCGTGCACAGTCCAGACAGCGGACCGTGGACATCCTGCGCTGGGGAGTTCGTGCGGGGGAGTTCCGCGTCGATATCAACGTGGAGCCGACGGCAGATGCGCTCGAAACGGTCCTCGCCGGGTTGGTCACGCGCATCTTGAGGACGAGCCACGCCGGCAGCGTCAGCGAGCACCTGGTCGCCGCCACCCTGGCGCTCTTGACCCGTGGGTTGATGGCGGAGCCGCACGGCCACACATCGCGACCGGACGAGCCGCGAGCGAACTCGCCTCAATGACAGCCACCGGCGTCGGCGGACTATTCGACCTTCCTGGCCGTGTGGCCATTGTAACCGGGAGCAGCCGCGGCATCGGACGCGCCATTGCCGAGGGCTTCGCTCGCGCCGGAGCGCGGGTCGTCATCACCAGTCGGAATCTCGACGCCGCACAGCCGATCGCGCAAGGGATCGCCAACGCCGGCGGCGAAGCTCTCGCACAGCCTCTCGAGGCGGGTGATCTGGCCCAGATCGACGCGCTGATCCGCCACACCGTCGAGCGCTTCGGTGGTTTGGATATCCTGGTGAACAACGCGGCCATCTTGCGGCCGCACAACATCGAGAAGCTGACCGAGGCCGAGTTCGAAGAACTCTACCGGGTGAACGTGAAGAGTGCCGTCTTTCTTGCCCAGCGCGCCCTTCCTCATCTCGCGGCCAGCGGCCACGGCGTCGTGATCAATCTCACGGCGGTGGGCGCCCATGCTCCCATGGCGGGAATCGGTGCCTACTGCTCGACAAAGGCCGCGATGATCAACTGGACACGCGTCATGGCCCGGGAATGGGGCCCGCGCGGCGTGCGTGTGAACGCGCTGACACCTGGTCCCGTCGCCACTGACATGATCCTGCCGCGCGACGCGGACGCGCGCGCCGCCTTCGTCCGCGACCTGAGCAGCCAAACGCTGCTCGGACGCGTGGCGCAGCCCGCTGAGATGGTTGGTCCCGCGCTCTTCCTGGCCAGTGACGCGTCGTCATTCATGACCGGACAGGTGCTCGTGGTCGACGGAGGCATGCTGGCGTGACAATGCAGCCTGGCACCAGCCGAACAAGGAGGTGAAGATGGCGGGACGTTTAAACGGACGCAATGCGGTGGTCACCGGTGCAGGCAGAGGGATCGGACGCGCCGTGGCCTTGGCATTGGCCGAAGAAGGCGCCAACATTGTCGTCTGCGACTCCGGCGGAACCACTGCCGGATCCGGGGTCGATCACGCCCCGGCAGACCAGGTTGCCGATGAATGCCGAAGGTTCGGCGCTCTGGCGGTTGCGCACTACGGTGACGTTGCCAATTTCCGGGCAGGCGCGGAGATGATCGGGAAGTGCGTGGAAACCTTCGGCAGAATCGACATCTTGTGCAACGTGGCGGGCATCGACCGGCCACGAATGATTTTCAACATGTCAGAGGAGGACTGGGACCGGGTTATCGGCGTGCATCTGAAAGGCACGTTCAACCTGACCCGGCATGCCAGCGCCGCGATGCGTCAGCAACGCTACGGACGGATCGTCAACGTCAGCTCCGATGCGTGGCTGGGCATCGGCGGCGGAGGCCAGACCAACTACTGCGCCGCCAAGGGTGGAATTGCGAGCTTCACCTACGCCGTGGCGCGCGAGATGGGCAAGTACGGGGTCACCTGCAATGCCATCACTCCAAACGCCGGCACCAGGATGTCGCAGGCTCCGGAGACCCTGGCCGGGTTCGCCAAACGCGTGGAAGCTGGCCTCATGCGGCCCGACGAATACGAGCTGCTCATCAGCGCTCCACCGCCAGAGCAGATGGCGATGATCGTCGCTTACCTGTGCAGCGAGGCCGCCAGCCATATCAACGCATGCGTCTTCGGCGCCAGCGGCGACATGCTTTCGTACTGGACGCCGCCGGTGCAATCGATCAGGGTGATGCGGAACTGCAAGAGAGACGGAAGGTGGACGTGGGAAGAGGTCGAGCGGCACCTGCCGACAGTACTCTCCAGCTACATCAATCCCGCCCCGATCAAGGAGAAATGAATCAGCTCGTGCGCGAACGCGGCGGCAAGACGATCAGCACGGCGACCGCCCATATCCCAAATACCATCCCCAGTGCCGTCCAGAGCCTCTTGGAGTAGCCGTTGTTGTGGGCGAAGACCCGACACATGATGCCGTCGCAGATGTGGACGATGACCGTGGTGCGCAGCAGGACGGTCGGCTCGATGTGGGCCGACAGGAAGCGCAATCCGGTGAAGTACCCGAGGATCACGTCCCA
>JAGDMS010000422.1 GCA_017860575.1 Deltaproteobacteria bacterium | reverse complement strand
ACGTCACTTAGGCAACGGACTCTACCGCCACCCACGCACGCTCACTGTGCGAGCGGCGGATGGCATCCATCACGGCCTGTATGGCGACGCCATCGGCGAAGGTTGCTGCCGCGGGGTCGGACACAGCTGTGCGGTCGGTCATGCGCGCACGCAACACATTGAACAGCTTGGTGAATGGTCCCAGATCGGTCCCCATTGTATGCATCATGTCGTAGGCGGTCACCGGTTCGAAGTCGGGCGGGACCGGCGGCGGATTGCGCAGGTCCTCCGGCACGTCGAGCTGCCGCTGGCCCGAACGGTCCGCCACGTACACGGCATCGCCCTCGATCCACAGGGTGCCGCGTGTCCCCGCGATCCGGCTGCAGAAGACCGGCGGGCCCCAGGTGCCGGCGCTGCTCTGCATCACTCCGTCGACCCCGTTGCGCGTGCGGAAGTGCACCGTATAAGTGTCCTCCGCGGTCCAGCGGTGCTCCGACACCAGCCCGAGCGCAGCGCTCACCCCGGTAATCTCGCCCAGCATGTGGCGTGTCAGGTCGATGACGTGCGAAGCGTATGCCCCGAGCCAGCCGCCGCCTTGCGACGCGTCGGACCACCAGGTGGGCACCTCGGTGGACGCATCGGCGAGCATCGGCACCTGCAGCAGGAACGTTGCCAACCGCGGCTCGCCGATCAGCCCCGCGTGCACGGCGCGGGTCGCGACCGCCTGCCCGGTGGCGAAGCGAAACTCGGTGCCCAGCAAATGCACGACGCCCGCGGCTTCGGCCGCTTGCTGCATGCGCCGGGCTTCGGCCACATCACGGGCGAAGGGTTTCTCGCACACAACGTGCTTGCCCGCCGCAATTGCTTCCAGCACCAACGCCGCGTGCGTGTGCGGCGGGGTGGCGACACTGACGACCTCCACCCCGGGCAGCGCCAAGGCCGCGGCGAGTGATGTCAACCCGTGCGGCACGCCGGCCTTGGCGGCGCGCTGCGCCGTCCTCTGCGGGTCGCGTCCGACCAGCGCCACCACCTCGAAGCCCGCGGCGCGCAATGCTCGCAGGTGCGTGAGGACGCCGAAGCCCGTGCCGACGACTACCGCTTTTGGTTGCGATGTTGCCATCTGCTGTGTCCTTTCTCTTGCCCCAATGCGGGCTTCGCCCGCAGCTCAAAATCGAAAGCCCAAAGTCCAGAGCAACTGGCGTGAATCCTTGTGTGGTACGATGATTCCCAGAATTCCAACCGCAGTACAAGGGGGCACAACTCCACCTTGTTGCGTGTCCGAATCGCTGCCGATATCATCCGAGACACAAAGGCAGAGCGGTTCTTCGGAGGGCGACGGCGCGGTGCCCGCGATCGCGGTCGCAGGGGGGGCAACGCACCTTGGAATGAGGAGGCGACATGGTCGAGGGCAAAACGCTATACGCGCGGTTGGGCGGCTACGATTCCATTGCGGCGGTGGCCGACGATCTGCTGCTGCGGCTTCGGGGGGACGCGCAACTCGGCCGCTTCTGGGCGAACCGCGGCGAGGACGGCATCCGTCGGGAAAAGCAGTTGCTCATCGATTACTTGTGCGCGAATGCCGGCGGCCCGCTGTATTACACTGGCCGTGACATGGCCCTCTCGCACAAGGGCATGGGTATCAGCGAGAGTGATTGGCAGGCCTTTCTCCGGCATCTGAACGCCACCCTGAATCACTTCGCCGTACCTTCCCAGGAACGCGGGGAGGTGCTCGCGTTCGTTGACAGTACGAAGGCGGATATCGTCGAGAAGTAGTGTCACAGCGTGGGGTTTGCCCACAGTCCAAGGTCGAGAGTTCAAGGCCGCTGGCGAAGATCGTTGCATGGCGCGCGGAGGTTGAGACTTCGCAGTGCAGAAGCGCGGCGGCAGCGTGTCCACCGCCTCGTCACCATCCGGTCACCCTGGCGCACCAGTCGTGCGTGATTGACAGCAGCGGCACCGCGTCGTAATCGGTCACCCTTCCTACGGACACCGATTCCGAGCAGGCGGTTGGGTCGAGACGGAGCGGCGTTGGCTTGCCAACTCGTGTGCACCGGCGTTGTCCGCAACGACCAGACGTGAACATCCGAAAGGAGGCCGCGGATGAATTTGGAGCAGACGGTGCCGGATGAAATCGCTTTCCCCGAAAAGGATCTTGCCGGACGCATGGTCGTGCTCGGGTTTCTGGCGCAGAACCTTGCGATTGGGCTCACCTTCGGCGTCTATGGCGCGTTCGTCAAACCGTTTGCCGACAGTTTTGCGATCACACGTGGCGTCGCCGCCTCGGGCTTGGCGATCATTACCCTGGTCTTGGGGTTGGCTTCGCCGTGGGTGGGCGGACTGCTCCACCGCCGCTCAATCCGGGACGTGATGACGGCCGGCGCCGCGTGCATGGTCCTGGGCTTTGGGCTGTTGGTGGTTGCGCCGACGGCCTGGGTGGTGCTGCTCCTCTGCGCCGTGCTGGGGTTGGGAGCCACGCTGCTCGGGCCACTGCCAGCGATGGCCCTGATGACCAATTGGTTCGACGCAGGACGCGGCAGAGCGATCGGCATCGTCATGATTCCGTTTGGTGTGATGCTCATGCCGATCGTGACCACGCTCATGATCGAGGCCGTTGGCTGGCGGCTGATGTTCGGCTCGCTTGCGCTGCTCCTGTGTGCTCTCACACCGCTCCTGCGACTGATCCGCAACGGTCCCCGAGATCACGGCGCGGGGTCCAGCGCCGATCGGCCGGCGGTGCACGGGGAGGCCGACTCAAATAGGGCCGTTCAGCGGCGACTCCTGACGGATACGCACTTCTGGATGATTGCTGTAACCTCGGCGCTGATTCTTGCCGCCGGCACGGCGATCGTGACACATCTCTTGGCATACGCCACCGACCTCGGAATCGAATCAACGCGCGCCTCCGTCCTGCTTGCCGTATCCGGTGGAATGGGTATGCTCGGCTCGTTTCTCTTCGGCTGGCTCAGCGACCGTGTCGGCGGCGCGGCCGCGTTGGCGATCAACGCCGCCGCCCAAGCGGTGTTCTGGCTGTTCCTCTGGTACGGAGGTTCCTTCTGGTTCCTCCTGGCGACCTCGGCCTTGATTGGCACCTGTGGTGGCGGCGTCGTGGCCCCGCTCAGTAACTTGCTAAGTGTCGCCTACGGTCGTCAGCAATTCGGTCAGGCATTCGGGCTGACCGGATTGATTCAGCTTCCGTTCAACTTCGGCGCGCCCCTGTTCATGGGTTTGCTGTTTGACGCCACCGGAAGCTACCGGGGGGCGTTTCTAGTCCACGTGCTGCTGTTCGTCGTGGCGGCGGCAGCTTTCGCACAGTTCGCTCGTACGCTTTCCCACCCCAGCGTGGAGTCGCTTCCGTGACGGAGATTCCCCCCGCACCCACCACAAGCAGGAGCGCCGGCCCGGCATTGACGAAATAGAGTTATTACACCGAGCACCCCAAGGGCCACCCAACGCACTGGCGCTGTAGTCGGGGGAAGCAGGCGCCCGCGGTCCCGCGAGCCCTATGGAGAAGGTATGGACGCGACGGGAGGTGTCCCAGAAGGGATGGCCGTGTCAGGAGCGGTGTCGGTGTACGAGGCCGACTCGGACCGCGTCGTGACCCGGTTTCGAACGGGTGAGCAAGGCGATGGCGTCGGCGATGTGATCAAGGTCGAAGACCTCCCCGTGCAACACAGCCGGATCGACGATGCCCTGGTTGAGAAGGCGGACGGCTTCGGCCATTGACTCGGCGTCGTAGCCCGCGCCTCCGAACACCTTCAGGGCCTTCAGCGGGATC
>JAGDMS010000034.1 GCA_017860575.1 Deltaproteobacteria bacterium | reverse complement strand
TTCGATCATACAGAATGGGCCAGGCGAATTCGGCTCGCAGGCGCTCGAGGAGCGGCCACCAAAAGGGCGACTGTGCGTACGCGATGGCCGCACCGATTCCCTCCTGGCGTCGCAGGGTGTCGAGGACAGCGAACAGCTCGTCTCGTGCCACGTCATCGAGCCGATCGGTGTCACCGTTGAGCGGTCGCATCCGCAGCGAGACCTTGCGAAAATTTGCGGCGACCTCGTCGAGTTCATACGGCAGCCCATCGGGGCGGAAGTGTGGTGAAAGATCATAGACGTGGTGGCCCGCTGCGGCGAACTGAACCAGCAACTCCTGCGGTCGCGGCGACTGAACCGTCGTCGCGATGCCAGGAAAACAAATCACGTCATAGCCCGATGGCTGCCTGCGTTGGACGGCGGCAGTAAACGCCACGATTTCCGCATCTGTGGTGGGGAAGAGGAACTGCGATCTCGACGGCGCTGCACTCGGATAGCCGTCCGCCGGATCGCCATGCTGGTTCGCCACGCCCTGATGAACGCCACCGGAATCGGAGATCGTTCCCGGTGTATTCGGAGCGCTCCCCTCGACCAGTTGATGGGGCTCCAAGTTGTCCCGCAATAGTACCGCAATGTCCGTGGCTTTCTTCGCCCAGCTGTTCGCCGCAGCCTCCTCGCGAAGTGTGGCCAGATACTGGGGGCGCTTTCCAATCTCCAGCGCCCTGTCGAGCCGTTGCACGAACTCGCCGTGCGACGTCGCGACGAGACAGGAGCGGTACTTGCGACATTCGGGGATGTCAGTGGTGACAATGGGCTTCCCCAGCGCCATATACTCGAACAGCTTGATCGGAGAGGTTGAGAGGGTGATCTCGTTGCGCAGGAACGGAATCGTAGCGACGTCAAAATATGACCCATAGCGCGGCAGGACCTGGTATGCGATCGGGCCGAGGATGGTCACGTTAGGAAGGCGACGTAAGGTCGTCCGGTCGATCGAGCCATCGTAATTGACGCCGATGAGCAGCCATTCGTACTGCGGCCGTTCGCGCGCTGCGCGTTCGACCAACTCGTAGTCGAACCACGACGCGAACGCTCCGAAGTACCCGATGATGGGCTTACCCTGGCCGACGACCGCTCGGATTTCGTCTGGGGGGCTCGGATTCGCCGCCCCGACCGGCGCGAAATGGTCGATGTCAACCCCATTGGTGACCAGAGCGAAATTCCGGCGGCGGACCGCCCTGACCTCCGACAGCAGTTGGTCCGCGGTCGCGATACAAACGATGCTCTCGTCGGCGAGGAGCGCGTGGTGGCGCGTCCACGTCTCATCCGGAATCGCCTGCCCACTGACCGCTTGATGGATGTGATCGATGTACTCGTAGAGCACCAGGTCGCCGGCGGATTGTCGGTAACGGACGTAATCGAGATCGCAGCTGTTATCTGTGGACAACAGGTGCGTGACGCGGCCGGTCAGGGTTTCCAACAGCAGGACCTGATCCGTCACGAAGCAGCCCGGGCCGACTTCGGCGAATCCATCGACGGTGTCCTTCCCCCATTTCGGTCTGCAGAAAAAATAGAGGAACCCAAGCTCCGCGAGTTGTCGTGCGAGATGGTGCGGGCGTTGAAAGAGAGGCAGATCCCAGTCAACGATCGGGCGCGAAACAATCACCGGTTTGTCGCGGTGCGCCTGCAAGATGGCGTATAGCTGTGCGCGGTAATTGCGCACGGTCGCAGTGGGAGCCGGCCATGTGAGAAGGGGGTTCTTTCGCTCCGCGACAGGCAGTTGCCGGCCACCCAGGCGTCGGATGAGCCAGGTGATGAACCCGCGCCGATCGTTCCACGACCCCTTGAAGAAATCGCGCTCCAGGCGCCGCAGGAAGTGCGCGAGGCGGTAGGGCTTGGTCTTGGCAATCGCGTGCAGATGGTGCTCGGTTGCTTCCAGGGTGCGGCCGGCTTCGCCGACTTGCGCGAGCAGGTAGGCGACGACGTGTTGCGCCTGGCGGAGTTGGGTCCGTGCCGCCTCCCGTTCGCGGCGCAGTTGTTCGTCGCCTTGTAATGCTTCCGGTCCAGATCCGCTGCCCGGCTCGGTGCGGGTGGCCCGGTTCGCCTCTACTCCCATGTCGGTTCGCTGCTGGAAACTGGCGACCAGCGAGGCTCCGCGTCAGTCCGATGTAGGTTGCCTCGACCGTATCGCATATGGTTTCGATCTGTATGCCATACGCCACGTTCCTCATTCCAGGGCGTGAGGCACACGGTATTTGTTTCAAGCGAAATGACGTCCATTCCTCAAGCCCTCCCTGCCAGGCACAGCAGGTCCGGTGATCGAACCGATCGGGAATGCCGTCCCGACTATCCGTCACCACGCGCTTGCCGGATCTCATCTCCGCGCAAGCGGCGCGGCGTCAGTATCGGGGGGCGCCTGCCGACGATCCCCACGTTCGGCCTCAATGCCCCCATCGTGACGAGGGCCTGGCCGTACCCCAGAAACCCGCTCCTGAGGAGTGCGCCAGGAGGGCTCCCTGTTTCCGATTGCGTTGGTTCGATGACCGAACCTACGTGCTAGCCGTTCGTGACGGCGCGCCTGCTTCGCCGAACGAGGTCGCCCATCGCCAGCCGAAAAACGGCCAGTCTTGCCCGGAAAATCTCGCGATCGTACCTTTTGTTGACGAGGCTGTTCTCGGTTTCACGCTCGCAACGGCCATTCGTCCGATCGCGGAGCGCGCTCAGCGACGCTCGCTTGAGATCTCTCCACAGACCGCTCAGAGATCGTCTGGGCAGATACAGGCACTGTTGCAATCGGTAGTGTGCCGTGATGCCGGCGTAGATCGCCTTCGCGGCGTACGTCTCGGTGTACCCGTCGAGGTCGACCGCATGGACCGCCTGGGCCCGAGGTTCGATGGCGACGTCGTGACCCAATTGCCGCACGAGACTGGCGGCCGCGATCTCTTGCCCGGCGGTGAAATCTGCGCCGGTGTGCCCCCAGTTGCAGCGAATTCCGCCGATCTCAACGAGTGCCCGACGGCGTGCTGCCCAGTTGTCAGGGTACGGATACTCCCACCACTCCGTTGCCTCGACGTACCCGGTGTGCGCCGTTAGAAACTGGTGCCACAGCGCTTCGCGCCCCGCGGGACACGCCGGAGGGCGCGGCGTCGGTACCTGCAAACGGACATGACCTCCGATTACGCCCGCATTGGGGTGTTCCTCGAAGCCGCGCAGGAACCATTCCAGACATTGCGCACTGGGGGTGGTGTTCTGGCCGAGGAAGACCACATACTCCCCCCGGGCGTCCGACAGCCCAGCGTTTTGCGCATGCGGGAGCCCCGGAAAAGGGCAGTCCACGAGTCGGATCTGGTCCGGAGTATCGCCAAAGCATTCCGCGCGAATCTGCGCGACCGCATGCCGGGCGAACGGATCATGCGGTGCCGTATTCACTACGATGACTTCGTATTGGGAACGCGCGAGCGTCTGGCCGGCTACCGCCCGCAACGTGCGTTGCAGCGCAACACTGCCGGGAGTTGCGCCGATAACGACGCTCACCTTGGGGGCGCTGGCCGCCAGGCGGTCCGTGCGGGTGTTCGCCTGCAGTTCAATCTCTGCCAGTTGGCGATTCTTCGCCCGCAGATCGCAGAGTGTGAACAGATCCCCCACGTCGCCCACCGACCACCAGCCCGCGTAGCCGGATCCCACTCTCGGCAAGGCGTTCCCGCGCGCCTGCCCGGTGGAAATGAGCGTATCCCAGTCCGCGCTCGGCGGCAGTTCGAGAGGGCCGGCCGTGCTGACCAGGATTTTGGCGGCAAGGTCACCGATTGGCGGACGCTGTGGGGGACGAACGGACCCCGCGCCGACATGCACCCACGCGGTCGGCATCCACAAGCGGGGCAGCGCCATCTCGGCCATTTCCTCGGCGCTCATCAGGACGTGCTCGGCTCGCCGCACGCGCGCTTCCAACGCTTCGGCCAACTGCTTGGCGGGCGCGCTTCCGTCAGCGGTCACCACCCACAGCGTCTTGCTCAAATGGAAGCTCCGCCGGAAGTCATCGAATACCATCAGCTTCGTGCGGTTCCGCGTGATTCCCAGTTCATGGTCCTTGCTGGTGAGCGAACCACCGTGGACCCGGTACTCATAGACGCAGTCCTCGAAATCGGCGTGCCGCAGTGTCATCAATTCGTTGACGCGCATCCAGTAGTCGTAATCTTCCATGAGGACGCGCGCCGGGCTATAGTCGCCCAGCGCCCACGCGACCCTGGCACGATAGAGAAAGGCACCGCCGATGTAATTGTTCGGCCAGACGTTGAGTTCGGCCGTATCGCGAGGCAGGCGGATATGTTCGCTGCCGCGGGGCGCTTGATAGGCGTCCAGCCACTTCGTGTCTCGCAACGGCTCCCCGCGTTCACCGATAATGTCGTAGTTGGCGTACAGCATGTCCCAATCGGGATGCCGTTGGAGTGCATCGACCAGTTTTTCAATGCACGTGGGTTTGAGACGATTGTCGGCGCTGGTCCACGTCAGGAACTCGCCGCGTGCCAGTTGGAAGCCGCGGGAGAGGGTACGCGGCAATTGCTGATTTTCCTGATGCACGACGGTGACGCGCGGGTCTTGCCGCGCATATGCGTCGAGGATGGCGCCGGTCGTATCGGTGGAGCCGTCGTCGATCGCTATGACCTCGAGGTGTGCGTACGTCTGCGACAGAATGCTGTCGAGTGCTTCGCGGATGAAATCGGTGCCGTTATAGGACGGCACGACGATGCTAACCAACTTCGGTTCAAAGGGTACGCTGACGCGCTGCCAGCTGATGGGGAAAAGGCGGTCTCGCGATCGCCGGTACCTGTCGAACAGATACTCGTAGGGGTTCAAGGCCGATCGTCCCCACAGACGTTTCGAATGCGATCGTGTGCCACCGACGGTGGATCGGAACGTGTGTCCACGCTCCGTCGGCCTCGCATCGGACGCTGGCGTGGACAGCTGCGGCGTTTCCGCGTCCGAAGAAATTCGCCGGATCTCGTCGGTCAAACCGGCCAGCGTCTCCTGCGCGCGCCACAGCGCCGCCACCTCGTCCAACAAGGGGTTCTTGGCCTGCTCCTGCGGCGTCTGTCGCCCCACCAGTCTGCGACGCAGCCAGCGGAGTGCGGCGTTTCGGTCTCGGCGGCTCCCGGTGATCACGTCCATGCCGATACGCCTGAGCAGGTGGGCCAAGCGGTACGGCGCGGTCTTGGCGACCGCGCGCAGCCGCACCGCGGTTTTCTCCAACGAGCCAACGAGTTGGTGGACGTCCGCTCGCGCGCGAGCAAGGCTCTCGAGCAGCGACTGCAGATGCGCCCGGTCCTGCTCCAGTTGGCTGCGTGCGGCCTCCAGCGCGTCACGTGTTGCCTCCAAATCGCCACGTGCCGTCGCGAGTTCGCCCTGCGTCTCCGCCTGCTGCTGGTCGCCCGCGGCGAGGTCCCGATGTGCGTCCTCGAGTTGACGCTGCAAAGCCTCCAGCGCGCGGCGGGTCTCGTCCAATTCCCTTTTCAACGAGTCCGTCTGGTCCGGTAGCGACGGCCCCACGGGCGCTGCCGCTGGTCGAGGGGGGAGCCGTTGCACACCAGTGGACGGTTCCACTGAGATCGGGACGGCCGTATCGGCTGCTGGGCGCATGATCGTTACGCCGAAAGGGTTCCCATGAGGCTCATTGCTACGATGCCACTATTCGACATTGCTGTTGTCGGCAGAGGTACGTCGTGTACCAACCTGTTGTCAATTGTGCGATGGCAGTGTGCGATCTAAGCACTTTTGGCTAACATGGTCTATACGCAATCTTACGGATCTCAACTGCTAGAGCAAGTCTTATCAGGCCGTTCCGCAGGGCGACGAGGTGTCACGACTGCAGTTTGGGGCACGCACACGCCTCTACCGCGTCCACTCCGAATTGGGCGTGCCGGTTGAATTAACCCGGCACACGTACCCGGGCGAGCACGAGACGGTTCCGGGCGTCAGGGCCAGTTCCTTCGCTACGGAGCACAAAATCGAGTTTCCCACGCTCTTGAGCGGACAGGCCGTTCCATTCGCTTTCCCACAGAAGCAGGTACTGCTTCCGCTCGCTCCCCCTGAAATCCGGGATCTGTGCGCCGAGGACAGGGATACGCTGGTTCCAGTAGAAGACCGCGCCATAGTCGAAGCTATAAAAAAAGGCGAGTTGCCCGCTGGGTCCGAGAGTTGCCCGCACCGCCGCCATGAACGGCTTGAACGTGCGCTGACGGGCGATTTCCGGGTGAAATACGTTGTTCACGAGGACCGTGGTGCTGGTGACTAGAATCACCAGTGACGCGAACACCACCGCCCATCGACTGCGCCAGGTGGCGATACTGAGGACCAGGGTAGCGGTCGCCACCACGCCCACCCAACCGAGGAAGCTTGCATGATGTGTCCGAATCATCTCGTGGACGAGCGGCAGGTTCTCCCGATCCGTGTGGTGCAGGAAGGGGCCCAGCCGGTCCAGCGGACGCCCGCCAAAGGCTTCCATCGTGACGGCAAGGAGCACGAGCAGCAACACGACCACGAAGCACACCGCGCCGGTCCGGAGTGCCGCCCGCAGTCCGGGCCGCAACGAGAACTGCCCGGAACTCAGGCGGCCCCACCAGGCGCCGAGGAGCAGCGCGGCGGCAGGATAGATGGGGAGGAGGTAGACGGTGCGCTTTCCCGCCGCGACCATGAAAAACAAGAAGATGGCGACGAACCACACCAGCGGGTACAGGTACCCCTCGTCGTCCAGGCGTCGGCCGCGGAGTTGATAGAGGAAAATGCCAAGCGGGACAACGAACAGGCTCCAGGGTGCGAACCCTGTTAGAAACGCCGGAATGACATAGAAAAACGAATGCGACGGCGTACCGGGATCCGATGTCCAGCCGAAAAACGTCATCAAATTCTCGATCAGAAGCTGTTTGTGCACGAACGCCGTGCCGCCGTGCAGTGTCGCAGCGAGAT
The DNA here is from genome assembly GCA_017860575.1 of Deltaproteobacteria bacterium. Lineage (GTDB taxonomy): Bacteria > Desulfobacterota > Binatia > HRBIN30 > HRBIN30 > JAGDMS01. Next base: position 15,220 of record JAGDMS010000034.1, on the reverse strand, counting down.
ACCAACAGCCTGGTAGGCCGAGGGCAAGGATGCCGCCGCCGAACACGTGCATGCGCTGCAACCGTCCCACATCGCGGCGGAGTGCGAGATAGACCACGGCGACGAAGCTGGGCAGCAGAAAGCCGATCGGGCCCTTGGCGAGCGTCGCCAGCCCCATGCAGAGATAGAACAACAGCAACGGAAGCGGGCGCGGGACTGTGGCGGTGGCGACCCGTTCGAAGGCGAGGAAGGCGCCGGTCAGGAACGTGGTCAGAACGATGTCGACACGCGCGCTGCGGGCCGCGCGGATCCATTCGAAGTTCGTTGCCAGCATGCACGCGGCGAACATCCCCGCCGCGGTACCCCACTTCCGTGCCCCACACCCGTACACCAGGAACACGGTGACGGTTGCGAGCAGGGCGGACGGGAACCGCGCGGCAAACTCATCGACCGCCCCGGTTGCCAGTGCGGTCAAGCCGCCGAGCCAATGGAACAGCGGTGGCTTCGACGGCAGGTCGATGCCGTTGCGTGACGGCAGTACCCACTCGCCGTTATAAATCTCCTCCCAGATTTCCAGTGCCTCCCGTGGTTCGCCCACCGTGTAGAAGGGGAGTTCGCCCAACCCTTGAAAGTAGAGCGCCAAGGTCAAGCCGAGTAGCGCCGCGGGCAGCAAGATCCGGTTCACCGGCAGATTCCTTCGCGGGAGTTTTTATTGACTTTGCCTCGCGCTGGCAACCCTGTGCCACGGGCGCACCCCGGATAGTCAGCCCGGTAAGGCCGTGGTCGGTCCACGTTCTCGGCCCATTGCCTCAATTTTCAACCCTTGCTAGCTCATGCACCGATGCCGACTCTGGTAGGCGGAGGCCGCCGCCCGTTGCTCGGTCCGTCCCCGCGCATCCTCGTCATTCGCCTGCGGCGATTTGGCGACTTGCTGCTCATTACCCCAACCCTGCGTGCGATCCGCCTCGCGTACCCCAACGCGCGATTGGACGTGCTGGCGTCGGCGGGATTTCACCACGCCTTGCTGGGGAACCGGCAGATCGACGAGTTGCTGGTTCTGCGGCCGGGGTTCGTGTCCCTGATGCGGCTTGCGATGCGCTGCCGGCGCGGGCGCTATGACGCCGTCCTCGACCTGCAGAGCAGTGGGCGCAGCCTGCCGCTGGTTTTGTCGACCGGCGCGCCAGTCCGAGTCGGATGGAAAAAGCGTTGGGCGCGAGACTGGGTGTTCACTCGACGGGTCCCCGGCTGGGACGATCCCGTTTACGTGGCCGGGAACACACTGCGCATGGCTGCCGCAGTCGATGTGCCGCCGCCGCCCGACCTCCGCTTGGAGTTGGCGGTGTCCGCGGCGGACCGGGCGCGGGCGGCGGCGCTGTGCGAGCGGGCGGGAGTCGACCCGGCGCGGCCGTTCATCGCGTTGTCCGTGGTTGCCAATGTGCCCCGCAAGGCGTGGCCGCTCGAGCGCTACGCGCAGCTTGCCGACTGGCTCGTTCAGACGCACGGCGCGCAACTGCTGCTGAGTTCCGCTGCTGGGGAGATCTCTCAGGTGGAGGCGGTCGTCGCCCGAATGTGCGAGCGGCCGATCCTGTGGAATTACGGTGAGACGTCGCTTCACGAGCTTGGTGCGCTTTACGAACGCTGCCAGCTTTGGATTGGCAACGATGGCGGGCCGAAACACGTGGCCACTGCGGTCGGTTGCCCCACCGTGGTCATCATCAAGCCAGGCGACGAACGCTTCTGGACCGACGGTACGGAAGGGAGCGGCCAACTCGCCGTACGGCCCGCTCCAGGGGCACGTCCGCTGGACTCACCGACTGCAATCTCCGTCGACGACGTGCAGGCGGTCGTCGACCGCTGTCTCGCGTCGCGCGGCATGCGGAGAGCGGGGCGGACGGTGCGTAGTCCCCTCCCGGGGTGAGTGGAGAAAGAGCCGACTGTCGAGGCCGAACTCGCGCCAACCCCAGCCAGTTAAGCCGCGTCCGATGTGGCGGGCACGCTTCGAGACGGCCGCTGAGAAGATGCGGTCTCCTCAGCGTGAGCGGTATATTGTTGATGCGACAATCATTTCCCGCTCATCCTGAGGAGGCGCCATCTTTTCCGGCGCCGTCTCGAAGGATGCGATCTTGGCACAATGCCGCATCAGTGACTGTCATCGGGTTTGCGCCCCGATCTTGCGGTCTCGCGCGCCACCTGTTCGAGTAAGCCGAGCAGCGTGCGGCCGGGATGCGGATCGTACCGGGAAAGCGCTACGGCGTGGGCGCGCTCCCCCATCTCCCTCCAGCGCGAGCGCGCGGCCCAGGCGCGCTCCAAGGCCGCGGCGACAGACTGCGGCGTTGCCGCCGCCGCGACGAATCCGGTCGTGCCATCCTCAACCCATTCGGTGTTCCCGCCGACGTCGGTGACGACGCCGGGACGGCCACAGAGCATGGCTTCAACCAGGGTGAGGGGAATTCCCTCACCAAAGGATGACAGGACGAGAATATCATTGCTGGCCCACACCGCGCGGATGTCGTCGACGTGCCCCATGAACTGCACGCGGTCGGCGATGCCGAACATGTGCGCGAGCCGCTGCAGGTACTGCTGGTCAGGGCCCTTGCCGTACAGCCGCAACTCCCATGGTCGTTGTCGCCACGGCGCGGCGGCGAGCGCTTCGAAGAGCACGTCCTGGCCCTTGTAGCGGGTTTCCAAGCGCGCCACCGTACAGAAGCGCACGGGATTCAGTGACGCACGCCACGGCACAGGGGCAGTGTCGGACAGGTTTACCGGATTGCGCAGAATGACGACGTTCGGTAAGCGGCAGCCGATTTGGCGCTCGACGAGTCGGCGGTTGTGCTCGGATACGAAGCCGACTCGGGATGCCCGCTCGAGAAAGGGCTCGACGCGATTGCGCAGCCCCTGCGTGCGCAACAAGACTTCATCGTTGTAGTGACACAATACGACGTACGGTACGCGGAACCCAAAGGTGAGATCGCGAAGTGTGGCGGAATGGTTCGCGGTCAGGAAGTCAAACGTGCCCCCCTGGTTGATGCACAGCACATCCGGTTGCTGGCGGCCGAATGACCAGTGGCGCAACGCCACAGAATCGATGAAACGCCACAGGCTCTTCGAGCGCAGCCGCGGGCGTTCAAACACCTGTGCGCCGGCGTGACACAGCCGCTCGATGCCGGGGGCGCGCGGTCGCCAGCGGGGGACGGAGATGAGCACACGATGACCGGCGGCGAGGGCGTCGTGGGCGGTGGCCGCCCACAGATGCTCGCTGCCCCCCCAGGCGGAGCCGCCCATGGATGAGAAAAAGGCCAGGATCATGACGGTTGCTTTTCAAGCACGGCGAACAACGAAAGGTACAGCGGTCCCTTCATGACCAGGCGCTGCCGGACCCAGGGCGTCCGCAGGGCGGCGGCGACGCAGCGTCGCACCAGTTGGCTGACGGCTGCCAATACATGGTCCGAGAACCGCGGCCGTGCGGCTCTGATACGGGTCACGGCCAACATGGTGCCCAGAATATCCGCCGCGTCTCCTCCCCGCCGCACCTCCAGAGGCTTGAGGCCTACCTCGCGTGCGTACCAGTCGACGGCGTGGATCGTAGGGCGCCAGAAGTCGTATGGCTCCTCGTGTGGCGGGTAGAAATGCGGGCAGGTGATCAGCAGTCTGCCGCCCGGAGATAAAAGGCGGGCCAGATTCGCGAAGGCCACGTGCCACCGTGCGACGTGTTCGAGCACTTCGGTGCAGAGAATGAAGTGAAAGGGGCCCTGCGCATCCAATTGCGGTGGCAGTGGTTCGTCGATGGCCCCGACAACATCCACCGTCCCCGCGGGATTCTGCAGGGCATCGAAGCCGATGTACCGGTAGCCCATCGCCTCGAGCACCCGCCGGAAGGGTTGCCCGCCGCAGCCGACATCCAGGGCGCGGGCGTCTGGTGGTGCGGCCCGCGCGTAGCGGTCGATTCCGGACTCGATCATCCGGCGAAGCACCGGCACCATGAAGTCCTCCGCTGGCCACTGCGACTGGTATGCGGTGCGTTCCGCGAGGGCAGGGCGTGGCTGTTCCATGCGCGGCTTCCTCTTTCAGCCGGTGCGGACGACAGCCGGCGCCGGTGGGGATTGTCGGGTTGCTCCGGAAACATCCTTCGACACGCTCAGGGTGCGCGCGAGAATCGTTGTCACATAGATTCTGAGCCCGCTCGTGCTGAGGCTCTCGACGCAGGTCATCGCACTGGTCGTCAGCTCTGGTGACTGGAAGGATCCGCTGTCATGCGGGTGCGCGGATCTTCAGGCCGATCCGCCCCGTGCAGTCGATGCGGCTGAGCAGTGGCGGCGGACCGTGCTGGGTGAAATACTGGTCGGTGGCCTCCCGCGCGCCCTTCCAGTAGCCGTAGTCATCTATGATCAAGACTCCGGCGGTGGCAAGCAGTGGGTACAGATGGGTAAGTTCGTGCAGTGTCGACTCGTACCAATCGGTGTCCAGCCGCAGGAGGGCGATCCGTGCAGGGATCTGCGCGGGGATGGTCTCTTCCACCTTTCCCTTGATCAGCAGGAGCCGGTCCTGCGGATAGCCCGTCGACAACACGTTGGCGCGGACGTCCTCGATCGATGCGAGACACCACTGGCTCATCTGTTGTAGCCCCGCTTGTTCCATAACCCTGACGGCGGGGCGATCATCAAAGGCGCGGTCTTTGTCGCTCGGTGCGCTCATGCCTGCGAAGGTGTCGTAGAGGTACAGGCGGCGCCCGCGGTGACCGAGTTGCAGCAAGGTGAGCGCGATTAACATTGCGGAGCCGCCACGCCAGACACCACATTCGACGATGTCACCCTCGACCTGGCTGGTGGCGACGAAGCGCGCGGCTTGATAGGTCGCGTACATCCGCTCTTTCGAGGTCATGGAAAACGCTGCGCAGCGCGTATAAACAGACATGAACTCGGCGTCGCCGTCCATGTCAGCCGTCGGCGGCATCGCCGCCGGCGCCGCACGGGTGACCGTGTACCCCTTGGCTTCGAGGAAGCGGCGTGCGATGCGCTCGAACATTGACGGAGGGCCCCGATCGGTTATCTTGGCAGCCGTGCACCGAGATAGCAAACCTCGCCGCGGTGGGAGTGTCGTTTCCGATGCCGCCTGTGCACACGTGGGAGGGATGTGCGGAACGGTGCACTGGCTTTTGCCACGCCTTACAAGGGGGCGAGATCGCCGATGAGCTCCGGAAGCGACCCCGCCCTCTCGATTCTCATTCCCACGCGGAACCGAGCTGACTTGCTGCCGCGCTTGTTACGCACGCTGGACGTGGCACAGGCCGAGGCGCAAGTCGATCTCGAAATCGTGGTCATCGACAACGGCTCCACTGATGGGACCGCCGCAGTGCTCGACCGGTGGACGGCGGCGGCTCCAGGGCGTGTGCGACTCTATGTCGAGCAGCCGGGTCGGGCGCGCGCCCTCAATCGCGCGCTGCCGGTTGCTCGTGCGCCCCTCTTGGCCTTTACGGACGATGATGTCGAGGTCACGCCGCGCTGGGTCCGCTCGCTTGTCGCCTTTTTCGCCGACCATCCGGAGTACGACGCCGCCATGGGCCGGGTCCGCGTGCCACCCGACGCGGCCGACCCCGCCACCCTGGCGCGTGTGGCGCAATATCCGGGGACGTTGCCCCTGTTTGATGCGGGCGATGTGGTACGCGATGTGCCCTACATGTGGGGCTGCAACATGGCGGTGCGGCGGCGCGTCGTCGAGACCGTCGGTCCGTATGATGAGCGCTTGGGCGTCGGGGCCAGCGGCCTGTATGAGGACGCGGAGTATTCGGAGCGGATCAGGCGGGCCGGCATGCGCATCGGCTATATGCCCGACGCAGTCGTCTATCATAGCGTCGACCCCACGCGGCTAACGCCGCAGTGGTTTCGAGAATTCAATGTGCGCTTGGCGCGCAGCCATTACATCATCGAGCCCCCACAGCATTGGCGCCGAAACCTGCTGCGCGCCATAGATGCCGCCGTGTCCTGTGCCTGGTGGGGGATGCTCGGCCAGCGCCAACGCAGCCTCAAAGCCTGGGCACGGATGATTCAGCATCGGGAGATGTTGCGCTTGCGGTGGAACGGCCGGAATATGCCGGGCCAGGTTCGACCTCGGGGTGTGGGATGAGCGCGGAGCCGGGAAGCGGACCGCTGTTGTCGGTGCTGATCGCCACCCGCAATCGGGCCGCGACGCTGGCGCGCACCTTGCAGAGCTTGGAGGTGGCGCAAGCGACGCGTATGGTCGACTGCGAAATCCTGGTGGTCGACAACGGCTCAACCGATACGACGCCCGCATTTCTCAACCGCTGGGCGGCGGCCGCGACTGGACGGCAGCACCTCTGCGTTCCACAGCCGGGGAAGTGCCGCGCCATGAACCACGCGCTGACCTTGGCGCGCGCGCCGTTGCTGGCGTTCACGGACGACGACGTGGAAGTGAGCCCGCGGTGGCTCGAGGCGATCCTCACGTTCTTTGGAACGTATCCTCAATACGCTGCGGCCATGGGACGGGTGCGCGTGCCGCCCGCCGCCGAGCGTGACCCCAGGCTGCAGGCCCTGCTCGCCGCCTATCGGGTCGTACCGGTGTTCGATAAGGGGGAGAATGTTCGGGACGTGTCCGACATGTACGGCTGCAACATCGCCGTCCGCCGGCACGTGTTCGACCGCGTTGGTAATTTCAACGAACGGCTCGGTCCCCCGTTCAACGCCGGGGAGGATCTCGAACTGGCCCGCCGCATTCTCCGCGCCGGCATGCGCATTGGGTACATGCCGCAGGCGCTCGTCTATCATGAGGTCGATCCCCAGCGCCTGACACCGGAGTACTACCGCCAGTTTCAGGTACGTCTGGGGCGTGGATTGTTGGAGATGGAACCGGTGCGGTACTACTGGCGCAGCGTGCCCCGTCTCCTGGAAGCGACGTGTGCCGTCGTCCTCTGGCGTCTGCTGCGCTCGCCGACGCGACGGATGCATGCTTGGGGTCGGATGGTCCGGCACGCCGACATCGTACGGCACGGCTGGCGGCGCGAGCGGGCGCCGGACGGCGGGTCTCCTTGTTGAGCTGCCAAGGCCTGTCTCGGCAGGCGCGGACCGGTTCTGTTCGGAGAATTGCGATGATATTTCCAATAGGTTCCCGCTCCCTCCGGGAGAGGGCTAGGGTGACGGGATGAGATGTCAGACGAAGTCACCTCTCCATGCCGCGAGAGACCCTATATGACGCCGGCTGTCTCGCTGATCATCCCCACACGGAACCGTGCCGCTCTACTGACGCGGATGCTGCACAGTCTTGACCGTGCCCTTGCGGCGGTCGACGGTGAGGCGCAGGTGGTGGTGGCCGACAATGGCTCGACCGATGGCACCGCCGCCGTGATCGCGGACTGGATCGCACGCGGCCCGGGCCGGAGTTCGGTGTTTGTTGCCGAGCCAGGCAGATCCCGGGCGATGAACAGAGCGCTCAGCGAAGTACACGCGCCGCTGATTGCATTCACGGACGATGACGTGGAGGTCCAAGCCGACTGGTTGCGGGAGATCCTCCGATTCTTTGCCAACCATCCACAGTACGGGGCGGCGATGGGTCGTATCCTGTTGCCGCCCGCTGTCACGGACCCGGCACTGCTTGCGCGCATCGCGTACTACGGCACGCTCCCGTTCTACGATCGTGGGGGTGCGGTAATGGATGACAAACATCTCTACGGCTGCAACATGGTCGTGCGTCGTGCGGTGCTCGATCGGGTCGGGCTGTTCAACGAGCGGTTGGGCGTGGGCGCCAGCGGCATGCACGAGGACGGTGATCTGGCCCGGCGCATTCTCCAGTCGGGCGAGCGAATCGGCTACATGCCCGCGGTGATCGTGTACCATGCGGTGGAGCCGGAACGGTTGACGCTCGAGAACTTCCGCATTGTCCACCTGCGCCGGGCGCGCAGCCGATTCGAGATGGATCCGGAGCGGAGTTGGGGCAGCCGTCTCGCGCACTGGCTGGGCGCGGCGGCATCGTTCGCATGGTGGAGCCTGCTACGGAATTCACGGCGGGTCATGCGCGCGCGCGGACAGTTGATCTGCCACACGGAACTGCTGCGCCTGCAGTGGTACCGGCGCGCGGAGTCGGCGCGATAGGCTTGCGCGTCGCGGGCCGCTGCTTCCGTCACCCTTCCCCTCTCCGTGTGGGATTGTCGATAAACGGGGGCCACACCCTTCGACAGGCTCAGGGTGAGCGGAATTCTCTTTTGAAATTGATACCCAAACCGCTCGTGCTGAGCTCGTCGACGCACGATTCCGGAGAAAATCCACAGTTCCGGTGGGAGAGCGGACCCGTGTGCTCCCGTTCCTTCCGTTTACCGCCGCAAGGGAATGTAGTTGCGGTTCTCGCCGATGCGCACCCCGCCGAGGATGCGGTTCTCCAGGAATGAGAGGAAGCGCATGGGCAGTCTGTCATGGCGGTGCAAGCTTTTGCCCGGCCGCACGGTCCAGTCCATTGCCGCAATGCGCGCCCGCATCACCGCCGGATGCGTGCCGGTGAAACGCACCCGGCCGTGCAGTTGCCCGTAGTCGAACTCGCTGTCGCGGTCAGGATAGTAGGTGTCGGCAACCGTCGGGCCAACGTGTAACGACGCGAAGGCATGCGACTTGCGTGTCATGCGGCGTGGCGGCCGCACCCAGCCGTAGTGAAAGATCCGCCCGCCGGAGCGGACAACGCGGATCTTCTTGCTGTCACGGCGGAATCCCTGGGCGCTGTGCCACGAGCGAATCCCGACACCGGTGCGCACTATGCGAACTTCGCGCCGATACCAGTTGTGCGCCGTCTGGTAATGATCGTAGTCACCGAAGAAATGTAGGTAATCAAACAGTAGGCCTTCGACCTGTGGATCGTTCAGGTGCTCGCGCATCGACTCCGCGATCACCGGCAGATCGTCTTCGTGCACGACTTCGTCGGCCTGCACGTAAAATGCCCAGTCCCCCGTGCAGGCATCCAGCGCGATGTTCGTCTGGTGGGCATTGCTGGCACCCCTGACGAACAGGTTCTTGTCCCAGACGGTGTCGATAATCTTGAGTTTCGGGTCTTTGATGCGGCGCAACAGTTCGCTGGTGCCGTCGGTGGAATCGCCCGCTGCCACGATGAACTCATCGCAAATGGGTAGTATCGAGGTGATCGACTCCACCACCGGGTAGTAGAGGTCGATCGCATTGCGTACGAAAGTGAAGCCGCTGACCCGCATTCGGGCGGACTCTAAACGACCTGGGGAAGTGGATCAATGGTTGTGGCCAGGCTATGCATTGGTCTGGAATGGCTGCGTCGAGCCCGCGACACGTTCTCCTGGTCCGGACAGACCGGCTGGGCGACATGTTGCTCACCTTGCCGATGGTGCCCGCCCTGAAGCGGGCGTTCCCGGCGTGCCGCGTCACGGTGCTGGCGTCCGCCGCCAATGCAGCGGCCGCGCGGCATCATCCCGGCGTCGATCACGTGGAAGTGGACCCGCAGGAGGCCAAGGGCTCCCGCCTGCGCGGGGTGTGGTCGCTGGTGGGGCAGATCCGCCGACTCGGCTGCGATGTGGCGGTGCTCGTGCACCCGACGCCGAGGCTGGCGCTGGCAGTCTATCTGGCCGGTGTGCCGATTCGCATCGGTACGGCGTATCGTGCGTACTCATTTCTGTTCAACCGGCGCGTGTCTGAGCACCGCAGCCGCCCGCCGTGGAAGCACGAAGCACGCTACAATGTGAACCTGCTGCGACCCCTGGGAGTGGAACCCGCGGAGGTTCTCCCCGTGCGCTGGCAGGTTGGTGCGGAGGAGGCGGCGGACGTTGACCGCATCTTACAGGACGCTGGGCTTGCCGGGGCACGATTGATTGTGCTGCATCCCGGCAACTCCGGCTCGGCCCTGAACTGGGCACCGGCACAGTATGGCGAACTCGGGAGACGATTGCTGGCGGCAGGCGTGCGGGTCATCGTCACCGGAAGTGCCGCCGAGGTCGGGCTCACCGCAAGCGTGGCCGCGGGCATCGCCACGGACGCCGGCCCCGGTGCGGTCGATCTCGGCGGCAAATTGACCCTGGCGCAACTGGCAGCGCTGCTCCGGCGCTGTGAGTTGTACATCGGTAGTTCCACCGGGCCCACCCACCTCGCGGCTGCGGTCGAAACGCCGGTGGTGGCGCTGTACTCGCCGCTACGCTCGAATGCCCCGGTGCGCTGGGCGCCAATCGGCGATCGGGTGACGGTCCTGCAACCTGCACTCGATGTCGTGTGCCCACGCTGCCTGGGCCCGCGCTGCCCGTACTACCACTGCATGGAGCGGCATCTTGGGGTCGACGACGTTGAGCGGGCGGTCCGGGAACTGCTTGGGCTGTAGCACTCGGCCCCAAAGGTTGGGCGCTGCCTCGAGAATGGTGGCAGCGGGCCTCCGTGCCCGCCGCACCGGTGGGTGCAGGCTAACTCACGTGTCGCAGCACAGGCTGTGCACGCTGCCAGTATGCCACTGCAGCAGCAGTGAGCAATTGACCTCGTTGGACCGGTCCGATATGCCCCCTCACGTATGCGTATACCCGCCGCCGATTTGCGTGCCCAGCATGATGCCTTGCGGGACGACCTGCGTGCCGCGTTCGACCGTGTCGTGGACGCGTCGAGCTTCATCCACGGGCCCGAGGTTGAGGCGTTCGAGTGCGAATACGCGGCCCTCTGCGAGGTGCCGCACACCGTCGCGGTCTCGAATGGTACCGAGGCCCTGGCCATGGCGCTGCGCGCCCTCGAAGTCGGAGCCGGGGATCTGGTCGCCGTACCGGCCTTCACCTTTGTGGCCACGGCGGAAGCCGTGTGTCACGTGGGCGCCCGCCCGCTTTTCGTCGATATCGATCCGATGACGTTCACCATAGATCCCGAGGCGCTGCGCCGCGCGCTGCGCCAACATACGGTGCGGGCCGTGATTCCCGTCCACCTCTACGGGCAGCCGGCGGCCATGGATGACATCGCGGCCGTGGCACGGGACGGCGGCGCCGAGGTGGTCGAGGATGCGGCGCAAGCGCACGGCGCGCGTTACCGGGGGCGGCGGGTCGGTGGCCTCGGGCGTTTGGCATGCTTCAGCTTCTATCCCAGCAAGAACCTGGGCGGGCTCGGTGACGGTGGCGCTGTAACGACGCACGATGCGGAGCTGGCTGCGCGCTTGCGCCTGCTGCGCGATCACGGTCAGACGGCGAAGTACACACACGGCCTGATTGGCTACAATGCTCGCCTCGACGGGCTGCAGGCCGCCTTCTTGCGGGTCAAATTGCCCCACCTGGACGGCTGGAACGCACGCCGGCAGGCGCTGGCCGCCGCCTATCGCCGCGGCCTGGCCGGTCTGCCCGGCATCGGCCTGTCGGAGCCGGCGGCTGACCGTGAGCATGTGCACCACCTGTTCGTCATTCGCTGTGCGCGGCGCGACGCGCTGCAGGCGCACCTGCATGCGAACGGCATTGCCAGCGGCGTCCACTACCCGTTGCCGCTGCATCTGCAGCCTGCGTTCGCCCCGCTGCACCACCAGGCCGGAGACTTTCCCGTCGCCGAGGCCGCTGCCCGAGAGGTCCTCGCGCTGCCGCTCTATCCGGAACTGACCGACGACGCGGTCGCGAGGGTGTGTGGTGCTATCCGGGCCTGGACACAGGAGTCAGTGGCGTGACGCGGAGCGACAGTCCTTCGAGGCGCGGAGTCCAGAGACGCGGGCGCCCCGATCCGCACGCATGGGTGAGGCCGGTCATTCGCCGGTTCGCCAAAGTTCGCCTACTCGTCGTGGGCGATCTCATGCTGGACCAGTTCATCTGGGGGCGGGTCGACCGGATCTCGCCGGAGGCACCCGTGCCCGTGGTGCAGGTGACGCGGGAAACCTTTCATTTGGGCGGCGCGGCGAACGTCGTGCACAACATTCAGGCGCTCGGTGGTCATGCCACCGCCTGCGGCATGATCGGCCGTGACACGGGTGGTCGGCGGCTCGTCGCCGAACTCAAACGGGTCGGTGCCGGCACCGCGGGTGTGGTGACTTCGCGTAGCGCGATCACGGTGCGCAAGACACGGATCATCGCCCACAACCAGCAGGTCGTGCGCTTCGACCGGGAGCAGCGCGAGCACGCCGGGCGCGCGGCGGTTGCGATCGGCAAATACCTTGAACGTCACCTCTGGGACTTTGATGCTGTGGTTTTGTCCGACTACGGCAAGGGCGTCATCACGCAAGACCTGCTGGCGGCGTTGCGCGCGGCGCGGGTACGCCGCCCGTTCCGGTTAATCCTCGATCCAAAGAAACCGAACTTCGCGCACTATGCCGGCGTGACGCTGGCGACGCCGAACGTCCACGAGGCATCCGACGCGGCCGGGGTCGAGATTCGTGATGAGGCCAGTCTCCACCGCGCCGGCCAGCGCTTGCTGCGACAGTGGGACGCCGAGGCGATCCTCATCACTCGCGGCGAGCACGGCATGACACTGTTTGTGCGCGATGCAAAGGTCCGCCACTTCCCCACGGCGGCGCGGCAGGTGTTCGATGTGACCGGCGCTGGCGATACGGTGGTCGCCGCCTGCGCGCTGGCGCTGGCGGCCGGCGCAACCCTCGACCAGGCGGCACTCCTGGCGAACCACGCCGCCGGTGTCGTGGTCGGCAAGATCGGCACGGCGACCGCAAGCGCACAGGAGCTAGAGCAGGCCATGCAGGCCGATGGAATGGTGCATGGATGAAAAGTATGACCGGCTTCGGCCAGGCGACGTGGCAGGGAGATGGGTGCAAGATCAGCGTGGAGATCCGCAGCGTCAATCAGCGTTTTCTCGAGCCCCGATTCAATATGCCGCGGGAATACACGGCATTCGAAGCCGAGTTTCGGCAAGCGGTGCAGGCCGCCGTGGCGCGTGGCAAGGTGGACGTCAACATCAATCGCGCAGGGACGTTGGCCGGCGACTTTGCCGTCGAGGTGAACACCGCCCTGGCCCGCGCCTACGTGGGCGCCTGGCGGGAACTGCAACGGAGCCTCGGTCTGAGCGGCGAGATCGATCGGCAGGTGCTGCTTGCGCGTCCGGATCTGGTGCGCGTCGTGGAACGACGAGTTGAGCCGGGTAACGAGCTGGAGCACGTCCGTGACGTTCTGCGGCGGGCCCTAAGCGCGTTTGACAAGGAACGGGAGCGGGAAGGGCGGGCGCTGGCGCGCGACATGAAGCAGCGGGTCCAACACCTGCGCAAGCTGGCGCGCGGCATGCGGGCGCGGGTGTCGGCGGCAGCCCCCGAGATTGCCAACCGTCTGCGGCAGCGTGTGCAGACGTTGCTGTCGGGTGCCACCGTCGACGAAGAGCGCCTGGCACAGGAGGTGGCGTTCGTGCTGAGCCGTGGTGACATCACGGAAGAGTTGGTGCGCTTGGACAGCCACCTCGCTGCCTTGTACGCCCTGTGCGGCCACCATGAGCCGGTGGGAAAACGGATGGACTTCCTCCTCCAGGAGATCCACCGTGAGGTCAATACGATCGCCTCCAAGAGCAACGACTTGGCCCTCACCGACCTCAGCCTGGAAGCGCGCGGTGAAATCGAGAAACTCCGCGAGCAGGTCCAAAATGTGGAATGAAGCAGTCGAGAGTGCGAGTTCCGGCCTCCGAACTCTCGGCTCTCGACTCTCGACTGTCAACGGTCGACTTCGTCGAAAGCGTGCTTTGTCCAACCGATCCCGCTAATATCCCAGTGTGTTGATCACGATCTCCGGCGTTCCGGGCAGCGGGAAGACTACGGTGGCGCGGCTGTTAAGCCGGCGCCTGGGGATCCCGCATGTCTATGCGGGCGACCTCTACCGTCGCGAGGCGGAAGAACGTGCCCTGTCCCTGGAGGAATTCAATCAGCTGTCGGAACGGGATCATTCGATCGATCGCGCCCTCGACGCCAAGATGGCCGAATATGCCCGTCGGGGCGGGGTGGTGCTGGAAGGGCGGCTGGCGGGATTCATTGCCCTACAGGAGGGCGTCGAGGCGCTGAAGGTGTGGCTGACCGCCAGTGACGAGGTGTGTGCCAGCCGTGTGGCGCAACGCGAGAGGCAAAACGCGCAGGAAGTGGTGCGACAGAATCGCGCCCGGCAGCGTTCCGATGCTAAACGTTACAAGGAAATCTACGGCTTCGATCTGAACGATACCTCGATCTACGACCTCGTCTTGCACAGTGACCACGAGACTCCTGAGGCGGTGGCCGAGAAAATTCTGGCCCACGTCGATGCGCACGATCGACGGTCCGGGGCGTCCGCGGTGAGGCCATGAACATCAACGGTCTCATTGACCGTGTACGCAGCTACGATAGTGGCGCAGACATCGACCTCGTCCGCCGTGCGTACGAGTTCTCCGCCGCGGTCCACAAGGGCCAGAAACGCCTCTCCGGCGAGCCGTACCTGATCCACCCGGTCGAGGTGGCGGCCATCATCACCGATCTCCGGCTGGATGTGGCGAGCGTGGTGACCGGGCTGTTGCATGACACGGTGGAAGACACCCTGACGACGCTACCGGAGCTCGAAGAGAAGTTTGGTGCCGAGATTGCGGCACTGGTGGACGGTGTCACCAAGATCAGCCAGATCAGCTTCAGCAGCCGCGAGGAGAAGCAAGCCGAGAATTTCCGCAAGATGATCCTGGCGATGGCACGCGACATCCGTGTCATCCTGATCAAGTTGGCTGACCGCACCCACAATATGCGGACGCTCAACCACCTGCGGTCGGAGCGCCAGCTGGAGATCGCCCAAGAGACGCTCGACATCTACGCTCCCTTGGCGCACCGCCTCGGCATCTACTGGATGAAGAGCGAGTTGGAGGACAGCTCTCTGCGCTACCTGCGCCCGGAAGTGTACTACCAGCTCAAGCGCAACGTCGCCAAGAAGAAGGCGGAGCGCGAACACTACATCCACGAAGTCATCAGCGTACTGTCCAAGCGCCTGGAGGAGAACGGCATCGAAGGCCAGGTCACCGGCCGCCCGAAGCACTTCTACTCCATCTATCAGAAGATGCAGTCGCAGAACTTGCTCTACGACCAGATCTACGACCTGGTGGCCTTCCGGATCATCGTGGACACCGTGCAGGAGTGTTACGCCGCCCTCGGCGTAGTGCACGCGGAGTGGAAGCCGATCCCGTCGCGCTTCAAAGACTACATCGCCCTGCCCAAGTTCAACATGTACCAGTCCCTGCACACCACCGTCATCGGCCCCTACGGAGAACGCATGGAGGTGCAAATCCGCACGCACACGATGCACCGGGTCGCGGAAATGGGTATCGCCGCCCACTGGAAGTACAAGGGT
>JAGDMS010000193.1 GCA_017860575.1 Deltaproteobacteria bacterium | reverse complement strand
AATCCCGCCACCGGCAAGAGCGTGCAGACGAAACTGTTTCCAAACAACTCGACGTTACGCGCACTGTTTCTCTCGGTGTCGGACACCAGCCCGGTGCCGGACGACGAGCTCTTCTGTTGTCGTTTCACGCTCAACGACGCCCAGGCGAATCCCTGTTGCGTCGCCCGCATCGACAATCTCATCCTTGCCAATCCCAACGCCCCCGGCGGGCGGATCTACGATGCCGGCATTTCCGTCCAGGCACTGGTGGGCAATACGCCCTGTACCGCTTCCGCCCCGGGTGGCTCGCCGTCCAATCCCGTGCGCCCGCCCCTCCCCGCCGCGGTGGCTCCGATTGCACCGGCACCGGTTGTTTCGGCACCCGGCGCTGAGCCGGCGCCGGCCCCGGTTCCGGTTCAGCCGGGACCAAATCCGCGCACCGACTCAGGAACCGGGCAAGGGCCGGTGACGAGCGGCCATGTACCCGCTGCCGCCGGACCGGCCGTC
This sequence comes from Deltaproteobacteria bacterium, assembly GCA_017860575.1. GTDB lineage: Bacteria > Desulfobacterota > Binatia > HRBIN30 > HRBIN30 > JAGDMS01. Next base: position 9,339 of record JAGDMS010000193.1, on the reverse strand, counting down.
GTGCTTCCCGGCGAGGTGCCGCCGGCCCGTGGGCCGATACCCCCACTGGAGGCCGAAAGCACGCCCGTCCCCGCGGTGGTCTACCCCACCAGCGACGTCGCAGCTTCCGTAACGCCACGGCGCACCGCTACGGCACAGCGCACCCCAACCGCCGGAACTCCGACGCCAGCGGGGACGCCGCAAGCACAGGGCACCGGAACACCCGCCACCGTCGGATCGGTCACGCCATCGGCCCTGACGCCAACGACCCAACCGACGGCCAAGCATCGCAAGACGGCGACGCCGTAGGAGACGTGCCGTGAGCGACGTCTCGCGGGTCTAACGCGAGACGTCTCATGCAATCTCAGTCGACAAGCGCCATCAGGTCGGCCAAGCAGCGGATGACATAGTCCGGTTGGACTCCATCCGCCGGCACCGGCTCTCCGTTCGGATTCAGCCACGCAACCCGAAGCTGGGCGTTGCGCGCACCGGACACATCCTCGCCAAGACTGTCGCCGATGAAGAGCGTCTCGTCGGCGGAGACACCGAGTTCGCGCAGCGCGGCCTCGAAGATCGCGTGGTGAGGCTTACGCTGGCCGAAATCGTCCGAAATCACGATGACCCTGAAGCAGGCGCTGAGGCCGTGGTCGTCCAGCACGCGGCGCGCCGTCGCGCCATGATCAAAGTTTGAGACCAGACCAAGCGGATAGCGCGCGGCAAGCTCTTGCAGCAACCGCAGATGCCCCTCCGGCAAGACCGTCAACGAGGCCAGATGCGCCATGTGTGCCAGGGATAGCCGTTCGGCCGTTGCGTGGGCACGATCCGCATCGACATCAAGCTGTCTCAACGCGCGCCGGAAGCGTTCGCGCGACGGCACCTCGCGATACTCGGGTGGACGCTGCCGCACGATCTCCTCGGTGACACACATCAAAGCGGTGAGCAGTTCGTCGAAGCGAAGTTGCGGCAGTTCCTGTTCCGCCGCTTCCTGCAGCCACTGCATCGCCGTACGCCACTGCGCACCCGCCGTCTGCACCGCTGGCACACGGGCGGCGAAGTGCACGACCGTTCCGAACAGATCAAACAGCAAGGCACGTCCGCGCCACTGCGCACCGGAATTCATCGCCCCACCCGGACTCAAGGCCATCGGCAATTACGGTCGCAGCCGGGCAGCTGTGATGATCGTCGCCCCGATCCCGCAGAACAGGACCAAGGCATTCAGCCGCACGGCCAAGGCGTGCAGGTGATCGAACTCCGCCTTGGCCTCCGCTGCCGCCGTGGCCTCGTGGATCTGCGGCCGCAGGACCGTTGCCCGCGGCAATACCGCAAGCCCGGCATAGAGGGTGGCCGCCAGCATAATGGCCACCAGCACCGTATGCACCCCCCACCACAGCCGCGCGGCCCCAGCACCAAGGAACACCACCGAAGCGAACAGCACCACGACCCCGCAGGCGTATCCGACCCGGTAGTAGATCGGGAAGATCGCACCGACGGCACGGCCAGCCTCGGGTGCGGTGAAGGTCCGAAACAAGCTCGGCGCCCCGACGAACGAAAAGAACACCACTTCCCCCACCCAAACGATCAGAGCCACGAGGTAGAGCCATTTTACGAACGCAAACATTCGACCTCTCTCCATGCCCGACAGGCACGCTGCGCCGGGGACTACGTCTTCGATAACAGAAGCCTGGCGCCAAGAGAAGAAACCGCCGTGAAGCAGGCATAACGGTGATCGCCCTTGAGGCATGGGGAACCGTGTATTAGATTCGAAAACATGTTGGTGCGCCCGAATAAGAGGATGCCGACGAGCGGAGAGAAGATCGGCGCCGTCGGCTGGAACCGCTCGCGGCCGTGGACATTGGAGTTGGTGGGACTCTGCGTATGAGCACATCGGAAAAAGAACCGGAAGCCAAAGAGGAACGCTTCGTCGCCGTCGAAGAAGATGTCAGCAGCGTCGAGGTACCGGAGGAATTGGGAATCCTCCCGTTGCGCGGAGTCGTGATCTTCCCCTCGGCGATTGTCCCCCTGCTCATCTCGCGGCGGAGTTCGCTCAAAGTGGTCGAAGAGGCGCTCGCCGGCGACCGCATGTTGGGGGTCGTAGGGCAGAAGAACCCGGAAGACGAAGAGCCCGGAGTGGAGGCTCTCTACGCCTACGGCACCGCCGGTCGCATCCTCAAGATGCTGAAGTACCCCGACAACAGCGTGCGCATTCTGGTGCAGGGTCTGCGGCGCATCGAACTGGTGGACTACATCCAGGTCACCCCCTGCTTCCGCGCCCGGGTCCGGCTGCTCTCCGATGCGTCCCAACCCTCAAAGGACCTCGAAGCACTCCAAACGCACGTTGTCGCTCAGTTCGCCAAGTTTGTCTCGCTGAGCCCCTACCTGCCCGACGAGCTGCAGGTGGTGGTCATGAACATCAAAGACCCGGGCCGGGTGGCGGACCTCATCGCGTCGAATCTAAACATCTCCGTCGAAGAAAAGCAGGAGCTGTTGAGCACGCTGGAGGTGCAAGCGCGCCTGCAGAAACTCTCGGTCATTCTCAGTCGTGAGCTCGAACTGGTCGAACTGGGACAGAAGATCCAGACGCAGGTTCAGTCCGAACTGACCAAGAACCAGAAGGAATTCTACCTGCGGCAACAGATGCGCGCCATCCAGAAGGAACTCGGCGAAGGCGACAGCCGCACGGTGGACATCGAGGAACTGCGCAAGAAGATGGAAGCCGCGCAGCTTCCGCAGGAAGCGCGCAAGGCCGCCGAGAACGAACTCGATCGGCTGCGTATGATCCCGCCGGAATCCGCCGAGCACTCCGTCGTCCGCACCTATCTGGAATGGCTGGTCAACCTCCCGTGGGCCATTTCCACCGCGGACAACCTCGACATCCCCCATGCTCGCCAGGTCCTCGACGAGGACCACTTCGATCTGGACAAGATCAAAGACCGCATCCTCGAGTACCTGGCCGTGCGCAAGCTCAAGAAGGACCCGAAGAGTCCGATTCTGTGTTTCGTCGGACCACCGGGCACTGGAAAGACGTCGCTTGGACGGTCGATCGCCCGTGCCATGGGACGGAAATTTGTCCGCCTATCCCTCGGCGGGGTGCGTGACGAAGCGGAGATTCGCGGTCACCGCCGCACCTACATCGGCTCACTGCCGGGGCGCATCATCCAAAACATCCGTAACGCCGGCTCGAACAACCCGCTCTTCATGCTCGACGAGGTCGACAAGCTCGGCACCGATTTCCGCGGCGACCCGGCCTCCGCCTTGCTGGAGGTGCTCGACCCGGAACAGAACAACACCTTCGTCGATCACTACCTCGACGTGCCGTTCGACCTGTCACGGGTGATGTTCGTCACCACAGCCAATCTGCTCGACCCGATTCCCCCGCCGTTGCGCGATCGCATGGAGGTGATCGAGTTGGCGGGCTACACGGAGGAAGAGAAGCTGCAGATCGCCCGCCGGCATCTCATCCCGAAGCAAATGCGCGAGAACGGACTCGAGCAAGGCCAGATCAGCTTTACCGACGAGGGTTTGACCCACGTGATTCGGCATTACACGCGCGAGGCGGGACTGCGCAACCTGGAACGCGAGATCGGCGCGTTGTGCCGCAAGGTCGCCCGCGGCATTACCGAGGGCCACACGGAACCGGTGACCATCGATCCCGCCCGCGTCCACGATTTCCTGGGCGCGGAGCGGTTTTTGTCCGAGGTCGCCGAACGCACGCAGGAACCGGGGGTCGCGATCGGGATGGCGTGGACACCGATGGGCGGCGAGATCATGTTCGTCGAGTCTACCAAGATGACCGGCAAGAAAGGATTGACCCTCACCGGGCACCTCGGCGATGTGATGAAGGAGTCGGCGCAAGCAGCCCTCAGCTATGTCCGCGCACGGGCGGAGCGACTGGGGATTGCCGCCGATTTCTTCGAGAACCTGGACCTCCACATCCATGTGCCCGCCGGCGCGGTCCCCAAGGACGGACCGTCCGCCGGCGTCACCATCGCCACCTCCTTGGCATCCCTGCTCACCGGCCGCGTCGTACGCCACGACATCGCCATGACCGGTGAGATCACGTTGCGGGGAAAAGTGCTCGCCGTTGGGGGGATCAAGGAAAAGGTGCTCGGCGCGCGCCGCGCCGGGATCACCACCATCATCATGCCGAAGCGCAACGAGAAGGACCTCGAAGACATCCCCGATACCATGCGCAGGGAGATGCAGTTCATCTTCGTCGACACCATCGACCAGGTGCTGGACCACGCGCTTGAACCGCGCAACGCACCACCCGGCTAGTGAATGAGAAGAGAGGTTGTTACGTTGTTAGTTGTTACGTTGTTAGTTGTTACGTGGTCTGGAACTGACGAAGACCATGGACTACCTGTGGGCACTTAACAACCTAACAACCAACAACCTAGCAACCTGACATCCCAAGGACCACAGCGAGCCGTATGCACGTCGTCATGGCAGCGTCCGAAGCCGTCCCGTTCGTCAAGACGGGCGGACTGGGGGATGTCGTCGGTGCCCTTCCGGCCGCATTGCAGCGGTTGGGGATCGAGGTCTCCATCGTTCTTCCCGCCTATCACGGCCTCTCCCTGGATCGCGCCTCGCTGCGGCGGACCGATTGGCAATTGCGCGTCCCGGTGTCGGACCGGATAGTGACCGCCGGCGTCCTCGCAACCCAGATGCCGGGTGGCGTGCCGGTCTACTTGATCGAAGCCGACCAGTACTTTGCGCGAACGGGTCTCTACGGCACGCCGGACGGCGACTTTCTCGATAACGCGGAGCGTTTTGCGTTTTTCAGCCGGGCGATCCCCGCACTGCTGCCCTACCTCGGTACGGTCGACGTGTTGCACTGCCATGACTGGCAGACGGCGCTGGCCCTCGTCTTCCTGCGTGCCGACGCCGGACGCTACCCGGAGCTGTCCGCCGTCCGGGGCATCCTGACCATTCACAACGTGGGCTATCAGGGTGTGTTCTGGCATCTGGACTGGCACTTGCTCAATCTCGACTGGCAGTTTTTCACCCCGAGCTGGCTCGAGTTCCACGGCAAGATCAATTACCTCAAAGGCGGGATCGTGAGCGCCGACGCCGTCACCACGGTGAGCCCGACCTACGCGCGCGAGATCCAGACACCCGAGTTCGGCTGTGGCTTGGAGGGCGTATTGGCGGATCGACAGGAGGCGCTCGTCGGCATCCTCAACGGCGTCGACTACGCCGAGTGGAGTCCCGAGCACGATCGCCACATCGCCGCGCCGTATTCGGTCGATGATCTGCGGGGCAAAGCGGTGTGCAAGGCCGACCTGCAAGCCGCCGTCGGCTTGCCGGTGCACGCCGACCAACCGCTCATCGGCATCGTGTCGCGGCTGGCCGCGCAGAAAGGGTTCGACCTGCTGAGCGAGATCGCACCCCAGCTATTGCACAAACACCTCCAGTTGGTCGTGCTCGGCAGCGGCGATGCGTCGTATCAGGAGCTGTTTACCGATCTGGCGCACCAGCACCGTAAACGCCTCGCCCTGCGCATCGCCTTCGACAACGCCCTGGCCCACAAGATCGAAGCCGGCAGCGACCTGTTCTTGATGCCCTCCCGCTACGAACCGTGCGGGCTCAATCAAATCTACAGCCTGCGATACGGTACGATTCCCGTCGTACGGTCCACCGGCGGGCTGGCCGATACCATCGCGGACTACGATCCGGCAACCGGGAACGGCACGGGCTTCTCGTTCGCCGAGTACTCAGGCACCGTCCTGATGGCGTGCATCGACCGCGCCTTGGCCACCTACCGGACACCCGAGGTGTGGCGGCGCTTGATCCGCAACGCCATGCGGGCCGACTTCTCGTGGAACCGGTCCGCGCAGGCCTACGTCGCTCTCTACCGTCGCGTAATCGGAGGCCGGTAGCGAACCCGAAACCGAGGGCATTCACCGAGCGAAGGCGGCATCAAGGCACGCACCGCCGTCCCCAAGTTCCGTTTTAGGTATGTCGACGCGCCAATACAGCCCCCGGCCTTCCCCGCTACGTTGCGTTACAACCGTGCCCGCTGGGTAACAGCGCCGCAAGGGGTCGAGTAGGGACGCATCCTCCGGCAGGACAAAGACGGTCGCCGGCTGCGTTCCGTCGATCCGGTCGCTGACCTGTCCCGGCAGCAGAATGCGATGTTGCGGACAGAAGACGTCGAGCCCCCTCGGTTCGGGATCGTGCGGGGGCCCGAGCCAGCCCCCGACGAAATAGAAGACGCGCCCGTCACAATGCGACAGCATGAATCGTCTGGCGTTCGAGTCGGCGTTGTCTCCACCTTGGCCGGTTCTCGTATCCCCGGCCCGACCGCGAGCGTAGTCGACAAAGAACAGCCGATAGTTCTGCACGAGCACCCACATGGCGGCAGCGCCGATCAGCACGAGCCGCAGCGCACGCGCTACGCGCAGGCTCGCCGGCGTCACGGCGATCAGCACCCGCTCGAAACCAACCGCCGCCAGGAGGAACAGCGCCGGCATTGCCGCTGCCAGACGGTACGATGCGCGCGGCGCATCGCTGAGCGCCACTCCCAGCACGAAGGTGAGCGCTGCCCACGCCAGCACCAGCAACCCGTACGGCTCGCGACGCCACACAACCACCAGCACCCCTACGACCAGCGCGGCCAGTGTCCCCCGATCCAGCAACCCCGCCGGAGACCGGTTGAGCACACACACGTCCGCCCAGTCCGTGAACATGGCCGTGGCTTCCTGAAAATTGCGCCACACCACCGCCGGCAGGCTGGTGACCTGGTAACTCTCGGCAAGATTCCCCCAGACACCGGGCCGTGTCAGCAACACGTCCTGCGAGCGCCCCACCAACGTCTCCCACGGCACAGCCATCAACAGCGGTGCGAGCACCAGGAGTGCGGCACTGACCACGCTGACGGTGTCCGCCACCATCGTCCGCACCGCCACGGGATCGCGGTAGCACTCCGCCAACCAGAACAGCGGACAGATGAGGAGTAGAATGCGCAACGGGAAATAGCACTGCAGCGCCAGGCCCAGTGCGATCCCGCCCAGCGCCATGAGCGCGCGGCTGCGGTCCTGCCGCGCCCGCACCTGCAGGTACAGCACTGCGGCGGTCCAGAACGACGACTGAATGAACGGGAACGCCGTGCGGCTGTTGTGCAAGTGCCAGAACGAGACGGCCATGAGCACACTGGCCAGCAATCCCACGCGATCCCCGAACAGCCGCCGCCCCAAAGCGAAAAGGCACGCGATGCCTGCCAGACCCATCGCAACCGACGCCAGGCGCGCCGCGAGGAATGCGTTCGGCCCGGCCACGCGCATGACCACGGCCGGGAATGCAAAGGTCAGGCTGGGCATGGAAAACCAGCCGACACTGGAAAACACGTTCGGCGCCCGTCCCTGTGCGATGCGTAACGCTTCCAGGGCCGTGAGGCTCTCGTCGACGCTGATGTTGGCGGGGATGTCCGCCAGCGCCACCAAGCGGAGCATGCCGCCCAGTGCGAGGACGGCGCACAACCAGAGAATGATGCCGCGGCCTGGCGGAGAAGTCAGGTGCCGCGCACGCGGGAAACTGAGCGCGTAGCCAACCACGCCGCCAACCCACAACCAAAAGGCGACACCGTAACCGGGCTCTGCGTGCGGCCACAGGAGAACGCCGCTGGCAGCGACGACTACCGCCACGGTGCGCCGGATGGTTCCCCTCCTCAGCAAGGAGGGGCCAGGGGAGGTTGGTAACGCCACCGCCGGTTGCGCTGCGCCCGGGTGGCGCGGCTACGATGTCTTCAACGGCTCGCCGCGCTCATTCTTCTCGTGCAGAATGTCGATCAGCTTCTGCGGCCCCTGACCGGTCATGATCTCTTGGAACTGCGAGCGGAAATTCGCCACCAGGCTGACGCCCTCGATGATCACGTCGATAACCTTCCAGCCGCCCTCCTCCTGGCGGAGGCGATAATCGACCAGAATGTCCTGCGCGCCCGGTCGCACAATCTTGGTTTTCACCGTCCAATCGCCGCCCGGTTCCGTGCGGTCGCCGGTGACCTCGGCACGCTCGTTGTTGTAGGTCTCGACGTTCTTGCCGTAGGTCATCGACAAGTGGCGCTTGAACTCCTCGACAAACGCCTGCCGCTGCTCGGGCGAAAGCTGCTTCCAATTGCGCGCCAGCACCAGACGTGAGAGCGTGGTGAAATCAAAGTGGGCGTAGACGATGGTCTGCACCTTCTCGCGCTTCTGGTCGGCCGTCGGACCTTTTTCGGCGAGCACCGCTACCACCGCGTCCGCGAGTTCTTGCACCACTTTCGGCGGGCTTTCCGCGGCGCGCGCCGCCCCGGAGGCGGCACTGCACAGCAGGAGCAGCATTGCCCCGAGTCGCAGGGGCGACGTCACGAACCAGCGAGTGCGTGCCATTTCCCTATTCTCCACCGTTGCTTTCGACATTGTACAGGTCCTGTTGCTCTTCTTCGGACATCCCTTTGCGGTCGTGCACCAGGTTGTCACGACGCTGCTGGTACCCATTGCGTACCGCCGCATAGTAGTCGACAGACGCTTCCTTGATTCGTTCGACGTCTCTGAGCGCCAGCGCCCGCGCGTTCACGACGTCCGTACCCGTCGCACTGAACGTATAGATCCAGTCGATGAAATACGGGTAGACCCAGCTGAACGAGTCCCCTGCCAGCCCGACCGTGTCGCGGGGATTGGAGGGGCCGAAGAACGGCAGCACCAGATACGGCCCGGGCGGCATCCCCCAGTACCCGAGCGTCTGGCCGAGATCCTCGTTGTGCTGCTCAAGGCCCATACCGGTGGCAGGGTCGAAGAACCCGGCCAGACCAACCGTCGTGTTCACCAGGAACCGGCCAATATCGGACAGCGTCGCGACGGGCTTGGCCTGCAGCAGATTGTTTCCCGCCACGATTGGAAAACGTAGGTTCTGGAAGAAATTCGACAGGCACGTCTTCACGCGCGTCGGCGCGATCGTGTTCCATCCCTTCGCCACCGGCACCAGCATATAGGTATCCACCTGGTCATTGAACCAGAAGATCTTGCGGTTGAATCCCTCGAGCGGGTCATAGTTGCCATTCGCCGGCGGTTCCGACGCACCCGCCACGGGTGCCGGAGACAGCCAGCCGAGGCCCAGGGCACTCGCGATGACGAGGGCAATGAGGGGCGTGATCATGCGCATACGGTTGGTTTCACTCCTTCTTCGGCTCATCGCGGTTGTACATGAACTTGCCGAGCAGGCGTTCCAACAACACGGCGGACTCGGTGAAGCGGATCTCGTCTCCCGATTTCAACTCCTTGTCCTCACCTCCGAGTTGCAGGGAGATGTAACGGTCGCCCAACACACCAGCGGTGACGATCGAGGCCGATGTGTCGATCGGGAGCTTCAACGATTCGTCGAGCG
>JAGDMS010000421.1 GCA_017860575.1 Deltaproteobacteria bacterium | reverse complement strand
TCAGTCGCTGCGTGCGCCGCGCCTTTTTGTGCGGGGACGATCGGCTGACGGGGAAGTCCTTCGACCACCGCAAACAGTGGCTGGCCGAGCGGATGCAGGAGCTGACCGAAATCTTCGCCATCGATATCTGTTCCTACGGGCTGATGAGCAACCACTTTCACGTCGTCCTGCACGTCGACCGCGCCCGCGCGCTCGGGTGGACCGACGCCCAGGTGGCCGAGCGCTACGCCCGGCTCTTCCGTCACACGGTGATGCGGGCGCGTCAGCTGCCTGAGACGGCCTGGCAGCGCACGGTCGCTTGCTGGCGCGTGCGGCTGTGGGATCTGAGCTGGTTCATGCGCTGCCTGAACGAGGCGATCGCCCGGCGGGCGAATCGGGAAGACCACTGTACTGGCCGCTTCTGGGAGGGCCGCTTCCGCTCCCAGGCCCTGCTGGACGCCGGCGCCTTGCTGACCTGCATGAGCTACGTGGACCTCAACCCCGTTCGGGCGGGAATTGTTACGCGCTTGGAAGATTCGAAGTTTACGTCGATCCGGGAGCGCTTGCTGGCGGCCGCCCGGGGCGGGGTGGAAGAGCCGCGGCTGATGGCGTTCGCGGGCCAGGCAGTTGGGGGTAACGACCCGCTACCGCTCGGTTTCACTGACTACGTGGAGTTGCTGCGCTGGACGGCGGCGTCGATTGCCGGGAGCAGTGATGCGGTGCCGGCAGGAGGCGGCGCCTCGCTGGACCGGCTGGGGCTTGAGCGCACAGGCTTTGTGGACAGCGTGCGCCACTACGCGCGCCGCTTTTTCACCATGGTCGGTCACGCGCACCGCATCGACGTGGAGAGCCGGCGGCGCGGCTATCGGCGGCGGCCGGGTCGGCGAGCGGCGCAGCAGTTGTACCGTACCACCGCGGCGTAGGGCCGCACACTGGACAGATTGCCGGGCGGCGCTGCTGTGCGCCCGCGGCGCCCACCAGCGCTGGCTGGCAACCGCGACCGCCTCCGGTTAGCGGCGGCGCCGATCCGCTCACCGACGGTCGCGACGAGCCGGAATCTGCCCGCGTCGGTGCGTGCGACGCCGTGACGCGTGGTTTCATTGAGCAGAAGTTGAGTGGGTGTCCTGAGAGAGACTACATCATTTCGGGCCGGTTGATGTCGTTCCGCGAGGTGTGGGCCATCGGCGCCCGCCACGCCGGCAGACCGGGGCCGTTCATCTACATCCCGATGCCGGTGATGGAGGCGATCTGCTGGCTAACCAAACGCGTGTGCTACGTCGTCGGGCGCGAGACCGTGGTGACGCCGGAGTCCTTACGCTTGTCGTACGTCATGAAGGACTTCGACACCCACAAGGCCCGCGAGGAATTGGGCTGGGAGCCGCGCCCAATGGAGCAATCGATCCGGGAGGCGGTGGATTGGTACAAACAGCATCCCTGAGCGGTCCCGCGCGCCGGGACGGGAAGCCCTTGTGTCGAGGTGGCTGCGAGCCCTCTTGCATGTGAGGGGGCAAGCGGGACAGTCCCGTTCAGAAGCTTCAGGTTCAATTCTTAGAGGGCGATCGGGGGTCCTGGCAACTACACCTGACAAATGGCAGTGGCGTTCAGTGCGTCACGCACCCCACACTCGCTCCACCGAAGCACGTGCCCGCCCCGCAGTTGCAGACCTGAACTTCGTGGCTGTCCTGTCGCGGGCACCCACACGCACCGATCGAGCAGGTGTTCGGGAAATCACTGGTACTCAAACAGCAGAGACTGGTCGATACACTGCCCCCGGAAGCCACGCACGCCTGTTCCGGCGTGGGCGCGCAGCCGTTCAGAGCGTTGTTCACCGCCGTGAGAATTTCATCGACCGTAATCTGGTTGTGGTGATCAGCATCGCCTGCCAGACACGACGATACGTCGGCGTTGCCGAGGGCGATGGTGATCATGGTCACCAACTCGTCGACCGTCACTTGTCGGTTGTCATCGCAATCCCCGATACATGGCGGCGGTGCGGTCGGTGAGGGCGTCACTGTCGCCGTGAGGGTGATGGTCGGCGTCGCAGTAGCAGTCGGCGTGCCGTTGTCGCTCGGAGTGCTCGTCGGCGTCAGCGGCGCGCCCAGCGGGGCGATCGTGAGCGAGCCGTCGGTGACGGTATCCTCGTGGCTGTCGAACAGGACCCCCATCGTCGGTCCGGCGCTGAGGCCGTAGAAGTAAGCGTCGTCGTCGCGGTAGAAGTTAGAGCCGTTGGTGTAGACGCCGCCGGCGCGCGTGAACTGCGTCGGCTGTGACCCGTTCCACGACATCGTCTGAATGGGCTGGCTGCCCTCGTCGTAGGACGCACCGACGTTGCCCGCGATCTGCGACTCCGACACCGAGAAGCTCTTGAAGGTGAACACCGCCTCACCGGCGGTCTCGGCGAAGGTTCCGCTGGTAACGAAGGTGCCGGACTCGGTGGAGAACGACCAGCTCCACAGGACGTCGGCCGCACCCACGGACGGAAACTGGCAAAGCGCCGCCAGCACGGCGCCCACCGATAGCCATCGCGGTCCCCAGCCGCACAGGTTGCCCTTGACTCTCATCGCATCCTCAGACGCACCCGCTATATACGCAAGGGAGCCATCGCAGGTCCAGGCCGAAGAGGGTCTTCCCGACCGGATGGCTCAGGGCGGTCAAGCGATCCGCCGTACCTGGGTTCCCGTCGTCGCAGTCCTGAACAACCTTATCACCTTCTCAAGCCGCTCTTGGTCTATGACGGGTCACGCTTTTCCACGAAAATCCAAGCGGTTACGCCAGTTGCGGCGAAGCGCAGTTCCGGAGCATCGCTGTCAGAAGCACGGAGCTAGTCAGCCATTTCGGATTCAGTTCGGCGACAAACGGGCCCCATTTGTCCTCAAACCTAAATCGCCAGAACCCCACCATCGGGGTTCCGTTCAGTGTCTTTCCAGATGCAACCTTTGTGTCGGTTTTTACTAGTAAGGGACCCCCGTTTTTCACAAGCATGCCCAGCGCGCGACGATCGGACGGGGACACGGCTGCGGGCCGGTCTCCGAAACCCGCTTCGCAAAAGTGAAAAATGCCGGTGAAGCGTTCCCGGCGCTCCTGGGATTGCGCCACGGAAGACAAGCGGCTCACACGCCGCGGCGTGACGCCATCAGGCGGCGGCTTTTGTTACAGAGTCCTGCCGCAGCCACTTCCCCTCGCGTGGCGTCAACTTCGGCACAAGCCGCGCCGGGTGTGTCGAGACGCGCTCGATGACATCGCGCAGATAGACGAACGGATTGATCTGGAGGTGCTTGCAGGTTTTCACGAGCGCACACAGGATGGCGGTCCAGTGCGCTGCCGCTTCACTGCCCCGTGTTCAGGCCGGCGCCCGTTGCTTGTGGTGCCGCCCTTCCATGCGTGCCGGCGCATTGCGCGAAGGTGCTCAAAACTCGCCGGCCGTCATCGGCTTGAGCATCTTCGCGGCCTCGAAAAGGTACTGGAACGGCCTACGTTTTTTGCAATACGCCGTGGCGCGTCGCGCTAGGATGTTCACTCACACTCCTTGAGCACCTTAAGCCACTCCGGCAGCCCTCGCGCACCAGCCGTGGTGGATTGCCGGAAACGCCTCGCCCGTTCCGCCGCGCCCACGTCGCTACGCCCCACGGCCATTGCGCCCTCCGTGGTCAAATCCTCGCCGTCGTCCGCCGCAATACCACCCCAAACGCCTACGGTGTGTTTCGGCGCGGGGTCCGGACGCCGATTGGCAGGCTAAGGTATTGATGACGCAATCATTGGCGGGGTCACACTTGGGCGCCTATTCACAC
>JAGDMS010000420.1 GCA_017860575.1 Deltaproteobacteria bacterium | reverse complement strand
CCTTGTCGGGAAATACCAGGATCGGCGTCTCGCGGATCGCGCCTTCGATCTGGCGTGGACCCACGGCCAGGTGGTGTTGCGGCAGCTCAACGCCACAGAGGCCGACACGCAACTCTACGGACACCTTGCCGGCGCCGTAATCTACGCCAATTCCTCGCTGCGCGCCGACGTAGGCGTTCTCGGCAAGAACCGCCGCGGGCAGTCCGGCCTGTGGGGCTACTCGATTTCCGGTGACTTGCCGATCGTACTGCTGCAGATTGCAGATCCTGCCAACATTGATCTCGTGCGCCAACTTGTCCAGGCCCACGCATACTGGCGCTTGAAGGGGTTGGCGGTAGACCTGGTGATCTGGAACGAAGATCATGCCGGTTACCGGCAACTGCTTCACGAACAGATCATGGGGCTGATTGCGGCAGGCCTCGAAGCCAACGTGACCGATCGACCAGGCGGCATCTTTGTGCGAGCTGCGGACCAGATATCGAACGAGGACCGCATTCTGCTGCAAGCAGTTGCTCGCGCCATCCTCACAGACAGCCGTGGGACGCTCTGGGACCAGATCCACCGTCGCCGTCTGCCGGAAGCGCGTGTTCCGCTTTTCACGCCGAGCAGCGCACACCGTGCGGAACCAATGGCGACCGCAGGGCTGTCCCGACACGATCTGATCTTCTTCAATGGCCTGGGAGGATTTACCCCTGACGGCCGCGAGTATGTAGTTACCACGGCGCACGAGCAAACGACGCCGGCACCGTGGGTGAATGTGCTTGCGAACCCGTACTTCGGAACGGTCATCTCGGAGAGCGGCCTGGCCTGCACCTGGAGCGAGAATGCCCACGAGTTCCGACTGACTCCCTGGTACAACGACCCCGTGAGCGATTCGAGCGGTGAGGCCTTTTACCTGCGTGATGAAGAGAGCGGCCATTTCTGGTCTCCCACGCCGCTGCCGAGCCGCGGCCCTCAGGTCTACGTCAGCCGCCACGGATTCGGCTACAGCGTCTTCGAGCACACAGAGGGCGGCATCCGGTCTGAGCTGTGGGTGTATGTGGCCCTGGACTCAGCCGTAAAGTTCACGGTGTTGAAAGTGCGAAACGAGTCCGGCCGATCCCGCCGGCTCTCTGCCACGGGGTACGTGGAATGGGTACTAGGAGATCTACGGCCGAAATCGGCCATGCACGTGACCACCGAGGTTGACCGAAAGACCGGCGCGCTCTTCGCGCGGAACCCATATAACACGGAGTTCGCCGACCGCGTTGCCTTTTTCCACGTGGACGGAGAAACTAAAACCATAACCGGCGACCGGGCTGAGTTCCTCGGACGTAACGGTACTCTGGGGAGTCCGGCTGCCATGACCCGGTCACACCTTTCCGGCAGAGTGGGAGCCGCCCTGGACCCATGCGCCGCGATCCAGGTCCCTTTCGAGCTTGGCGACGGGCAAGAGCGTGAGATCGTATTCACCCTCGGCGTGGGGAAAGATGCCAACGACGCAGGCATCCTGGCACATCGTTTCCGCGGATCTGCTGCCGCGCGTGGCGCGCTCGAAGCGGTGTGGCAATATTGGAACCGCACTCTCGGTGCAGTGAATGTGGAAACACCGGATGAGTCCCTCAACGTGCTGACCAACGGGTGGCTCTTGTACCAGACGCTGGCGTGCCGCATTTGGGCGCGGAGCGGGTACTACCAGCCTGGGGGAGCTTTCGGTTTCCGGGACCAGCTGCAGGACGTGATGGCGCTCATCCACGCAGAGCCGCGACTCGTGCGCGAGCACTTGCTCCGCTGCGCGGGCCGCCAGTTCCTTGAGGGAGACGTCCAACACTGGTGGCATCCGCCCTCAGGTCGGGGCGTACGCACGCACTGCTCGGATGATTATCTCTGGCTGCCAATGGCGACGTGTCGTTACGTCATGAGCACCGGTGACACCGGGGTGTTGAACGAACCCATCCGTTTCATCAAAGGCCGCCCGGTAAATGCTGAGGAGGACTCCTATTACGACCTACCCGGCCGGTCTGAAGAAACGGCCAGTTTGTACGAACACTGTGTGCGAGCCATTCTGACCGGCCTCAAGACCGGCGAGCACGGCCTGCCGCTTATGGGCTCCGGCGACTGGAACGACGGCATGAACCTTGTGGGCGCAGAGGGCACGGGTGAAAGTGTCTGGTTGGGCTTTTTCATGTATGAAGTGCTCACACTGTTCGCTGAGATCGCCCGGATACATGGTGACCTGCCTTTTGTCGAACGTTGCCGGGCCGAGGCGACTCAACTGCAGCAGAATATCGAGCAGCACGGCTGGGATGGTGAGTGGTATCGCCGCGCGTATTTCGACGATGGTTCGCCGCTCGGTTCAGCAAGCAATGGCGAATGCCAGATTGATTCGATTGCGCAAAGCTGGTCCGTTCTATCCGGTGCCGGCGATGCCGAGCGCTCACGCATGGCAATGGAAGCGGTTGATAAGCGGCTCGTTGACCGGGATCACGCGCTGATCCGCCTCCTCGACCCCCCATTCGACAGGTCGAATTTGAATCCTGGATATATAAAGGGGTACGTCCCAGGTGTCAGAGAGAATGGCGGGCAATATACTCACGGGGCGATCTGGGCGGCCATGGCGTTCGCCGCATTGGGCGACAACCGCCGAGCGTGGGAACTATTGGCAATGATCAACCCTTTGAACCATGCGCGATCTCCTGAGGAGATTGCGACCTACAAGGTGGAACCCTACGTCGTCGCAGCCGATGTATATGCGCTCTCCCCGCACACGGGCCGCGGCGGATGGACGTGGTACACGGGATCGGCCGGATGGATGTACCGGCTTGTCGTAGAGTCACTCCTGGGACTGCGGCTTGAGAAGGACACGCTGCACATCGCGCCGTGTCTCCCTGTGGATTGGGAAACGTTTAAGGTGCACTACCGGTACCGCGAGACTGTCTACCACATCACCGTCTTGCAAACCCGTGACGAAGATGGCGAGGTAAGCGTCATCATTGATCGCGTCGAGCGACCCGACCGGGTTATTCCTCTTGTTGACGACCGCAAGGAACACACGGTCGAACTGAGAGTACCCGGAGCGACCCGCAGAATAGTATCCTGATCTCGCATAACAGATGGTCGGCCACGACCCCACGAGAGGCGTACACATCACAGCCGAGAACCTCCTCCGTACCTAATATCCAGACCTCCCACAAGGCGAGCCCATCCTGCTGGCCATCCTAAACGATTGACAAACGGGAAAGAATAGTTTTTTGTCGACATCAAAAAAGTTTATACTATCCTGGGCTTGGGCATACCCGATCCCCCGTGTAATAGCTGTCGATTGGAAGTTCTGAAGCAATAAAGGTTCCATGGAGGGTTTGACTTATGCGGTCTATCGATTTTGCAAGAGTCAGCCAACTGGCTGAGCGCTACAAGCCGGATATGACCCGCTTCCTGCGCGACATGATCCGGTTACCCAGCGAGAGCTGCCAGGAAAAAGCGGTTGTCGAGCGGATCAGAGAAGAAATGGAGAAGGTCGGGTTTGACCTGGTAACGATAGACCCCATGGGCAATATTGTCGGGTATCTTGGAACCGGCAAGCACCTGATCGCCATGGATGCGCACATAGACACTGTTGGTGTGGGCAACAGGGACAACTGGAAACACGACCCGTACGAAGGATTTGAAGATGACGAGATCATCATCGGCCACGGGGCGAGCGACCAGGAGGGCGGCATGGCCTCCATGGTTTACGCGGGCAAGATCATCAAGGAGATGGGACTGGTGGGCGACTACACCCTGGTTGT
>JAGDMS010000419.1 GCA_017860575.1 Deltaproteobacteria bacterium | reverse complement strand
AGCGCCTCGACCCCTGTCTTGGCTGCCGCCACATGCGCCTGGAACGCCGGACCCCAGTGGGCGAACGGGGCGGTGATGTTGACGATGTTGCCACCGTGGCCTTTCAGATAGGCTTCGAACGCCGCCTTCGACACGTTGTAGGTGCCGAGCAGGTCGATCGCCACAACTGTCTTGAAGCCATTGTAGGAGATCGAAGAGATTGGCGCGGGGAAGTTGCCGGCGGCGTTGTTCACCACAATGTCGAGCCGGCCGTACCGTTCGATGATGGCATGAATGACCCGTTCGACCTGGTCCGGTTCCCGGACGTCGCAGGGCACCGCAAGACACTCGATCCCCTCCGACTCGAATGCGGCGCGCGCCGCCTCGAGGTTCGCCTGCTTGCGGCTAGCGATCGCAAGCCGGGCGCCGTGCGCGCCCAACGTGCGGCATATTTCCTTACCGATCCCGGTCGCACCGCCGGTCACGAGTGCAACCTGATTCTTGATGATGTCTGGACGAAACACGCTCATGTCGATCACCTCTGGGCTAACCCCAATCCTGAATACGGCCGAGTCGATAGTCGATAGTTCATGGTTGATAGCTGAACAACTCTTCACTATTGACTCGACTCCCCCTCACATAAAGCTCGGCCGCTCCCCGATGACCTGCTTCTCGCGAAGCGCCGCGAGTTCCTCGCGCGAAAGGCCCAAGTCGCCGCCGAGCACTTCGTCATTGTGCTGGCCGAGCAGCGGTGGTGCCCAGCGATGCAGATGTCGCGGGAAGGCAGAAAAACGCATCGGCAGGCCCGGATAGCGAATCCGCCCTACGACGGGATGTTCGAGGACCTGAAAGAACTGCCGGTGCTCCAGCTGTGGGTTGGGCATGATGTGGTACCCATTGATCAGCGGGTGAGCTGGAACCCCCGCTGAGACGAGCTTTTCCACCGCAATCTCACACGCCATCCCCGCAAGCCAGGCGCTCAGCCGCTTGTCGATCGCGTCGTGTGCGGCACGCCGGCCTGCAAGGGTGGCAAGCGCAGGACTGGCTGCCCAGTCCGCCGCGCCGATGACGGAACAGAGCGCATGCCACTGTGCGTCGCTCGCGACCGCCAACGCGAGGCGCTCGTCGGGATCGGCGCAGGAATAGACGCCCTGCGGCGCCGCGTACGGACTGCGATTGCCCATGCGCGTCAGCAGCGTTCCGTAGGCCGAGTACTCGATGACCTGTTCGGCGGCAACGTTGAGGGCGGGCTCCAGCAACGTTGCTTCCACCAGCTGTCCCTCGCCCGTGCGGCGGCGATGTTCGAGCGCCATCAGCAGGGCGAACACCCCGTGCATACCGCCGATGATGTCGCACACGTTCATGATCAGCGGCATGTCTTCGTAGCCCGTGATCCAGGCAAGGCCGCAAGCCTGCTCGACGTTGGCCGCGAAGCCGGGGCGGTCTCGCCACGGGCCGTCGAGGCCATAGGCGGGCATCCGCAGCATGATGAGCCGTGGATTGATCGCATGGATCGCATCCCAGCCGAGCCCGAAATGCTCCATCACGCGCGCCGAAAAATTCTCCGCCACCACGTCCGCAGTCATCAACAGCTTCTTGAACAAAGCGCGCCCCTCCTCAGACTCGAGGTGCAGGGTGATGCCGCGCTTCCCCGGATTGCAGCCCTGAAAAACGGCTGAGCGCTCCCACAGGGGCTCCGTGCGAATCACGGTGGCGAAGCGCATGCCGTCCGGCCGCTGGATGGACTCGACCTTGACCACATCGGCGCCCATGTCCGCCAGAAACAGCGTCGCCGCAGGACCGGCCCAGAATGCAGTGAGGTCCACCACACAAAGGCCGGCGAGGGGGAGCGGGACGGACATCTGCGCAGCGGCCGTGGGCGCAGGCTGCTCACGCTCGGGCAGCAGCTGTTCGCGATGCTCTCCCAGCCGTGGTGCGCGTCCGATGGGTCGCAGCGGCGTCTTCTCCAGCGTGTAGGGTGGTCGCGGCTGTAGAAATCCGCCGGGGTTCTGGACGAAGACGCCGCGTTCCAGCATGTGGTCCATCGTGAGCACGTCCCGTCCGTTGCCAACGGGGCTGCACGGGATGCGCCACGCCGTCGCGGTCTCGACGATCTCGTCGATCGTATGCTGCCGCGTATAGGCGTGAAACGCTTCGCGCAGCACGTCCACGTGGGCCATGCGGTAGGAGAAATCCTGGAACAGCGGATCTTCACCGAGGTCGGGGCGGCCGATGAGCCCACAGAAGTCCTTCCACTGCTGCCCGGTGTTCGTGCAGAAGCCCACCCAACCGTCCTTGGCTGGCTCGACGCCCGGCAACTCGATCCGCTGGAGCAGTGCAGCCCCCCCGATGAGCTGCCCGTGCATGTCACCGAAACACGGCATGACCGTCAGCATCGCCTCAAACGTTGAGAGATCAACATGTTGCCCGCTGCCGGCCTCGCGAGCAGAGATCCACGCAATGACGGCCCCCACTGCGGCATACGAGCCGGCAATCCAATCTCCAATCCGACCGCCAAATCCAACCGGTCCCCGTTCCGGGAGACCACGGCTGGCTGTCGATCCCGTCGCTGCCTGCAACGTCCACTCGGTCGCCGGCCGCTGCGCCCAGGGGCCGGATTGTCCCCACGGGGAGATCGAGACCAACGACAGGCGCCGATTGCGCTGCTGCAGCGCTGCCAAGGACAAGCCACGGCGCGCCATCTCGCCAGCCCCAAGACTCTCGACGACGATGTCCGCTGTCGAACTCAGGTTCCGTATGCGCTCGCACCCTTCCGCGGTGTCGAGATCCGCCACCACACTTTGCTTGGACGCGTTGAGGTACTGGAAAAGCGCTCCATCCTGCCCGTCCGGAATCGTCGTGCCCGAAGCGGAATACCGCCGCAGCGGATCACCCGCCGGCGGCTCCACCTTGACCACCTCGGCCCCTGCATCCACCAGCAACTTCGTGCAGTACGGCCCGGCGATCTCGGTCGAGAGATCGACGACCCGGACTCCGGCGAGCGGCCAACTCGGAACGAGCGTCATCGATTCTTTGCGCCGTTCGACGCTTTTGCATGCAGCGTCATCGTGGGCTGTGTACACACCATTCGCCTTGGTACCACCGGACAACGAACATCCACGTCAAAGAACCATCCAGCCGGCATCGGCGGGAATGATGGTCCCGTTGATATAGCGGGACTCGTCCGACGCGAGAAAGAGTGCGAGTGTCGCAATGTCAATTGCTTCCAGCATGGCCGGCATGAGGGCGCTGAAGCCGGACGTGCGCTTCAAGCCGGCGGCATCCACTCGGTCGGGTGCCATCGTCTCGCTGATGTTGGTGGCCGTTCCGCCCGGGCAGATGGCGTTACAGCGAATCCCTTGCTTGGCGTACATCCAGGCCGTGTTCCGCGTGAGGCCGACCAGCGCATGCTTGGACGCGGTGTACGCAGCCCCGGCAACGCCGCCACTCAGGCCCGCCGCCGATGCCGTGTTGATGATGGACCCGCCGCCCTGAGCGATCATCCGCGGGATGGCTCGGCGACTGGTAAACATCGGCCCGTCAAGATTGATGCCCAGCACACGGCGCCAGATGTCATCGGACAGCTCCCCCACGCCCTGCATGTAGTCCATCACCCCCGCGTTGTTGCACAGAACGTCGAGCCGACCGTAGGTGCTGAACGCGAGATCGACGAGGTGTTCCGCCGTCTCTTTCCCGGCGATGTTGCCCTGGGCAGCGGTGATGGTACCGCCCGCGTCCCGCACAATCGCTACCGTTTCTTCGAGCCGTTGCGCGTGCCAGTCACCACCCACGA
>JAGDMS010000192.1 GCA_017860575.1 Deltaproteobacteria bacterium | reverse complement strand
ACGATGCCGCCAACCGGCTCACCGTCGCGAACGTACCGTTTCGTATCACCGGACAGCTCGCGGTCAAGGTGGTGTTGGCACGTGACACGTTCACCGACGTGCGAACCGACGCCGACGCAGGGAGACAGACGTTATGCGATTCATTCCACAGGACGTTTCCCGTACGCGAAGGGTGCGGCACCGATCCGACATTCGGCATCATTCTTTCCAATGTCGAACAGGTGTACAGTTCACGCACGTGGGTACCTGGAAAGACGAACACGGCGTCGATCTTCCGAGAACTGGCGTGCAAGGCGGGGAGCACCGGCTGGACCGACACTGTGTACCGCGAGAACCTCACCCTGGCGAACCCCACGCCCCTCGCCATCGGCAACGGCCTGGGCGGCAGCGGCTGCGCCGCCAGTCCGCAGGGTGATTGGCCGACAACGGCGCAGGAGGTGGCGCACAGTTGGATGCTCTGGCACGCGCCGTGTCCGCCCGAAACCACACCGTATCCACCGCCCACACCGACACCGCAAGCGCCACCGAATGTGGTCACGGGCTTCCCCACCAAAGATGGAACCATCGACCAGGAGGGCTACCACACTCTGCGCCGCAAGGTATTGCCGCGCACGGCGTGGGATTGGATGAGTTACTGCGACAACTACAACGATCCACCCGACTTCAACAACTGGGTGTCGCCATTCACCTACCGCCATTTGTTCGGCAACTTCGATCGCGGTTCCGCCGGCGTGGCGACCGTGCCCACCGCTCCGGGCGCGACGGCAGCGCTGGCCGAGTACTTGTGGGCATCCGGCAGTATTCAGGACGGTCAGAACGCGTCCCTAGATCCCTTCTACCGCGTGCTCCTGCCTGCCGGCACGGACGACGAGCAGGGTGCGGGCCGCTACACCCTCGAGCTCCAGGATCAAGCAGGCCAGCCGCTGTTCGCGCGGCATTTCGACGCGGAGTTTCTGCCAGCAGCAGAAGGGCTGGAGACGTTCCACCAGACCTTGCCCTACATCGGCGGGACAGCACGCATCGTGTTGAAGCTGGATCAGCTTGTGCTGGCGGAACGCACCGTCAGCACGCACTCACCAACAGTGAATTTGGTTTCACCGGTCGGCGGCGAGATCTGGGGCACTGACGAACTGCACACCATCACCTGGAGTGCAACCGATGCCGACGCGGACCCCCTTTTCTACCTGGTGCAGTACAGCAACGATGGCGGATTGAATTGGCAGACCATCGGGTCCGATTTGACCGAGACGCAGTTTGCAGCCGACCCGGCGTATCTCCCTGGCAGCAGCAACGCACTGGTGCGCGTCCTGGCAAGCGACGGCGTCAACACCGATGAGGACCAGTCCCACAGCGCCTTCACGGTCGGTCGCAAGGATCCGGAAATCTGGATCGTGGGGGTGGCAGATAACGCCATCGTCTCCGCCGGCACCGTGCTCAACTTGCAGGCAAACTACATCGATCCCGATCACGAGACGATCGCCGAGCAGGACTTCGTCTGGCGGTCCGACCAGACCGGTGTCTTGGGAACAGGCTCACGGCTGCAAGTGGCTGCGGCTCAGTTGCCACCGGGTCGGCACCAGATCTCGGTTACTGTCCCCGGTAAGCATGGGGCGGCGGTGAGCCAGCACGTGACGGTTCTGCGGGCACCGAGCCTGGAGGAGGTGCAGAATTCGTGCACGGGCGACTGCGATCAAGACCTGGCGGTGACGGTCGCTGAAGTGCTAACGGGCGTCAATATTGCGCTCGGCAACCGGAGCGTCGGCGAATGCCTGTTATTCGATGCCAACGGGGATGGCACCACGACGGTGGATGAAATCCTCGTCGCCGTCACAAACGCGCTCAATGGGTGCCGGAAGCCAGGCAGTTAGTTTCGCCTGCTCGGGCGGGGCAGACGCGTCTCAGTCACTGCGCGGCCCAAGTCACCGCGCCCTCGGCTGTCACGGCGACATCCACTTGCTTGCTCACCGCGAAAAACAGAATGCTCGGGTCCTTGAGGCCCCACTCGACATAGGGGATCAACAGATGAAACGTCACGGTCAGCCGCTCGCCGACAAGGTGTCCGTGGGTGTCCAGAACGACCTGATGCTCCGTCCCATGCAATTGCAGTATCCCGGTCACCCGTGCCTCGAAAGCGCCGTCCCGAACAGGATGGCCATCGACGTGCAGCGGGCTGAACGTGATGTCCGGAAATTTCTGCACCTCGAGGACCGACGCTTTCATTTGCTGGTCTCGCGACCTATTACCGCTGTCGCCACTTGCCGCATCGACAACGATGAGCCCTTCGGCCTTGCCCGTGTCGAGGTCGACCACAAGGGTCCCGCGTTTCAGGGCAAAGGCTCCGTGTACCCTATGCAGCGCGGCCTCGAGTGTGAATTGTATAGCGCTCTTCCCGGGTTCCAGCTCGCATACGGCCCGCTGTGTCTCCGCAGCCAGAGCCGCCGCTGGCCCCCACGCAAGGGCCGTCGTGACCACCGCGATACAAAAAACGGTTCTAATACTGTCCGGGTTCCACCGCATCGTCACACCCATGTCACCAGCGCGGGATCCGGAGGGTCCTCGCTATTTGTTGAGTTTCAGGAAGGCGCACAGTCCGATGGCCAGGAAAAGGCAACCGATACTCATCGTGACGGCGCACGGCCACAGCACTGACGATGCCGGCTGATTCCGGATCATGAGGTCGTTGAAAACTTGCATCGTCCACGTCGTGGGCAAGGACCATGCGATCGCACGCATCCAGCCGGGTTCGAAATCAAGCGGCCACCAGCATCCGCCAATGGCCGACATCGCCATGCTCGACACGGTACCGAGGGGCATGACCGAGTCGTGCGCACGAGCGACTGCGGCGATGACCAACCCAAATGCCGCGGCAGCAAAGGACATGCTGACGATCGGAAACCCCAAGGCGAAGGGGTGGCGGCCAAGGGAAATACCGAACAGCGCCCAGCCGACAACAAAAAGGATCGTCATCTGCACCGTACCGACGACAAAACGCGCGCTCAATTTTCCAAGCAGTACACCCGCCAACGGCACGCCGCTGACCTGCAAGCGTTTGAGCGTCCCCCACTCGCGCTCGTCAAACAGTGTCAGTGAAATCCCCAACAACATGCCGATCAGCAGAAAGGTGACGCCGAAGCCGGGCACATATTGATCAAATGCGCTGATGGCGACGCTACCACCCTCGACTGCCGGTCGCTCAATTAGCCCTAGGGTGCCGGGAAGTGCCGGGACGCTGGCGTCTCGCAAGGACCCAAGTTCACTCGCGAGTTCGCCCTCGCTCCCTGGAGAAAGCGCGGGAACCTTCAGTGCGAGTGACGGGAGCAGAGACGATCTCGGCGGTAACGACGCAAACGACGGCGGTGTTATCGGACGCGCCAGTTCAGCGAGCGCCGCTTCGGACGGCGGCACCGGGAAGGCAGGTGGCGGCGGTATGTCGGACGCATGCCTCCCGGCCCTTTCCTTGAGCGTCTCCAGCCAAATCTCGAAACCGTTTTGGCTGGCCTGCAGTTCAACCAGGTACCGTTGCACCTTCAGCAGTATCTCTTGTCGCGCGGACAGCTGTCTTTGCAGCTCGCCCCACGCTTGCTGTTCATGCATCCGGACGGTTGTTTCAATCTCTCTGGCGACCTGCCTAATGCCGTTGCCGACTTGTGCGTTGATCGACGCGACAATCGCCGCCTGTTGCTGCGCCAGCTCCTGCTGGATTTGCAGCCGCTCCTTGGTCAATGCGGTCGCGAGCCGCTTCAATTGAGCTCGGAGATCCGCCGCGGAGTCCGCTAGCCTTTGTTGCGCTGTCGCTTGCGCGGCCGCAGACAGGCTCCGGCAAAAATCGGCGAGACGAAGCTCCAGCTGGTTGACCTCGAGGCGTCGGACTGGGTCGACGTACAAGATGAGGCTCGCCGGACGGCCCTCGGCGATGGCATTACTCGTACCGGGAGGAATCTCGATGGCAAGCGGCGTACGATCTCGTGTCCGTACCAACGTTTGCGCGTCGGTCGTATCAGCCACGCGTTCCACCGCAACCGCGCGCTCTCGGCCCAAGGCGTCGATGATAGCAGCGGCCACTTGGCCGCGGTCCCGGTCGATGATCGGGACGTGAACCGTATTGCTCCCGTTCCCGTAGAGATTGCCGAGCGAATAGCCCGCAACGGTGATGATCACGACGGGTGCGAGCAAGAGCATAAACAAAACAATCGGATCCTTGCGCAGGAGCCGCGCCTCGTTCTGAACCGTCAACCAGGTCGCCCGCAGCATCAGTTTCGCTCGGCCTCCTCCGGTGCGCTGTCGTGCAGGGAGCGCCCGGTCAACGCCAGGAACGCATCCGCGAGGTTTGGACTGTGCAGGGTAAAGTCGATCACGTGCACCCGCAAATTCTTCAGATGCTGAAGCACGTCGCCCAGCTGCGCCGGCTTCGTCATCTCCACCGTCAATCTGCCGTGCCCGCCTGAGCCGGCGATCTCCCGCACCCCAGCAAGGTCGCACAGCCAGTTGTCGGCCAAGTGGCCACGGTAGGTGACTTCCATGCGCGGCCGCCCACCACCGAGGGCAATGAGCTCATCGACCGGACCAGCCGCGACCAGTGTACCACGATCGATGAGCAGCACACGGTCGCAGATACGTTCCGCCTCCTCCATGTAATGGGTGCTGTAGATTATCCCCGCACCGGTCTCAGCGGCCTGCCGCACAAGAGTCAGAATCTGCTCACGCGACTCGAGGTCGACACCCCCCGTGGTTTCGTCGAGCAACAATGCCGCCGGCCGATGCACGATCCCGCACGCCAAATTGAGGCGTCTTTTCATTCCCCCCGATAACGACCGGGTCGGATCGTGCGCCCGGTCGCGCAGCCCCACTTCGTCGAGAACCCGCGCGCACGCGGCACGTGCATCGCGGCGAGCGAGTCCCTGCATCCGGGCAAAGTGCCACACGTTTTCGGCCGCACTGAGCGTCGGGTACAACGCGAGCGACTGCGGCACCAGGCCGAGCAACCGGCCCAGCCGGCGGGGGTCCTCGTGAGCTGGCGTGCCCTGAATCAGCACCCGACCCGAATCTGGGCGGAGCACGGTCGCCAGGATAGAGAGGGTTGTCGTTTTCCCGGCACCGTTCGGTCCGAGCAGACCGACGATCTCCCCGGGGTTCACATCCAGGCTGACGCCATCGAGCACGCGGCGACTGCCGTAGCTCTTCGAGACCGCAATCGCCTGCAGGATTGGTGCTGGTCCGCAACGAGTCATCGCGGCTTATGCCACCGACACCATCATTTGCATCGCGCGCCGCGTGAGCGCAGCCCCAATCGCACGATGCGTCGCCAGATAGTTGATCGCCGCCGCCCTGGCGCGCGGATGCCGGGCGAGCACGAGCAGTCCCGTTGTTACAAGCCAGTAGCGACGGAACAGCCGGCGCGCGGCGCGTTCGTATGTCCGCATGCTTGCCCGCATTGCGCCGTCCGCAAGCACGGCCGGCAGATGGCGCCCGAGGAGCAGCGCCGAGTTCAAGGCGACCGACAATCCGTCGCCCGAGATTGAGTCCACAAACCCCGCTGCATCACCAACCAATGCCATTCGGTCGGAGCAGCGGCCCGTCACACGTCGCGGCATTGGTCCCGCACCCTGCGCCGACGAGATCGCGGGAGCACCAGCGAGCCGTAATTGCAGCGCTGGGAACCGGCGGGCGAGGCTCTGCACCCCCGGCTCCGCAATCACTCCGTCCTCCCAAACGAAGTTGACGTTGACGCAGTCATCGGAGACAGGGGTGACAACGGCTTCCCCAACGCGGTCCACATAGACTTCGACCAAGTCAGTCCACGGTTGCACTCGGAAGTGTTGACGCAAGGCAAAGCGACGGCGCCAGGAAGAATCGGCCTCGAGCCCGGCCGTGCGACGGAGCAGCGAGTTGAGGCCGTCGGCGGCAACGACCATGCGCCCGCACACCGTCCCGACGCTGGTGTGGACCACCACCTGCGTCGGCTCGCGCACGACGCGATACACAGCGCATTGATGCCGAACGACCGCCCCCAGGTCCTGCGCGCGGCGCGTCATCGCCTCGACCAGCGCGGTGCGACGAATACCCAATCCACCCGCACCCGGCAGCAGCGCCTCAATCGAGGATCGGTCTTCCTGAATGAAACGAATTCCGGAGAAGCGGTGGGTCCATCGCCGGTCGAGATACGGGAACACTCCCAAGTGCTCCAACGCGCGCACGCCGGGCGGCAATACTCCTTCGCCGCAGACCTTATCGGGGGGAAAGGCGCGCCGTTCAAGCACGAGGACCGACAGCCCCTGACCCGTCGCCGCGATGGCTGTGGCCAGTCCCGCAGGTCCACCTCCGACGATGACAACATCCCACCGTGCGGGATGCGGCGCGCGCGCGGATTGAGCTGCTTTAGCGTCGGCCATCACCCGGCCTCGGACAATAAAAACACGCGGCCCCCAACGTCACCACTGCAAGAGCACCAATTCACCGCAGAAACCGGGTCCCATCGAGAGCAGCAATCCATAGTCGCCGGGCCGCGCCGCGCGCGAGTCGAGAAGGTCCCCTGCGACGAAAAGCACCGATGCCGACGAGAGATTTCCTATCGCCGCCAGCGACGCCCAGGAACGCGCCAGTGCGTCGGCGGGCAGCTCGAGACTCGATTCCATTGCCTGCAGCACCTTCGGCCCCCCGGTGTGTGCGATCCAATGGCGGATGTTACGCCGGGCGAGCCCCTGGGCCTGCAGAAACGCATCGACGCCGGCCCGGAGCCGCGTCCGGACGAGGTGCGGAACCCCCGCTGCAAGGAGCACCTGAAATCCGCTGTCACGAATCTGCCAGCCCATCAGCTCCTCCGTGTCGTGAAAGAACATCGAGCGCGACGCAAGAATGCGCGGCACTGCCGCACCGCCTGCCCGTGCCCCACCGAACAACACCACCGCGGCAGCACCATCAGCAAACAACCCCGATGCAATCATGTTCGCAACCGATCGGTCATGAAGCTGCAACGTCAGTGAGCAGAGTTCGACGGAGACCAGGAGAACCGTGTGCATTGGAAATGCCCGCAGGTAGTCTGCCGCCCGTGCCAGTCCCGCCGCGCCACCCACACATCCGAGACCGAACATGGGCGTACGCTTGATATCCGGACGCATGTTCAGCCGGTTGATGAACTTGGCGTCGATACCCGGCGATGCGACTCCCGTAACTGTCGTGAAGAACAGATGGTCGACCTCAGCTGCCGCCACATCGGCCTCTGCCAGCGCCGCCTGCACGGCCAGGGTACCGAGGTCGGAACCAGCATCAATCCATGCGTCGTTGGCCTTCGCAAAAGTGTCGACATCCCGATAGCGCGCCATCGGCAGCGCGAGATGGCGGCCGCGAACACCGACCGCTCGGTGAAAACGCTCGAAATGCGCGCGCGTCTCGCCCGTAAGTCTCCACTCGTCTGCGAGCGCTTCGGTAAGAACTTCCTGGCGGAAGTAGTGCTCCGGTAGGGCGCGACCAATGGATCGCAAGACGGGTGATTCGGACGGGCAGACTTCCTGGACCATATGTCGGCTACTCTCCGGGCGCTGGGTAATGGTAGCGGAACGGCACGCGCAGAAGAAACCACTCGGCGCACTGCGCCGTGCCCCGATCCGATCTTTCAAGATGTGTGATGACCGGGCCCGCCGACACCGTCCTCCCCTTTGTGCCCCCGCAGTGCCGTAGCGAGCCGCCGGGTCTCCTCCACGTAAAGCAACCTGGGAGCGGGCCGGTCTCTAGCGCGAGCGCGGTCGTCGCAGCCACACCTTCACCGCGCCATCGGCACCCGAGGCGTCCGGCACACGCTGGTAGCGCACGACCAGCGCTGCGCCGTCGCCGTCAAGCCAACGCGGCACCACCTCGCGCAGCACGCCGCGCCCGCCCGGGCTACCGCGCCCCTTGCCGTACACGATGCGGACCACCGGCTCGTTCACCGACTGCGCCTGCCGCAGGAAGCGCTCCGTCTCCGCCAACGCCTCCTGCACGCCCAACCCATGCAGGTCAAGCGTGGGGGTGATACCCAGCATCTCACGAAAGATGCCGCGCAACTGAGCTATCACGTTGATGGAGGCCACAGAACGCTCGACTCTGAACTGTCGACTGTCGACTATTGACCGTCACCCCCCTCACCGCGCCAGCGCCTCGACATGATAGCGCTCGATGTCGGCACGGTTCTCCAACCGCACCGAGAAGCGGGCCGTCGCTCCCGGCAGGATGCGACCGCCGATCGTGTCGGAATCAGCAGTGGCAACCACGGCGCCCTCCCGATTGAGCGCTTCGACGCGAACGTACACCTCGCGGGTCGCTCCCATTCCCCGGTTCACCAACGTGCCCGTGACGGTCACCACTTTGTGATCCGGCGAGGAGACTTCCTCGAGGTCCGTGATGGTGATGTCTGGTCGTTCCTCCGGTTTGAGGTCCTCCTCCGACAAGGCGGGGGTCGGAACCGTCGGAGGCACCGGTGGCGCGGGTGGCATGCACGATGCGATGCAGGTGATGCCAGCGCACAGGGTGAGATAATGGGCACGACGGTAGCTCACGGTCTCATCGGCCCTGCCAGTTGGGCGTGCGGCGCGCAAAGAACGCCGCGACGCCTTCCGCAACATCGGCGGTCGAGAGCAGTCGCCGATGTGCCGCGTCGGTGTCCTCCCACAGGTCCGCCTCGTCGCCGGTCACCACACGATTGACGATGCCCAGTGACTCGCGGACCGCGAGTGGAGCGTTGACACAGATCCGCTCGGCCAACGCGATGGCGGCGGCAATGGCACCGCCGGGCTCGGCGAGAACGTTGACAAAGCCCAGACGCTCGGCCCGTTCGGCCGAGAGGCGATCGCCGGTCAGCAGCAGTTCCCGGGCCACATTGGGGGGAAGGAGTCGGGCCACGCGAAACGCTCCCCCGAAGTCCGGCATCAGTCCACGCTTCACCTCGGGCAGGCCGAACGCTGCCGTCGTGGACGCGACGACAAGGTCACAACAGAAAACCAACTCCAGCCCACCGCCCAACGCCAGGCCTTCAACCGCAGCGATTAGCGGCTTCGACCGCTGCCGCCGAATCAAGCCGACGAGACCGCCCCGCGGCGTCGGGTCACCCGGCCCAATCGTCAGGTCGGCGCCGGCGGAAAAGATCGTCGGCCCTCCGGTCAAGATGCCGCACCACAACTCTGGATCATCCTCGAGTTGGTTCATCGCCGCGTCGATGCCGGCGGTAATGGCAGGGTTCAGCGCGTTGCGCTTCTCCTCGCGCCGCATCGTGACGATCAACACCCGACCGCGGCGCTCCACCTCAACTGCCGTGTCGCCGGTCATCGCATTCCCTCCTCAGGCCCAAGAACCGCCGGGGCCATCATTTCAACGATCCTGGTGTGGCCACCGCAAGCGATCCCCGCCCCATCGCGAGGCCGCCTCGGCATCTCTTCTCTCCGAAGCGCCAGTGCACAAGTCGTGGCGACCCTAGCTGAAGGCACGCGCTGGGTCGAGATGTTTTCGGTCAGACGTGCGGTCCGCGCTCCAGGAGACGCAACTGCTAGAAACGCTCCCCGGGACCGCGGTGCGGGCCATCAGCCGCAGCCCAGGAGTCACTTGCGGGCCGCCGCCCATGTTGGTACGTGCTCAAGATATGCAAGTTCATGCCGAGTATACTTCTGAGGCACCCCTCGACGTGTTGGCCGAGACCGTCCTTGCAGGCGGCGCGATCGATTATGACGACGCTCAAGGAATTCTCGCCACGCCGGACGAGGAATTGACAAAGCTGCTCCACGCGGCCTTCCGCATTCGGGAACGGCATTGGGGGCGGCGCGTGAAGATTTGCCTGTTGCGTAACGCCCGCAGCGGGTTGTGTCCCGAGGACTGCAGCTACTGCTCGCA